>CALXRR010000041.1 GCA_944390905.1 uncultured Alphaproteobacteria bacterium
CCTTCTAAGCGACACATTTCCGGATTATCAGGGTCAATCGGTCCTAAGCCGGAAGATGAGCTGCTTTCAAATCCGGCGCCTGCACCATCACAATTGCCGGCATCAGTAATAAAACAAACCGAAGCGAGTTTGTACTCTTGATTTGAAGGAGACGGCAGACTAACAACAGGTGTGTGTGAAGAACTACGCTCAAAAAGCGTAAGTGTGTCAATATGTGTAGATTCTGTTAATCTGCCGATATTATCAGGGGTAATTTGATTTTTATAAAAAGCAGCATAAGATGAGGCGGCGTCCATAAGACAATAACAGGATACCGACCAAAGCAGTATATTTTTAATATCAGTCATAATATCACCCCAATTATTTTTTATCTTCACGACTCTACTATACCACACTTTTTCATTTATGTAAACACAGATTTTCAAATAAAGTAAAATATTTTATCATACAAAAAAATGCGAGGTTTTATTCCCCCGCATTTTTTATTCCCCTCTCCTCTCCAGTGCAGGGAGAGGTCGACAACTGAACCATCAGAGAGAGCAGCTGCACCAACTTTCCCCCCCCTAAGTTAGCTGTTGAGAACTAGGAGCAGATAAGTCGTGATGCTTAGATAGTGCTCATTGCGTGTCAATATCTCCTTATTAACTTCAAACTCATGCCATTATAAACAACCACTCAACACCTTATCTCTCTGCATACCTTATAAAAAAAACCTCTCGTATTTACTACGAGAGGTTTTTAACATATCAACAAACAATTAGCTTAAAAATGTTCATCAACACGTTTAATTAACTCTTCAATATTCTCAGGCGGCCAACCCGGAGTTTCCATACCCAAATGGATACCCATTTTAGCCAATACTTCCTTGATTTCATTCAAAGACTTACGCCCGAAGTTCGGAGTTCTGAGCATTTCAGCTTCAGTTTTCTGAACCAAATCACCGATATAAACAATATTATCATTCTTAAGGCAGTTAGCTGAACGAACTGAAAGCTCAAGTTCATCCACTTTCTTAAGCAGATTTTTGTTAAACGGCAATTCTTCTTTTTCGACCTCAGCCTCAGCTTCCGGTTCATCAAAATTAATAAATGGTTTCAATTGATCTTGCAAGATTCTGGCTGCATAAGCAACAGCATCTTCCGGAGTTACCACACCATTAGTCTCAACTACCATAGTCAATTTATCATAGTCGGTAACCTGACCTACACGAGTATTCTCAACTTTGTAAGATACTTTACGTACCGGAGAATAAATCGCATCAACCGGAATAACACCAATCGGAGCATCCGGAGACTTATTCATAGCGGCAGGAACATATCCCTTACCGGTATTAACGGTCAATTCCATATTAATTTTAGCACCGGCATCCAAATTGCAAATAACCAATTCAGGATTTTTAATTTCAACATCATGACCTGTATCAATCATAGCTGCAGTAACCTCACAAGGTCCTTCAGCCTTCAGCGTCATAGTTTTCGGTCCTTCACCGTTAACTGCAACTGCAAGACATTTGATATTAAGCACGATATCGGTAACATCCTCTCTAACCCCTGGGATAACCGAAAACTCATGCAAAACGCCATTAATTTTAATAGCTGTCACAGCGCCGCCCTGCAAAGAAGATAACAACACTCTTCTCAAAGCATTCCCCAGAGTAAGACCAAAGCCTCTCTCCAAAGGTTCAACCACGATTTTAGCTTTTTTTCCGGCTTCGGAAACAACATCTAAATTTGTAGGTTTAATAAGTTCTTGCCAATTCTTTTGAATCACTGGTTTGTCCTCTTTTTAGTGCATAAGCATAAATTATTAAAAATCAAAGATGACGAGCCACTGAGGGCTCATCGTCTCTGAACACAAATTAAACGCGACGTCTTTTTCTTAAACGACAACCATTATGAGGAATAGGAGTAACATCACGAATAGTAGTAATTGTAAAACCTATTACCTGCAAAGCTCTAATGGCAGACTCTCTTCCAGAACCAGGACCTTTAACCTCTACCTCAAGGGTTTTCATACCATTTTCCTGCGCTTTTTTACCAGCTTCTTCAGCGGCGACCTGAGCAGCATAAGGAGTAGACTTACGAGACCCCTTAAAGCCATTAGCACCGGCTGTAGACCAAGCGACAGTATTACCCTGAGCATCAGTAATGGTTACTCGGGTATTATTGAAAGTAGAATTTACATGGGCAACCCCGGCTGTAATATTCTTCTTTTCTTTTTTCTTAATACGTTGTACTGCTTTTGCCATGGATTACCTCTTACTTCTTCTTGTTAGCCACAGTCTTACGTTTACCTTTACGGGTACGAGCATTTTGTTTAGTGCTCTGACCTCTTACCGGCAAACCTTTACGGTGTCTAAGGCCTCTGTAGCAGCCCAAATCCATCAATCTTTTGATATTGACACCGACTTCACGACGCAACTCACCTTCAACCAAATGATCGTGATCAATAACTTCACGAATTTTAGCAACTTGTTCTTCAGACAACTGATGAACACGAAGTTCAGGGGAGACACCAGATTTTGCGCAAATATCTTGAGCAGTTTTTCTTCCAATACCATAAATATAAGTCAAAGCGACTTCAATCTTTTTGGCGGTAGGAATATTTACACCAGCTATACGAGCCAAATTAACTCTCCATTTTCTTATTTAATTACCACATTTAAAAAGTTGATCACCACTTTTCAAAATTAAGCCGGATTATATGCCATAATTTAAAAGTGTCAACCATCATTCGCTAATTTTTTTCAAAAAAGCATAATTTTTTTGCAACAAAAACAAAATTCAACATCAAAAAAACCGATTCTCACAATTTTTTTAATATTTCCCGACGCTATTTCATCAAGACAAGCCTGCATTTACGCCGAGACGATTCGTTTTATGCTCAAAAACTCATCCGATTCCCAATACACTGTCAATTTTTTTACTGACTGCATTGATTGTACCGGTTCCGTCCACACAACGCAACAATCCTTTTTTCTCAAAATAAGGGATTGTCGGATATGTAAAAGCCCTATAATTAACCAAACGATTCTGTACGGTAGTACGATTATCATCGACCCTGCGGAAAAAGTTAGTTCCGCCGCACACATCACAAACACCATAAATTTTAGGCTTTTGAAATTTGTCATGATAACCTGCGCCACAGTTCATACAAGCATAGCGCCCCAAAATTCTTTCCATAATAATCTCATCAGGCACTTGGATTTCAATCACGGCATCAAGAGAAATTCCTCTTTTAGCCAGCATTTTCTCCAACGCTTCAGCCTGAGGCAAAGTCCGAGGAAAACCATCTAAAATAAAACCATTTTTACAGTCTTCATCATCGATTCGCTCTGCCACCATTTTAATAATCATATCATCGGTAGCAAATTCGCCTCTATCCAACAAAGCCTTGATTTCAAGACCAAGAGGGGTTCCTTTGGCCGCTTCGGCACGAAGCATTTCACCTGTCGACAAATGCGGAATAGACAACTTATCTTTTAGGATTCGCGCCTGAGTACCTTTACCGCACCCCGGCACACCCGTAAAGATGATGTGCCGTCCCAAACCATTTTTATTCATTATCTCTTCTTTCCTTTATTGGCAACCAACGCCGCTTTTTTAATCAATCCTTCATATTGATAAGCTATCAAGTGCGACTGCAACTGACCAACAAAATCCATCGTTACCTGAACCACGATAAGCAAGGTCGTACCACCCAACACAAACGGCACCGACAGTTCAGAAATCAAGATTTCCGGCAAGATACACAATGCTACCAAATAGAATGCACCCAACACCGTCAAACGAGTAATCACATAGTCCAAATACTCAGCGGTATTTTTACCCGGACGAATACCGGCAATAAATCCACCGTGTTTTTTGAGGTTTTCGGCAGTCTCTTCCGGATTAAATACCACTGCGGTATAAAAGAACGCAAAAAACGCAATCAAGAAAGCATACAGAGCCAAATACAAAGGCTGTCCGTGGCCCAACCACTGGCTCAGATTTTGCACCCACTCCGGACCGTTTTCAGCCGAAAAATTAGCAATGGTAATCGGCAGCAACAACAAAGAGCTTGCAAAAATCGGAGGAATAACACCCGTTGGGTTAATTTTCAACGGCAAGTGAGAGCTTTCCGCCGCAGTCATTCTCATTCCCATCTGACGCTTTGGATATTGGATAATGATTTTGCGCTGAGCTCTTTCAACCAACACAATCACATAAATCAGCACCAACACCATAACCATCAACAAAGCAATCACGCCCAACGACATGGAACCGACACGTCCCAACTCAAAAGTCTGAGCCAAAGCCGTCGGAATATTGGCAATAATACCAACCGTAATAATCAAGGATGAACCATTGCCCACACCGCGTGATGTAATCTGCTCACCAAGCCAAACAATAAACATTGTACCACCGACCAAAGACACGATGGTTGTAAATTTGAACACAAAACCTGGGTTAATCACGGCTGAGATACCGGCACTTCCGGTCATGCTTTCCAAACCTACAGCAATACCATAGCCCTGAACAATCGTAATCAACACAGTCAAATAGCGTGTCATTTGTGTAACTTTACGATGTCCGGCCTCACCCTCTTTTTTAAGGGCGGCCAAAGACGGAACAACCGACTGCCCCAGTTGAATGATAATCGACGCCGAGATATAAGGCATAATATTCAAAGCAAAGATTGTCATACGCTCCAACGCACCACCGGCAAACATATTAAACATACCGAGAATACCGCCTGAATTTCTGGCAAATATATCCGACAACACATGCGGGTCGATTCCTGGCAGCGGAATAAACGTTCCCAAACGGAACACAATCAAAGCAAAGACCGTAAACCACAGTCTTTTTTTCAGTTCTTCAGCTTTACTAAAAGCGCCGAAGTCCATATTAGAAGCCATTTTTTCGGCTAACGATACCATTTTTATATCCTTATCATTAACTATTTAAAATACCCATAAGGGACCTCAAAATCCCATTAAGCTAAGATATTAATACACTAAAAAAAATTTAATTCAACTATTTTATCAAGCCCTGCACAAATTATCCCAAACATCTTTCATAAAAAAAGAGGCAAGGAGCAAAGTCCTCACCTCTATTGAGTAAAATTTATTCAATTGCAAAAGTCATCATCTCGGCTCTTGTTTCATTGAGCGGCTCAGCCTCTTCAGCATAATTCATCAGCACCTCCGACAACTGACTCTCCATAGCCAGAATACCATCATCGCTTTTTGAATTTTTTATGGCTGCTTGCACATTTTTCCATGCTTGTGGATGCGCAACCAAATAAGAGAGCATCTCTCGACACCCCATCACTTTGAGCCACAACAGTCTTTGAGCTACCGACGCCTTATTATAAGCCATCGGGAATATTGCCGCCAACTTATATCCGACCAAACTGCACAATTCATGATTCTTAGCCAATTTTTTCAGCAGCAAATTAGCCTTTTCTTCACCCAAGCGACAAAAAGCCCGCACTGTTGAAGGAGCTTTCCTGCCAAAGAACTTCACCTTGTCGTTCAGCAACCGCTTTTGATACTTGATGTTCCGCTTAAACATTTTGCGCACCGGAGAACCTTTCTCGATTTCTGACAAACCTTGCTCCAACAAATACACATTTTGGCTCAAGAAATCATACCATTCAAAAAATTCTGCATAGTCCATATCGCTACAATTTTATCGGTTAAACAACTCGCATAAATTTCTCGCTTTTTCAGAAAGCGGAGTTTCAATCATCTCTGCTCTCCTCATGTTTTCAAGCTTCATTTTATTGATAGCCCTAGCCACTGCCTCATCTCTAAAATCATGTTTCAGCATCCATTGAGCAAAATCCATGATAAAGTTATCATGTTTCTCGGTTTCTTTAAGCATCCACACACACGCCTGATAAGATGTCATAATCTCTGCCAATGTTGTAAGATGCTTGTTCACCGCATTCAAACGAGAGTTTCTATCCTTATTTACGGCTGTCTGCCAAAACAGCACCGCCAAATCACGATACTTTCCCTCGCACAACTCCGGATGCATTTTCATCAAGTTAAGCATATACATCATATTTACCTGCCAGTCACCGCCACCTTTTAGAACGGCAAACACATCGACCTGGCTCTTAAATTTTTCTTGCTTACCTTTCAGATAAGTTTCCCAGTTCTGCTGCAAATGACTAAGCTCCGTCACCAAAACCGAAGTCTGCACCAATCCGCTGTGAAAAACCCTTTTCAATGCTTCAATTTGCCGACTGCAAAAAACATACTCTTGACTAAATCCAATATAATTCATAATAAAAAATTTATAATTAAACAAAAAAATATCTAAAACACCACCACCCTACTCTCAATTAGACAAATTGTCAAACAAAATTTTATAAAAAAACCAGATATTACGATAACCGCCTGTTTTTACGATTTCAACCAAACCTACCATTCACATTTTATCTCACAACTTGCTTTATAAAAAACATCCACCACAAGCTGAATAGCTTGTGCCTCCGGCTATGCCGGAGCAATTAAGTTCACACATCCCATGCCAATTTATTTTTCTCTAACCTTTCTCCATCCACCCTTCTTCCCTTCACATCTTCCCGTATAACCTCCTCCCCAAAAACCGCTAGACAAAATTAACCAAATAATATCTAGCGCCGCCATTTTCTCTTGAAAATCGATATTTCACCATTACATCAAAAACCGCTTGCAACCTTGGCGCCAAAGTGGTATTCTGAATCTGCAGTCGGATGACCCGACCGCGGTGTCTACAAAACACCTAAAGACGAAATATCCGCCTAGTGGCGGAGTGCTGGTAATATATTGAATAACAGCGACTGTTGTCTTTACAGTTTTGTAGCTCCGCTCGCCTTAGTTTTCATAACTCTGGCGAGTTTGTTTTAACTATAAAAACAATGGAGCTTTGTTATGAAAATACGCTTTTTATTGCTAGGGACATCTCTGTCCTTAATCCCAAGTTTAACCTCTGCCCAGTGCGTCGCGACCCAAGATTGCGCCACGCTGGGCTATACCGAAACCTCTTGCTCCGGTGGCAGCGGGGTCAAATGCCCTTTCGGCAACAAATGGGCTTGCTTCAAATCAGAGTCGGAATATGAACAAGAATTTTGTACTAAATACGGCTTCACCCAAACCTGCTCCGATACCAACCAAATCGGCGTTGGCAAAGCTTGTAACGGTAAATACTACGAATGCACCTGCACATCTGGTTATATCTGGAACGATTCGTCTCAAAAATGTGAATATGATTATAAAACAAACTGCGTCATCGGTGCGTTGTATTACAGCGATGGCACTTGTTCTGATAAACTCGAAAGCTCCAAAACTCTGCTCGGTATTGTAATCTATGAAAAATCCGCCAGCCAAGCCGGCTGGATTATAACGGTTAAGCCGGTTAAGACAGATATTGCATGGGGTGGATATGGCACGGATATTCCGGGACTAAGTAACTGTACATCAACATCATGCCTAACCGATATACAAGCCAGTTGTACTAATACGGATGTTATTACCGCATATGGTAACAGCTCAACTTATCCGGCAGCATGGGCGGCTAAGAATTATAAACCGAAAGGCACCCCAAGCGGTAAAAGCTGGTGCCTGCCTTCAGGTGGCTTATTAAGCAACCTTAGTAATCACGTCAATTTCGCCAAAGTCAATGCCGGTATCACCACTGCCGGAGGCACAATCCTAGGAAATGTTTACAGCGGCGGTGAGATCGTTTGGTTGTCGTCTGAGTACTCCAGTTACTACGCGTGGGGCTTCAGCGCCGGTACGAGTGGTTCGTTCAAGATAGGCACCAGCTATAAGAGCAACTACCTCAACGGCTACTCCGTTCGCCCGGTCATGGCATTTTAGATTCTCAACAGGGGCACGATACGAACGCAGTTCGTCCTCTGCCCCTATCCATCAACAGCTAGGTTAGTGGGTGAAGCGGCACCCGCTTCCAAACTCCCCCCAAACTATTAATAAAAGAATGGGTAAAATCCAATCCTAACCCCAAACACGATTTCTTGAGCATGTTTGAGCCCCGGCACATCGGAGAAAATATAGCGATACATCGCACGGAAAGAAACATAATCATCAAAGTTGATTTGAAAACCTGTTCCGAAACGAATACCCAAGCCGTCTTCTTCAATTTCCTGCTCACGATACAAATTCAAATAGCGATACTTAAACTTGGTTTTATACTCATATTGAGCCAAACCGGCAGACAACACCCAGTCAACTTTATCGGTTGTCTTTAAATAAGCCATTAAATCCACACCATAAGCCTGAAAGTCAGTTTCAGCACTCAAGCTATCCAAACTGTTCCAAACCCCGAAGTAATGATCATCTTCACTTCCTGATGCCTGATAGAACGCCTCCACGCCAAAATTTTCGCTGAAATTATAACCGACATTGACACTCGGCACCGAAAAATCTTTTGGATACTCGGTTTCATAATTAATCGTCGGATTTACGGAACGAAAAGTCGGCCCGCTGTCATCAACACTGTTCTGATGAAAAATATAATCAGCACCCACATAGATTCGATTAGGCACTGCCTCGGCCTTTGTTGACAACAACATCATCCCCGCGAGCATAGCCAAACAACTGATTTTTTTCATCATAAACCCTCTTAAACAAACACTAATTTATGCCTAAAATACAAGACCGGCATTGATAAATCAATGTTGAGAATAAAGTTATCCTCTTTATTTTTTTGCACTTTAAAAATTTTGCAAACTGACTATACTTAGGCTCCAAAGGAGGATACCCATGCCCAAAACTTATTCTAACATTGTTGTTTTGACCGGCGCCGGCATCTCTGCTGAGTCCGGCTTAGCCACTTTCCGCAGCGCCAACGGCCTGTGGAACAACCACCGCGTTGAAGACGTCGCCACGATTGAAGCTTTTCAGCGCAACCCCGAATATGTGCACGATTTTTATAATGAGATGAAACCTGAGCTCCTCCGCGCCAAGCCCAATCCGGCTCACCTGTGTTTAACCAAATTGCAGCAAGCTTTTCCCCACAAGGTCAGCATCATCACCCAAAATGTTGATACCCTGCACGAAAAAGCCGGCAATACTAATGTTTACCACATCCACGGCCAAATCAACCAAGCCGTATGCCTCAACTGCGGGCACATTCTTGAAAGCTGGGGCGATGTCACCACCGAGACCACCTGCCCTCACTGCGAGGCCGTCGGTTTCATGAAACCCAACATCGTCTTTTTTGGGGAAAATTTGTTGTATATGGATAAAGTTGATTCTCTGCTCCAAAACTGTGATTTGTTTATCTCGGTCGGCACCTCGGGCGTTGTCTTCCCTGCGGCGGCCTTTGTGCAAATAGCCAAACAAAACGGAGCCGAAACCTGGGAGTTCAACTTAGAAAACACCTCTAATAATTACTACTTTGACCACCACATTTTCGGCCCGGCCGGCACCACGCTGCCCCGCTTTGTTGATGGATTGATTACCGAAGTTTCTCCGGATTAAGCCCCTGCAGCTCTTTTAACACAAAGCGCCCGTCTTTGCGGATTAATACATCATCAAAATAAATTTCTCCGCCGCCGTTTTCCGGTGTCTGGATTTGCACCAAATCCCAATGTATGGATGAGCGATTGCCGTTGTCAGTCACATCATATGCATTGCCAATAGCCATATGCAGCGAACCGGCAATTTTCTCATCAAACAAAATATCCAAAATCGGCTTGGTGATATGCGGGTTTACGCCCAGAGCAAACTCCCCCATATACCGCGCCCCTTTATCCAGTGCTAAAATCTCCTGCAACTTATCATTATTCACTAAAGACGACGCCTCAACAATTTTTCCTTTTTTGAAAACCAAACGTATGTTGGAAAAGAAAATCCCGTTATAAGTCGTATCCGTATTAAACTGAATCACCCCATTGATTGAGTCTTTTACCGGCGCCGAATACACCTCTCCGTCCGGAATATTTTTATGCCCCGAACACCGCTGCGCCCCAATTCCTTTGATTGAAAAACTCAAGTCGGTCCCTTTAGCTTTTAAGCACACTTTATCGGTTTTCATCATCAGCTTTTGCAAAGGCTCCATTGCCTTATCCATTTTGCGATAATCCAGCAAACACGCCTTAAAATAAAAGTCGGTAAACTCCTCGGTTGACATTCTTGACAACGCCGCCATTGTGTTATTCGGAAACCGCATCACACACCAGCGCGTATTAGGCACTCTGGTTTGGGTGTGCACCGGCCCATGATAATATTTGCCATACAAAGCCATCTGCTTGGCATCTACGTCTGACAACGCAAAAATATCATCATACCCGCGCACCGCCACATACACATCAGCCTCTTCCATAAGCCTTTGGTGCATTTTGGCATGCTGTTGCAACTGCTCTGCCGAGGCATATTTAACCATTTCTTTAGTAAAGCTCTCATCATTAAAATAATAGAACGGCACCGCCCCGATTTTGGTTGCCTCACCAATCAAGCTCCTCAACATATCCAAGGTTGACAATCCAAAAGCCTCAATATAAATCTTTTCGCCTTTCTTCAGCTCGACCGAACTTTTCAACACATTCTGCGCCAGCTGTACAATTCGTTTATCAACCTGCATTACTTCAGCCCTTTCAAATATTCATACAACAGTTTCACGCCAAAACCGGCCGCTCCTTTAGGGTACATTGGTTTTGGCTTTTTAATCACCTCACAACCGGCAATATCCAAATGCGCCCAAGCGGTTTTTCCTTTAACAAATCGCTTTAAGAACGCCGCCGCCGTTGATCCTCCGGCTCCACCATTACCAATATGACACACATCGGCGATATCTGACTTTATCTTTTCCTCATATTCTGCGGCCATCGGCATCTGCCAGAGCTTTTCACCGCTGTTTTTTCCGGCTTTTAATAAAGCCTCGCTCAAGGCCTCATTTTCACAAAACAATCCTGCATAAACTCCGGCCAAAGTATTAGCCACCGCACCGGTCAAGGTTGCCACATCAATCACGGTTTTGGCTTTGAGTTTATCGGTCGCATACCACAAACAATCCGCCAACAGCATTCGCCCTTCGGCATCAGAGTTTCCAACCTCTACGGTCAATCCTGATGCTGAAAACAACACATCTTGCGGTTTGTAGGCTTTACCACCAATCATATTTTCAGCCAAACCGGCAAGGGCCACCAAATTCAACTTCATCTTGCGCAAAGCGGCCACTTTCATCACCGCCATTACCGCCGCCGCACCGGACATATCCATCTTCATATCTTCCAGTCCTTTGGCTGTTTTCAAATTCACACCTCCGGCATCAAAGGTCACCCCTTTGCCGATTAGTGCCGCGTCAAAGTCTTTTTGCTTAGGCTTGCCCAACCATTTTACAATCACGGCATAAGGCTGATTAACCGATTCTTTCCCCACTTCATAAGTCAGAGCAAAACCTTTTTCTTTGAGCTCTTCGGTAGGAATCACCTCCACTTGCAGCCCCAAATATTCCAACCGTTTAATATCCAAAGCAAAAGTCTCCGGCGTCAAATAATTCGGCGCCTCATTAGCCAAGTCTCTGGCATATCTCACTCCGTTAGCCAAGGCTTTTGCTTCCGCCAATTGAGCCTCCTCAATATTTTTTTCGCCATAAAGATACACTGTTTCCAACTGATTAAAGTCAGCATCTTTTTTGGTAGTAAAATACTTGTCAAAGCTATACAATTCCAGCTCAACTCCCAAGGCCAAATCTGCGGCTTGACTGCTCCACTCCGCCGGCACAAAAATCTCAGCCTCTTTCTCTCGCCGCAGACCTCGCACGATTTTTGCCCCCCATTGCTGCATTTCATATGCACTCATTCTGGGTTTAGCAGCCGCTAATACATATTTCTGCTCACCGTCATCTAAGGCCATCACCTCACCGTCATTATATCTAAAAGCCCGCTTTTCCAGCGATGTTTTAAGCCGATTCGCATCTTTAGCTTTGACAAAATCCCCGATTCGCTCCCAAATATCTTTATCTTTAAAGACCGGCACCACCTTAACTGCCGTTTTTGCATCTGATAGTTGATTACAAACGAACTCCACCATATTGTTTTTCCTTTTCTTTTAAAATAATATCTACATTTTACGCTAAAAAGGCTAAAAAATCGCTAATAGGGACTAGACAAATTTTAAATTTCTGTTATTTTGACAAAAAAAAGACAACTTTATAAGGATACGCTGTTGGCAAGCGGACACAAACATATCAACCCCTACGACTACCTGACTTCGGACGAAAGCACACCATCTCGGGTCGAGCAAATTTTGGATGCCATAATCGCCAAACACCAAGAAGTACAAGCAACGGCAACATCTCAGACAAGCGCTTCACCCTCTTCCGAAACAGAGCCCATCATTCCTTCGGTTTTATCCGACATCAACTCGGTTGAAAACCACAATCGCGAACTAGCCATCCAAGCGCTACAAAACATCTACCGCGGCCACACAATAGAAGACATGAACGCCGCACGCCAACAAGTCAAACATATGGTCACATTCTGGGGCTTGTCATATATTGATAATCTTGAACACTATCCCCTTTCACGAGAGGAAAAACACGTTATCCGCATGGACTTTTACGGCACCATCGGCGAGCCCAGCAAAGACCCAAACCGCAATCGCCTTAGCTATAAATATTTTAAGCTGATAAGCGACCCCAAACGGCCTGAACTTCCCCCGCAAGACTACGACCTTGAATCCTCCCCTGGGTGGCAGATTTATGCCCAATTTCCCCGTTTTCGCAAGCTTGAGACCGACGTTCTGCGCCAACTCCAACAGATGAACATTCCATCTGAACTCATTTCTCAAATGAACACTTATGACTTTTCTGATGTTTTGTTCCAACGTTTCAAAGAAAATGTATCTGAAAACGGCAACGCGCATATTTTTCTGGGAGCACGCCAAAGCTTCATCAAAGACTTTATCCGCAAGAACGAAAAATCCTTCCGCACTTATCTTTCGCGTATCAATTTGGATCCACGTTACACTGAAGAACTCATCCGCCAGATGAAACAATATGGTTCCACCTCCCCGCTTTACATTATTGACCACGAGCGTGGCGTCAAACTTCTTCACCGCTACCGTCAAAAAGGGTACCCTTTCCCAGGCAACATCTCCAAGCGTTTGAGCAACGAGCAAATAGACTACATCCGCTCCCGAGGAGACTTCAACAATACCGCTTTTATTGATAGAACCGGCACTCTGATTAAAGCTCCCGAATTCAGTGTCCACCATAAAGCTGCCGTTAATGATGCCGCCGCCGGCCCATATCTGGCTGCGGTTAATAACTTTGAAAATCTTTGTTTAACGATTGATTACCCCTACCACCGCTTTTTGCATTGCTTGGATATCACCCAAACCATTGGCCGTAGAGAGAGCTACAAAGCTAGAATTTATCTTCCCAAAGATATGGTTTTTTGGGGCGGTTTTCATCCTGATTATCACATCCGTTACGATTACAGCCATGACCCCAAAACCTTAAAACAACATAACAACTACAAACGTTGGAAAGCCGCTCACGACAAAGCCACCAGGCTCAATAACACTTCCGCCAAACACGAACGCCTTCCACGCAAAATAAAAAAACTTATGCAAAAACAACAACAGCTAATCAGTAACAAAAAATCTAAAGCCTTAACCCAACTTATAGATTCGCTATACTTCTACGCTAAAGGTCGAGAATAATGAACACCTTATTAAGCAAACTCAAATCTCTGGCCGAACCGTCATCACTTCGAGCAGAAGAACTCATCTTCGCCCAAAAGGCTTTGACCAAATTCGGCATTGCTGCCATGCCCAAAGATTTTGTTGACCTTCTGCACCACATCAACACCTTGTCTTTAGAGGGCAGACACTTATTCGGCATCAAACCCGAACCACTCAATTTTATGGACATAGTCAACGTCAATGTTTTCCAAAAGCTTGCCTCATCGGTCGATAACATTATCCTCGGTGATAACGAGTTTGACTTTTTAGTTTACAATCAGCCGCACCAAAAATACCTGATTGTTGACAAATCCGATAATAAAGTGCTAGAAGAATACTCAGATTTACCATCGGCAATTTATAATATTTTGAAGATTTAAGCTATGAATAATATTTATACCCCCACAGCAGAAAACATCGCCCACGCGGCAGAAGTCATCAAACAAGGCGGATTAGTCTCTTTTCCGACCGATACGGTTTATGGCTTAGGTGCTAATGTCTACAACGCCCAAGCTGTGGCTAATATCTTCAAGGCCAAGGAAAGACCTCTGTTTGACCCTTTGATTTCCCACATTGCCGATATTGATTTTCTGTCTGAATATGCCATTACCGATGACCGCGCCATCGCGCTGGCCAAGCACTTTTGGCCCGGACCACTGACTTTTGTGCTCAAGCGCAAAGACAACAATCCGGCCATTGATTTAGCCTGCGCCGGTTTAAATTCAATTGCCGTCCGCATGCCCAACCATCCGGTAGCCTTAGAGCTCATTCGCCAAAGCGGGGTGCCTATTGTAGCCCCTTCCGCCAACCGCTTCAAGACTATCAGCCCGACTACCGCACAGCATGTTCGCGACAGCTTGGGCAATAAAGTTGATATGATTTTGGATGGTGGAGCCTGCAGCATTGGGGTCGAAACCACCATTATTGATTTGACCGGCAAACATATTGTAATTTTGCGCGCCGGCGGTATGGCTCGTGAAGAGCTTGAGGCTTTTACCGGCGAGAAGATATACCTCTCGCATGACAATCCGGACCTTCCCAAAGCCCCCGGACAGCTGCTCAAACACTACGCCCCTAAGATGCCGATGCGCATTAATGTTGAGGCTAATGATGTTAAAGCTGATGAATTTTTTATTGGCTTTGGCAATGTCAAAGGAGCCCAACTCAACCTTAGCCCGAGCGGTAATTTGTGTGAAGCCGCAGCCAACCTCTTTGCCTTTATGCGTGAGGCTGAAAAACATACTGAATATAAAGGCATAGCGATGTCGCCCATTCCAGAGAACGGCTTAGGACTAGCCATCAACGACCGCATTCGCCGCGCCTCTTATAAAGAATAAGCTTTTCAGCATATTTATCTATGAACCAATACCTTTTTTTGCTATGTTAATATAGAGTAAACGCTCTAACATTTGCATTAACATAAACCCTTCATCACTATAAGGTAATAAGCTTGTGATTGATCCGCATTGACCATAGCAATATTTATTGTCAGTATAAATATCATTATAAAAATTCCATATACCTTTTCTTGCTTGTTCTAAATTTTGTAGCATTTGAGCTTGTTGCTCGGTATCAAACCCCTTTTGAATTTCTTGTTTGATAGCTTCCGCAAGACAATTATTTATTTTTATATTGCGCTCAATCATATCTTTCATCGTTTTAGATTTGTCATTTTCAACCATCTTGACACACTTATCAAAAATAGCTTTAGCTTTTTGTTTGGCTTGTTCTTTATCATTTTCTTTTATATGATGGAACTCGGTTAAATTATCCAATGTTGCAGAAATCCCATATGCTCCGTCTTCAATACATCCCGAGACTATACCTAAATTCAAATATTTGTTACCTTGCTTAAAATAAATATGCGCCAAATCTATAGCATTATCATTTACATATACTTTTTTATCATATTTAACATTTTTAACCCGAATTACCTGAGGTATTGCATCATTGCAAATCGAACAATAGTCATAAATTTCTTTTTGGCTTTTAATAAGCTCAGCTGCTTTTGCCGCACTTTTATCATTTACTTCCACACATACATCAGCATAAGCCTTTGGACTCAACAACAATATAAAAACCAATATAAGAGCAACTTTTTTCATTTCCCCAACTTTCACAATTACACTCTAATCATAATAGTATTAAGAATTAAAAATAAGATTAAACATCACTGCCCCATCTGACACTTTTTATCTCTAGCTATACCTTACAAACAACACCGCCCAACCCTCCTCTCTCCTTCTTTTTTCCCTTAATCTCTTTCCCTCCTTAAATTGCTAGACAAAATTAGCCATAATATAAATTTACCCAAACCAACCACTCAAAACCTTATCTTTAAAAACTCCTCATTTAAAAATCATCCACCACAGGCTGCACCAGCCTGTGCCTCCGGCGAAAGCCGGAGCCTTTCCTACCAACTACACCTAAACCTTTCCCTCTCCCGTGCAGGAAACTGTGCCAACTTTCCCCTAACTTAGCTGTTGAGGAATAGGGGCAAAGGAGTCGCGTCACGATGCTCGTGAAGCCCTAGGTTAGCTGTGTTTTGTTTCATGCCTAGAAAATCGCGTTGCTTAGATAGAGCCCATTGAGCATCAATATT
>CALXRR010000042.1 GCA_944390905.1 uncultured Alphaproteobacteria bacterium
ACTCTCATCTTAATTGATGTGTTCCATCCTGTCTGCTTCTTACTTCACTTCAAAAGAATTTCTTGGTTCCTTTTTTTCGAAATATCACAGACTTTATATTTTATATTCCTAAAATACACCGTCTGCGTATCCCCTCTTCTTATTCACTGCTTCTTTATAACCTTGAGATTTCTCTCAACAACCAGCCTTCAGAATTTGTCATCGACATCTTATCGGCCGGTGAGCAGGTTTATAGAACAACAATTGCTATCTGTCAATAAAAAAAATCAAAAAAAATCATTTTTTTTGCACTTTTATTTTAATCCTTTGTTTTTATTGCTATTTTTATATGACTTTTTTTGACCCTTTTTATACATTATATAATCAGAGGAAGAATCTGCCATAAATTATATCAAAAGAGTCGTAATTTGTTTCCGATTTTTTAACTTTGATTCGGATATAGTGATTCCCAATCAAATGTTTTTATAGGGTAATGAGATGTTAAAAAGATATAATGTGCTTTTTATGGCTTTAGTTTTTATAATTACGGCTTGTTCCAGTGAGCGTCAGCCGATTACGGGAATGGACGGTTCGGCGATTCCTCCGGCTTTTGCTAATTTTCCGGATATGCCGTTTCCGAATCAGGCTTATGTAGACTTGGAAGAGACTAAAGCTCTCGGCAGTGGTCATAATTGGATTGGAAGTATTGTATATTCTGCTCCTTATACCCCGAGTGAAGTCTTTGATTTCTATGTATCTGAAATGCCTAAGCTCGGCTGGATTGAAGTGGCTACCGTGCGCGCAAGAGTCAGCCATATGACTTATATTAAAGAAAGACGCGCCGTGCAAATCTTGATTGAAATGGATTCTTCCGACTCCTCTATGGTGACGGTAACTGCGATTCCTAATGAAAATGTCGTAGGCAGAGGAAAATAATGCCGGAGTTTTGCTTTTTTACTTGTGGCGGAGGACAGTTTTGGGAAGATGTGTTTTTTTACCAAAAATGGAGAATCCAGCGCCATTATAAAACCAAAGAATTTCGGCTCCTTGATCCGTGGGATATTCGCAGATATGAGGGTGGATTTGAAGAATGCAGACAGGCTTTCTTAAAATATATTACAATGTATCAGCTCCCGCGGCAGAAAGGGCATATGATTATTATGCTCCACGGACTCGCCGAAACAAAAAACATCTTTAAGCCATTGTGGCGAAAGGCTTTGCAAGAAGGCTTCTTGGCGGCGGCGATTAATTATCCTTCAACAAGAAAGAATCTGAATGCTCATGTTAAGCAGATTAACTTTTTGCTGAACCATTTGGAAGATGTGCAAGAAGTATCTTTTGTGACGCATGGAATCGGGGGAATTATTCTGCGCAAGTTGTTGCTGGCTAAAGAGCCTTGGCAGCAAAAGCTAAAAATCGGACGCGTTGTGCAAGTGGCTCCGCCGAATCAGGGCAGCGCTTTGATGACTAAGATGGCAGAGTTTAGCTTATGCAGAAAAATTTTTGGGCCAGTGTTGAGCGAAATGTCTCCGGAAGATGCTAGCAGATTCCCTTGGATCAGAAAAGGAATCGAGGTTGGGGTGATTATTCCGCTAAAAGAGAATCACTTGTTGTGCAAGATGATGCCGAAATCAATCACTCGATTGTTCAACAAAAAAGATGAGGCTTATTTGAAAGAAGCTAAAGAATCGATAGTGATTAAAAACGGAAGATGGAATCCGTTTAAATGCAGAAAAGTGGTGAATGCATGCATCAACTTTTTGCAAAAAGGGACTTTTAGTGCCGGCAATGCGAGGAGCAAATGAAGTCAATATTAATCAACCTGCTGATTGTGATTGTGGTTATAATCGCTTATGTGTTGGGAGTATTTGACTTTTTTGCACAAAGATATGTTTTGTGGGCGGCTCTGGCGGTAATCGCTGTGTTGTTTGTGGCGGCGTTGAAAATTATCGGGCTGCCTAAAAAATAATGAAAAGCCGCTTGAGTTGAAGACTCAGGCGGCTTGTTGGTTGGAAAAATTCAAATTCAGATAGCGAGGAAACATTTTAATTTCCCATCTTGGATGAATTCCTCCAGATTGCTGTTTCCGGTCGGGCTCAGCTCTTTAATCGGGTCAAGAATAGGTATCCAAACCACTGTAGGACTTGAAAAATATGTGTATTCGACCCTCATCGCTGGTACCATTACGCCTTCTTCCGTGGGCAATTCGGATTCAGAGACAGACTGAACCTCGACATTTTCACCTGAAAAACCTATATTCAGCAGAGCCAAAATATGCCCGTTGGTACGAAAAGCCATTCCCTGGTGAATATATGTCCTTACTTTGTTAGAGAGGCCAAATGATAAAAAGCTATCAACAGTCCAAGCTGGATCATATTTGACATGATATTGAGCATATTGCTTGATATCATACTTTTCACGCAGAGTGAGGTGATATTCTCCATCGGTGCTGTAGATTGTAATTTTTCCGTCACTCTCATCATACGACAAGAACTTTGTAAGTTTTACCGGCTTGGTAAAAATCAATGTTTGATTCTTGTTAATTTCAAGAGGTTGCTCTGATGAGCAGGCTGTAGCGAATATTGCCATCACCACTGCAAAAATAATAATACTTAAATGTTTCATAATAAAAAAATAATTGGTTTATGGACAAAAATGTACAACAGAAAATATTAAAAAGCAAGCGTAAATTTTCTTTTTTTTAACTTTAGCCTGATAAAATGTGGCAAAAGTAGTAATCAAAGCATGGAAAAAATCAAAAAAATGTAACATTTATCCATGCCTTTTTATGCTACAATAAAAGGAATACAACGCAACCAGCGGGATTAAACAGATGAACGGGTGGAAAAAAATTATTGGCGGTATATTATTTATCGGTGCAGGATTTTGTGCCTCCGTTGGTAATGCGTGGGCGCAAAACAAAGTTGAAGCTAAGAATCCGTTTGAATCAAATGACTTTATCTCTACATTAGGCGATACCGGCGGAATAGCCGGAGCCGAACAATTAGCTCAATCTAACAAAGAATATCAGCAGGCGTTACAAGATGTTGCTGATGCAGAAAAAGAATTTGATCAGATTCGAGAACAAATGCTGAGCTTGCAAGATGATGCTTTTTTTGATGAAATTTTAAACGGGGATGTTCTTTCCGGTTTGGGTATAAGTGCAAAATCATTATGGGATAAGTTTATCAACAAAGTAAATCCTTTGGCTGATGATTATCAAAAATGGGAAAAAGTAGCGGATACTTTTACTGCTCATGCTGCAAAAATTCGCCAAGACAACCCTGAAGTGGCTGAGAAATATTTACAAGTTGCAAATTTAGCTAATCAAACGGCCGAATCTCAGAAAAAATATTATCAGGCGATGGACAAGTTGGATACTTATTTGTCTCCGGATGACAAAATTGATGGTGAATTGTATTATTATACCACTAAAGACGGGCAAATAGTATACTTTGTTAAAGACGGGCAATCTTATAAATCAATATCCGGTGTTACCAAAGGGTGTATTCCGCTGCCGGCAAAAATCGCCGAAAATGCCAGTTGTATATTCTGTCCGCTGTTTTTGACCATATTTAATGCCGCGCAAACCATGGCGACAAACTCTTATGAACAGCTTGCGTTATCTATTGCTAATGTTATGTTGCTCGGTTTTGCGATTTATATTGCATTTTTGGTATTAAAATATGTTAGTGCTTTTACTAAGCAAGACGCTCCTAAATTTACAAATGAAATTTTTCAGCAAGCTTTCAAAGTGATGGTAGCTTATATTTTGCTACTGAATGCCGATGCGGTGTATTCTTATATCATCGGGCCGGTGTTGTCGGCGGGTATGGAGTTTGGCAGTGCATTGCTCTTTAATGACGGAAGCGGTTATATGGAATGGTGCTCGGTAGAAGAAAACTTGCAAGGAGCTGTAAAAAATCAGGCTTCAACCATAAATAGCGGGGTGTTTCCGCAGTATTTGTATGTGAAGTTAAGTTGCTTTATCCGATCCGTGCAGGCAGAAATTTCGACCGCGCAGAGTATTGGGTCAACCTTGATGTGTGTATCAAGAAACGTGGCGGCTGAACCTATTAACGTGGTGGGATTTACCATTAATAACGCGATTTGGGATTTCAGTATGTTTTTCCAAGGGTTGTTGATTTGGATTTTGGCGATTATTATTTCTTTGGCTTTTGCATTTTATTTGATTGATGCAACCGTAAGGCTCGGCATTATCGGAGCATTGATGCCGTTTTTGGTAGCTTGCTGGCCGTTTAAGAAAACATCAGGATACACCAACAAAGGGTGGACGATGTTCTTAAACACGTTTTTTACATATGCCATTATGGGGTTGGTTATAAGTGTAAACATTCAGCTGATTATGCAGGCTTTGACCGGAACAAATCTGTCTTCTGACCAATTATATGAGCTTATTTCTGGCAATGAGATAAATGCTTTGCGCGAAGCTCTGGATATTGGATTTGCGGGATTTTTGGTCTTGTTAGGATGTTGTTTGTTTGGCTGGAAGCTGACCGGACAAGCCACTGCTCTGGCCGGAACCTTTGCCAGCGGCGGAGGCTCGCCGATTGCTCCTAATATCGGCGGATTGGCTGCCAGCGGGGCTAAAGGAGTATTTTGGGCCGGGCTCGGCGTTGGAAAATCTGCGGCTGATGCGACAGGTGTTACCGCTAAGGTTAATCAGGGTTGGGATAACACTAAAGCTTTTGTCGGGCGGATGTTCGGATTTGGTAAATACAGCGGGAAAGCGGCGCAAAAACAATCAGGTGCAGTCAGACCTGCTCCGACTGCAGCCAGCGGAAATGCCGGTGCAGGTGCAGGAGGCGGAAATGGTGCCGGAAGCGGAGACACACGCGCGACCACCGCTCAAAAGCAAAAACAGTGGAGCGATTTGTTGCGACAAGAAGCTCAAGAGACTAACCCTATGCGGAAAGCGGCTCTGCAAAAACAGCGCATGCAGCTTGAAAATGAGCTTAAAAATAATCCGGAGTTTGCTTATAATACTCAAGATGCGATTAATGACAAAATGGCTTATGAAAAATCGGCTCGAGCTTTGGCTGCGTTGCGTGCCGAAGAGACTGCAAATCAAGCCAGAATGCAGGCTTTGGATCAGACAATTAATACCTCTACCGACGCTAATGCCGTAAGCCAGGCTCAACAGCAAAAAGCCACATTGATGCAACGAAATGCCCAAGTCGCCGCTGCGATTCAGGCCAACTCGCAACAGAATCAGGCTCTGTTTGAGAAGCTGAGCAATATGGCCGGAACCGAAGAAAACAAAGCGCGAATCAGTCAGGTAAATAATCAAATCAGTAATTATGAAAGCAATCGAGCCAACTTTAACAATCAAGACGGGCGCACGACTTATGAAAACTCTATCTCTTTGGCTCAACATCAGCAGAGAATCGCTCAGGCTCAGCAAAATATTGCTAACGGAATGAATGAACTAAATCGTTTGCAGCAAGAGTGGCAGAACCGTCGCGATGCTTTAACGCAAGATGAAAATGCTTTGCAACAGCTGCGCAATTTGGCGGCTCAGAACTCTGATCCGGCGATGGCGGCGACTTATCAGCAACAGATTCAGGCTAAAGAGAGTGCTATTAATCAGGCCAGACAAGAGTTTAATAACATCCAGACCCAAAGAGACAATACTCAAGCCAATATTGAAAGACTGCGGCAGATGGAGCAAAGTTTGCATGCTCAGACCGCTAAGATTAGAAGCGACAATGAGTTCTATAACCGTTTTGTAAAACCGGGGAGCGTGAACTGATATGATTAAGGCTCTCAACATAAAACACATGGCAAGACTGCTGATGTTGGCATTGGCGGTCTGTGTGTTGTTGAGTGCTTGTTCCGGCTCTGTTGATGGCAACGCTGATTTGCAGAGAACGGCGCTGGGCGAGACTTCAACCGGTGAAACTGGAATGTCTTTAGCAAAAGAGCAGACTTCGTGCTGGCAGACCGGTATCTTGGAGTTGATGTATTCTCAAATGGGCAAAATGGCGCTCGGAATGTATACCCAGATTACCGAAGGGGCTCTTGGTTTGATGATGGTGGCTTTTGCGGTGTGGTTTTCATTCAGGTTAATGCGGCATTTGAGCTCTTTTCAGGCCGAAAACGCTGCCGAAACATGGAATGAAGTCTTAAAGCAGCTTCTGTTATGCTTTGTGTGCGGAATGATTGCCGAGAGCAGCCAAAATATTATTTGGATTTTGAATCATGTTATCTTTCCGATATACTATGCTTTTTTGGAATTCGGAAGTGAGATGATGAATGCCGCCATCGCAGGCGATGCCTCAAACAAAGGGGACTTCTACTTCTTGGGCGAGTTGGTGCAGATGAACCAGACCGTATCTTGCAAAGCAGGAGATTTGACACTCTCTGAAGATTTGACTTCTTTTCCGCAAGCGCCATTGGAGCTGTTGGAGTGTATGACATGTGCCTTAGACCAAAGGTTGGCTCCGGGGTTTGGAATATCTTTGTCCGTGTTGTGGGATGTCGGCTTTATGGCTTTCTTTATCGGAATGTGTATATTCCTCATCTTCTTATTTATTCGAATTGCTTTTATATTCTATCTGGTGGACACTTTGTTCCGCTTTACGATAATGGTGGCGATTTTGCCGATATTGGTCATGGCTTATGCCTTTAAGTATACGCGGTCTTGGACTTCACACGGGTTTTATGCGATTATTAATTCGGCCGCATACATGATGTTTATATCAATTATGATTGCCGTGTCTTTGCTGACTTTGGAAGAAGTAATGCGGATGAAAGACTTCGGCTTGAGTTTTGACAACGTCAGCGAGTTCAAAGAAAGCTTTAAGCAACTGGGCGTAACCCTGCTGTGCTTGCTGTTGTTGGCGTTTTTGATTGTATCGACCATGGGAATCGCCAAAGAGCTTACCTCGCAACTGGTAGGCGGAAATGCTGACTCGAACTTCCAGAAACGTGGAGGAAAAGCAGCCGCAATGTTCGGAAAGACTTTGGTGGTTGGGGCTTTGGCTTTGCTTACTGCCGGTGTCGGCAAAGTGGCAATGCGCTTTGCTACCGTGCGTAATGCTAAGTCAAAATGGGATAATACCGTCGGAAAAGTAGCCGGTGCGGTATCATCGTTTACTGGTAGAGGCGGACGTGGAGGATTCTCCGGTGGATTTAAATCTGCTTACCAAAAGGGGCGTGATGCCGGTGATAAGAAAGAAGGAGGCGGAAATGAATAAAAACCGAATCCTAGCTTATCTGAAAAAATCCGTATTAGTGATGCTGGCGGCAATATGTATCTGCGCTCAGAGCGGGTATGCCGCCACCAACCCGCCTTGCGGGCACAAGTATCAAAACGGATGTCCCAGCGGAATGAAGTGTTACAGCAAAAGTATTATTTCATCTTATGGCACGGCTAACGGGATGCAAACAATTTTAACTCAATACCGATGCTTAAACCCTGATAAGGCCAGAGGCTGGACTGAAGCTCCAGAAGGCAGCCAAGGAGTAAGCGAATCGTTTGAAGTAAATACCGGATTGTATTCTAATAAGATTGTTACTGATGAAAACGGACAGACATATAATGCAAGTGTAACATCTAATCGTTCTTGTAATGTAAAGGAAATGCAGCAAAAATACCAATCGTCATGTTATGCTTGCATTGTGGTAAAAACCTTGCTGGAAAAGTTCTTGAATGCATCAACCAAAGTATATGATTTGTGTCGGGACGCCGGTGTACAAGTGTTGCTAATCGGGGCGATGATTTGGGTGGCGTTTTTTGTGCTAAAGCAAGTGTCTTCGTTGACTAATGTGGAGCCGGCGAGCATGGTTGGAACATTGTTGACGCAGTTTTTTAAGATTATGTTTGCTTATGTGGTGATTGTGTCCGGTGCTGATACTTTTATTATTTATGTGGTAAACCCGCTGCTGACCGCCGGAGCCGACTTTGGAATCGGAATCTTGCAGGGGGCTGAAAAGACTTTGGATTCAACGCTGAGTGCCGAATATACTTATAGCGGGGTCAGTATGGTTTCGGCAGATATGCTCAACAAAATTCTGGGCTTTATTGAAGGGGTGGACAGAACTGTTTCAACTAATCTGGTTATCGGACACGCCCTAACCTGCCATGCGACTCATGCCGGAGCTTGGGTTGATGCGACGTCTAAAGGAATCCCGATTATTATTCCTAACATTTGGATTTTTATTTGCGGCGTGCTGATTTGGTTTGCCGGATTTATGATGACTTTGGCCATTTGCTACTATCTGTTGGATATTGCATTTAAGTTAGGCTTGGCAATTATGATTTTTCCGGTGGTGATGGGGTTGTGGCCGTATTCAATTACTTCAGGCAAATTGGGGTTGTGCATTGCAACGATTTTGCGCTCGGCGGCGATATTTGCGTTTTTGGCGATTACGACATCTTATGCTATGAGTTTAATCAGCGTATCGCTACGAGATATTCCTGAGCTGTATGATAGAATTGAAAAAGGTGATTCGACTTGGATTTCGGATACATTTGATATTACCGGAAGTTATTTTATCATTCTGTTATTTGCATATTTATATTCTATCAAGCTAATCGGCGTGACAATCTCGGACTATGTTGACCAGTTCTTCAGTGGTGGACTGGTGGCCAAAGCTACGCCGATGCATTCGGAAATGACACGTATGACTGATATTGCAAAAAAGGCAACTTTGGGCGTGGCAGCTTTCGGGAAAGATGCAGTAGCTCACCAAGGCGGCAAGGCATTAGGAGGGCTGGCCGGCGTGACTATCGGCAAAGCGGCTAAGTTTGTGAAACGCTATGCTAATGGGGAAGATGACGAATCTAAAAAGTCAAATAATGCGGCGTCTCAAGCCGGTAGAGCAACACAGGCGGCCGGTGATGCAACACAGGCGGCCGGAAGAGCGGCTCAAGGTGCCGGAAAAGCCGCTTCAGCAACCGGTAGAGGGGTTAGCGGCGGCGGAAGAGGAATTATGCGCGCGGGTATGGCTTTGAGCGGCAGTGGAATCGGGGCTATCATCGGGGTTCCGTTAGTAATTGCTGGTGCGGCCGTCAGCGTGGCCGGTAAAGCCACCGAATATAGCGGTAAGGCGATGCAATATTCGGGTAAAGCGCTCCAGAAATCCGGCAAAGCAATGAAAAGAATCGGCAATAGTTTGGAAAGAGCCGGTCAAGCCACTGAGCGTTTTGGCAATCGCTTAGACAGAGGCCGTAAAAAGCAAGACGATAACAATGATAACGACAATAATAACGGACAGGGTTGATAATCGTAATGGTGCTGACAAAACTGACATATAGGCTGGCAGCCGCCCTCATGATGATATGGGGCGGAGGGTTGATAATGCCGCAAACGGCACGGGCGGATTATTCAACTTGTACTCAAAGTGTTGATGCCAATGGTCACTACACTACAGAATGCCCTGCTGCTAATATTGCCAGAAATGATATCAGTGTCTCTTGTCTGGACAAACAAAACCAATCAACTTGTTTGGACACAATGCCGGTAGGCGGAAGCGTAGCGCGTATTTCTGAGGATATGTGCTATCGAAACGAAGGGTGGTCGAATAAACGAAACCACAACGGGGTGGATTATGCATCAACCAAGGGAACCCCTGTCTTAGCGGCGGCCGATGGTATTGCTTATGTGAATGACTGCCTTACCGGTGGTGGAATCGCGGTTAGTATCGTACACTCAAAGGCTAATACATCTCAGGATTTGGTGGCTCCGCTGGCTCCTGATAATAATGATAACTCGTATACATCAATTTATATGCACTTATCAAAAGCAACCGTCAGCAACGGAGCCAGTGTGAAAAAAGGGCAAAAAATCGGTGAAGTCGGCGGAACCAGTTGCTCAAACGGAAACCTGATTGAAGATGCTTACGGAAGCCATTTGCACTTTGAAATCAGAGACGGAAACGCCGTAAAATCTCCGGCCAGCGGATTAGATGTGCTTAACCCTTTATGTAATGACATTCAGGGATTGTGCACACAACAAAGTACGAATCCGTTTTTCAGTAATGTTAATCAAAGCAATTATAATGCTGAAGTATGCCGCGACTGCAAAAAGAATCCGGAGGCTTGTCCGGTTGATAATAACGATAAAAATGATAACAAAGATGATAAAGATAAAACAACATCTTCATCAAAGAAACAGAATGTGTCGCAAGTCAGAGGGGACTGTGTAACGCTGTATCCGGAAGATGATTTGTTTTTGTATGCCGCGCAAAGCGAATCCGGAAATAATGCAGGAAAAACCAACTGGTATTCTTCATACAGCAATATTGAAGGCAGCGGCTGTTTCGGCAATGTTCCGGGGACTTCCGATAATGGTGGGTGCTCATATGGCTTTATTCAGATGAGTTGCGGCTCTACTAAATTTTCCGATAAAGGGATTTCTTACGGTAACGGGAAGCATGCCGGCGGATTTAGAAACTTTATGCAAAGACTCCAGCAAGAAAAACCCGAGCTCTATGCCCAACTTGATATGGGCGGCTTTGAGGAAACCATGATGTATGCATGCAGCGACCAAGCGTTTCCGAAAGAAAATGCTCAATTCAGAGCAGCTTGGGAAAAGCTCGGGCAGAATCAGGAGTTTTATGACTTTCAATATCAAGTTAATGCCGAGGCTTATATTCAGCCGATTTCCGGTGTATTGAGCCGAAAAGGAATCTCGCTTGACTGGAACAGTTTGTCTCCGGAAGTGCAGATGAATTTGGTCAAAGCTAATCTGGCGGGGTCTTTAGGCACCGTGGCTTCAGGATTAAGCTCAAAATATGGCAACACCAGTCTTAATAGCATTCCGGCCAGCGATTTGATTGAGGACATTAATAATCTGTGGGTTGCCTCTTATGAAAACTATCGAAACAACGGCGGACAGGGAACTTATGACGCGGTTGCGGCTCGCGCACAAAAAGATATTGCAAACTCAACAAAGTCTGCTCAACTCCGTGAGGCTATCGCCGCGAATCCGGATAAAGACCCCAATGAAATTGCCATTGAACTGTTTGGAAAACGGCTATGCGAAGAAGGTGAAATTGCCAAAGCTTCTGCAGGTAAAAAACCGGTTGTATCTTCTGATGCAACGATTGCTGCAAACAAAATTGCGGCTAATTTCGGCGGTAGAGATTGCAGTGTCAGCAATTATCGAAACTCGTTTAAGGATTGTATTTTCTGCTCAATCTTTGCAATATTATTTGATACGGCAAGTCAGCTAGCGGCTAAGGCTTATCCGGTATTAGAGCAAGGCATCGAGGCTTTGGTTTTGGTTGGAATGGCTTTGTGGCTGGCGATGCTGGTGCTCAAATATGTATCAAGCTTTGAAACCAAAGACCCCAGAAATTTGGCTAAAGAAATATTTAACCAAGCATTTGTGGTGATTGTGGTTATCATTCTGCTTAGAGCCGGCGCTACGCAACTGATGAACTTGATTTTAACGCCGATTTTTGAGACTGGTATGCAGTTGGCCCAGATGGCGGTGGCTGGAAGCGGCGGTGAGACTTGTAATCCTCAATCATTAGAAGGAATTAATGAAATTGAAGGCGGATTGCCGGTATCAATGGGACAAAGTATTGTGTGCACCATTGACGCCATTCAAAACAAAATATTGGATATTATGGCGGTCGGCTCGGCGGCATTGTGTGCCGGTTTTTACCTCTATTCGTGGGGAGGAATCGTTATCTTTCCGCATTTGGGATTTGTAATTACTGGTTTGTTGTTGTGGATTTCGGCTCTGCTGATGTTAATTATTTATCCGTGGCTATTGATTGACTGCGTGCTGCAGATGTGTATTGCTTCCATCATGCTGCCGGTAGCCGTGGGTGCTTATGCTTTCAAATACACACGAAAAATGTTTGTGGCCAAAGTATGGGGGACATTCTTGGAGGCGATGTTTATGTTTATGTTCCTGTCTTTGGTTATAAGCGTGTTGTTATTGTCTTTGGACTCGGTTATGGCTGAAGCTTTTGATAAAAAACTATTGGAAGCCGGTACCGGAAACAATGACTTTGATATGCTGTTGGATGGAATCGGTTGGTGGTCGGTTAATTGTCTTAAGCTGGTATTTGTTATGCTGCTTGGATGGGCGGTATTAGGCGAGGCTAAGGCATTTGCGTCTCAATTTGCTAGCGGAATCCATGTCGAATCCATCGGTTCAAATGTTGGAACCTTGGCTATGAGCGGTGTTAAAGGGGCCGGTGTGGCGGCATTCGGAGTTGGAAAATCCGCAGTAACCAAAGCCGGAGGAATGATTGGTGACACCTTGAGCGAAAAGGCTAATGACTTTAAGCAATCTTATCAGGCCAACAATATGAGCCGAAGAATGCAAAAGCTGGCTAATCAAGGAACCATGGATGAGGACGGAAAGCTTTCTTATAAAAACGCATTTGGCCGCAAATTTACTTTAGGTGAGGACGGACAGAGCTACTCTTATAAAAATTGGAGAGGCCAAACCGTGACCAAAAAAATTACTAAAGACGACCAAGGGCGCTCGATTATTACTGTGGCTACAACCGGAGCCAGATCAGGTCGGACGACCGAGGTATCTAATGACGGGTATATTCGCAACAGAATCGTACGCGATAAAAATGGCAATATAATATCGCAAAAAACCGAAATGACTACCGCCGCCGGAAAATATCTTATCAATAATGACGGCACAATTAATCAGGTAGCGCTGAACAACATCATGCAGAATTCGGCTTTTGGAAAAGATATTATAAATACAGCCGTAACCGAGCAGTTGATGAGAGAAAGGCTCCCCGGATTGGACTTTGAACGCAATGGGCGAAACATTAAGTCGCAGCGGATATCTACGGCTCAAGATGCTAACGGAAATAACATATTTACAGTTTCACGCACTTACGAAGATGGTATGATTATTAACCTAAGTATGGCTATGGGTGAAAACAACCGTGTGATGACATCAGCCGAGCAGATTTTGGCAAACAACGAGGCCGTGCTCTATGCCTCTGACGGTATTATAAACAAGCAAAGCAATTATCGTTATCGTCAGGGCAAAATTGACGAATCTTCCAGAGTAAACCAGTTCTCGTTTACGAACTACTATAACTCCAGATACGGAAAGCCGATGGATAGTTTGGGTTATTTGGCAGGCGGATTGTCTAGAAATGATATTTTATTCGGCGACTCTGACTTCGAAGAATTTAAGGAACATATTGCTACATATGGGAATCCTGAAAGCTTGAACGGGTTTAAATAAAAATATATAATTTGTACACAAATTGTCTTTTTTGTACGATATTTTCTTGATTTTTATATTCCTCCGTTTATTATGAAGTTGTTTTTGATAGTATGACTATTATGTTCAATACAATGTGAGGTAAAGTAAAATGGAAGAAATTATTTTCCCGAATCAAATCAGAATGTACCGTAGATTGCGCGGTCGCTCTATGCAGGAGTTGGCTGACCATTTGTCAGTTAGTTTGTCTGCTATATCCAAAATTGAAAAAGGATACCGCCGCGTTGATCAGGAGCAACTCGTAAGAGTAGCTGAATTCTTGGATTGTCCTTTGCAGGATTTGTTTGTTAATGAACAAAATTCTCAGGCTGAGGTGGTTCAATCTTGGCGCCGTGAACAGGAAAGAAGAAATAAAATTAATGAAAAAAGCGGCTTGAAAACTTTGGGTGCCGGATTACGCCAAATTCGTAATGAAAAAAATCTTACTTTGATTGAAGTGGCCGAAAGTGCCGATATGACTTTGTCTGTTTATCATCGTATTGAAATGGGACAACGTGAAGTATCTGACAAAGAGTTCAAAAATATTGCCAAAGCTTTGGCTATGCAGCCTGAAGAGCTGAAAGAAGAAATCAAAAGCTTGGATGACAAAGGAATGTTGGAAGAAATTATTCAGCGTAATGACGCTAAATATAAATTACTTTCAAGTCCTCGTGGTGCGATTGCTACTTTTATGTCACAGAATGCTGAAACAACTAAAGTTTCAGTCTATGGCATTGCCGGTAAGGACGGTGATATTGTTATTGACATGGAAAATGAGACCAAAAAGGTTCCATGCCCGCCGCAGCTTTCTCATAAAAAAGATGTATATGCCGTTAATCTGTGCACCAGAAGATTGGGCAGTCTGTTACCGACACGTTCGATTTTGTTTGTTGACCCGACTGATGTGGTCAGCGTCGGTGATATTGCCGTTTATTATTCGGCTCCAAATGAAGCTAAAATTTTGAGCATTCGTGAAGACGAAAACGGGCAGCTCTATGGATTGCGTTGGAATCCCGATGAAAGAATCGAAATCGGAAATGATGATTTGAACAAAATCCATAAAGTGGTTGTAATCAATTTATAAATTTTGACTTTACCTAAAAAGCTCCGCTGCGGCGGAGCTTTTTTTTGTATTTTTTATAAAATCATTAACCTCGCATTTACGAGATTGGTGTTATAGTTCGGGATATAGTAAAGTTTTGACGGTTTATTGGTTGTAAAAATGGCGGAAAGCGATTTAGAGAAAGGTGCGGAATTTTCGCAGTTTTTTAAAGGGCATGACGGAGAAGAAGATCCGGTCATCGTTGCTCAGCGCTATTTAAATATTTTTCGTCAGTTACACATTTTTACCGCAGCTAAACGCAAAGAATTTGATGCAGAATTGTTAAAACTTCCTCCAAATATCAGAGGCTCTTTTGTAAACTTGCCGGGAGGTTCTTTGCTCCAAGATTATGTTTATGACTTGGAGGATAAAGCCGGAATTGCTCACGCAAAGCCATCGGCTTCCGTAAGGTCTGCTCGAATGGAGGAAGAAGCGGCTCCTCAGGTGGCTGCTGCGGCCGTATCAGACTCATCTCTTGAAGATATCAAAAAGCTGCTCCAAGCCGATATTGCGTCACGAGGAAAAATGTCTGCCGCTACCCCAATTGCAATGCCGGCCGGAGGTGAAGTAAAACTCACCATTGATTCAGGAATCAAAGACGAGCTTATGGGCTCTTTGGCTAAACTGTTGGAAGAAAACCGATTGGCTCAACAGAAAAATTCTCAATCTTTAGCGCAGATTTTGAGCGAATCTCAGGCTAAAATTGCGGAGATATTGGCACAGAGGCCGGCTGTTGATAGTCCGGCTTTGTCGGAGGGCTTGGCTCATATCCTAGAAGCCAATAAAGACGGAATCAGTTTGAACGCAGGAATTAGCGGTGCGGAATCGCAAAAGCTTATTGATGAAATTATTGAAAAACAATCTAATCTGTTTATGGAGTTTTCAGAGCGGCAATCTATGCAGTTGGGCTCGGTATTGTCTTCGGCTTTGCAAGAGACGAATCAGGCTTCAGCCAAGATGATTATGGATGCTCTTAGCGCTTTCCAAAAAGAGAATACCCGCCTGATTAATATGCAGGAGAAAATTCAACGCGCCATTCTGGAAAATGAAAAACGCAGTTCGGCTCCGTATTCCGGATTTACACTATCTGCCGGAAATGTAAGCCTGAATCGTGATTCATCGATAGAATCTCCGGTATCATCATTTGGGTTTAATACCGGACTGATGGGATTTGGCTCCCAGTCATCGACGAGCTCTGCCTCAACTTCGGCTCCGGCAAACAATTCGCTTATCGGTGAGACTGCTCCTCAACCGGTTAAGAATCCTACTCAAGAAGAAGACAAAAGTGCAGCTAAAAAAGCTGAAGATAATTTTGAACGGTTGGAAAGTCTGCTTTCGGATGCGGACAGTCTTTTCAGCTCTGATAATGAAACTTCATCTAAAAAGAAGAAAAAGAAGAAAAAGAAAAAAAATAAAGATAAACCTAAAGAAAATAACGACGATATTATCGTTTTGTATGATGACGACCTTAAAGAGAGCAACAATAGCGCAAAACTTGAAGTTCAAGCCGCTGAAGCTTCAAAAGATAATGAGGTTGCACCTAGTGATGATGAAAACTTGGGAGTTTATCAGCCCGTGCCTGAGCAGCAGGAATGGGAATATCATCCCGTTGCCGAGACTGACAGCAATAATCATCAAGAATGGGAATACAGTGAAGATACTGCTCCTCAATCAGATGAACAAGCTTGGGAGTATGTAAACGAAGAAGGAACCCCTGCTGACGGCGAAGAATGGGAATATGCAACCGAAGACGGCACCCCTAGCTCAAACGATGAAGAATGGGAGTATGTGACCGAAGACGGCGCTCCTGCTAACGGCGAAGAATGGGAGTATGTGACCGAAGACGGCACCCCTGCTGACGGCGAAGAATGGGAGTATGTGACCGAAGACGGCACCCCTGCTGACGGCGAAGAATGGGAGTATGTGACCGAAGACGG
>CALXRR010000043.1 GCA_944390905.1 uncultured Alphaproteobacteria bacterium
CCTACCCTTGCGGCAGCTGCGCTGAACAAAGCGCTATCTCTGCCATGATAAACGGTGGCAGCCGCCACATTCAAGAGATTTTGATTTTAGCCGACGGCCAAGATTTAATCACCCCTTGCGGAGCCTGCCGTCAAAGGATAGCTGAATTTGCCACAGAGGAAACCTTGGTGCACCTAGCCACTCCGCAAGGAATTCAAAAGACACTGCCTATGTCCCAATTGCTTCCATTCTGCTTTACGGATAAGGAGCTCCAAAAATGATTGAACATATTGCCCAACAAATCCAATCCCGCCTGCAAGGCCGCCAGCCTGAAATTGCCATTATCTTAGGCAGTGGCTTAGGCTCTCTGGGTGATGAAATTTCCGCCCCGATTACGATTCCTTATACTGAGATTGATGGCTTTCCACACTCTACCGTTGCCGGCCACAAAGGCTGCCTCATCAGTGGCGAACTCTCCGGCAAACAAGTGCTATGTATGCAAGGCCGCATCCATTTGTATGAAGGCCACTCGCCGCAAAGCATTGCCACCATCATCCGTAGCTTTGCCAAGCTCGGCATCAAACAACTGATTGTCACCAACGCCGCCGGCTCTCTGCATAAAGATATGCCCGCCGGCTCACTAATGCTCATCAAAGACCACATCAACCTCAACCTGCCCAACCCTTTGGTTGGCCCCAATGACGACCGATTCGGCCCTCGTTTTCCTGACATGAGCGATGCTTATAATTCAGCCTTGCGCCATAAGGTCAAAGACATTGCCTCCTCTCTTAATATCAAACTTTTTGAAGGGGTTTATATTATGGTAATGGGTCCTTGCTTTGATACCGCCGCTGAGATTAATGCCTTTCGGATTCTCGGTGCCGATGCTGTCGGCATGTCCACCGTTCCTGAGGTTATCAGCGCGGTTCATTGCGGCATAAAAGTCTTGGGCATTTCGGTCATCACCAACTTAGGCACTGGGCTCCGCGACGGCAGCCAAAGCCATCAAGAAACCTTGGCCGAAGCCGACAAAGCTTCCCAAAACCTTCAAATGCTCATCAAACAATACCTTAAAGAGGCTTAATTACCATGGACGATGTTACCGCCGCCAAAATCCTCATTAACCTTCTTGACCTCACCTCCTTAAACGAGGATGACACCAACACCCGCATAGAAAAGCTTTGCCAACGAGCTCAAACTCCATACGGCAATGTTGCCGCCGTCTGCGTTTATCCGCGTTTTATCAAAGTCGCTCAAGATTCACTGCAAGACCACAGCATCAAAATCGCCACGGTAGTCAACTTTCCGCAAGGAGGAGCTAATTTTGACAAGCTCAAAAAAGACATTGCTTACTCTCTGACACAAGGAGCTGATGAGATTGACGCCGTCTTGCCTTACACTCACTTTTTGAACGGCGATATTGAAACTTGCAACGCCTTTTTTAACGCCGTCAAATCCGAGCTTGACCCCAAGAAAACACCGCTTAAAATAATTATTGAAAGCGGCGCGTTTCCGCACACTTCCCAGATTGCCGATGCCACACGTTTTTGCGTTGACAACGGTGCTTCGTTTATCAAGACCTCAACCGGCAAGACTGATGTTTCCGCCACGCCTGAAGCCGCCAACATCATTTTAGAGACCATTGCCTCCGGCCGCCGCAATATTGGGTTTAAGGCCTCAGGCGGCATAAAGAGCACTGCTGATGCCAAACAATACTTAACTTTAGCCATCAACATTATGGGTTACAAATGGATTTCCCCCAAAAACTTTCGTATTGGCGCCAGCTCGCTTTTAGATTCTCTGCTCCAGACTATCAACCAAGGATATTAAACCATGCTTCCTCAAGAAATCATTCGTCACAAACGCAACCACCAACCGCTCAGCACTGAAGAAATCAACTTTTTCATCAAAGGAGTTACCGACGGCAGCATCGCTGATTGCCAAATCGGCGCCCTGACCATGGCCATTTTCCTTAACGGCTTTGATGCTGATGAAACCACCGCCTTAACCGCCGCCATGCGTGATTCCGGAGACATTTTAAGCTGGACAGAACTTGATGCCCCCGTGGTTGACAAACATTCTTCCGGTGGCGTAGGTGATAAAGTCAGCCTGATGCTGGCTCCTCTGCTGGCTTCCTGCGGAGTTTATGTTCCGATGATTTCCGGCCGCGGACTGGGTCATACCGGCGGTACGCTTGATAAATTTGACTCTATCCCCGGCTACAACACCTCCCCTGATAACGCCCTTTTCAAAAAGACCGTCCATGAAGTTGGGTGTGCCATCATCGGCCAAACCTCCAATCTGGCCCCCGCTGATAAAAAAATCTATGCCATCCGCGATGTCTGTGGCACGGTAGAGTCGATTCCCTTAATCACCGCCTCGATTCTCTCCAAAAAGCTCGCTGCCGGACTTGACTGCTTGGTTATGGATTTAAAATGCGGCAACGGCGCCTTTATGGATAATTTTGAAGATGCCCAAGCTCTGGCAAAAATGATTGTTAAAGTCGCCAATCAGGCCGGCACCAAAACCTCCGCCCTTTTAACCGACATGAACCAAGTTTTAGGACACACCGTCGGTAACGCATTGGAAGTTGCCGAAGCTGTTGAATTTCTGCAAGGCCAAAACCTTGACCCCCGCCTGCTTCGTGTCACCATTGAACTCTGCGCCGAGTTGTTAGTCAACTGTGGTGCTTTTGCTGACCTTGCTTCTGCCCGCCAACAACTGCACCAAGCCCTCGACAGCGGCCAAGCTCTTGAGAAATTTGCCCAAATGGTCAGCGCCCTCGGCGGCCCGAGTGATTTCTGCCAACGCCCGTGGCACTACTTACCTAAAGCCTCTGTCATCAAGCCGGTTTTTGCCGAGCACTCCGGCTATGTTACCGCTATGGATACTCGTGACATCGGCTTAAGCCTCATCGGGCTCAAAGGCGGCCGTACCACCCCCGACCAAAAGCTTGACTACGCTACTGGCTTCAGCGACTTCTGCCAAATCGGCGACTTTGTTGATAATACCCATCCTTTAGCGGTTATCCACGCCCAAGACGAGGCCTCATGGCAACAAGCCGCCCAAGAACTACGCCACCATATCCACTTATCGGAGGCACCTGAGGCCAGCAAAGACATTATTATTCAAAAAATTTCATAAGGACCAAAAACTATGGGAAGAGTAATCATCTTAATGATGGATTCATTTGGCATCGGCGGAGCCAAAGACGCCGCAGCTTTTAACAACGAGGGAGCCAACACCTTAGGCCACATTGCCCAAGCCAACCACGGGCTCAGGATTCCCAACCTCAACCGCTTAGGCCTGTGTGAGGCCGCCAAAGGCGCCTCCGGACACTACCCCGAAGTCGGAGCCCAAACCGCCAGCGTTATGCAGTTTGGCGTCAAATACGGACATATGTCCGAGCTCAGCAAAGACAAAGACACCGTCTCCGGTCACTGGGAGCTGGCCGGACTTCCCAACCTCAAAGGCTGGGGACATTTTCCACCTGCTTACCCCTCCTTTCCGGCTGAGCTGATAAACACCATCTGCCAAGAAGCCGGCTTAGAAGGCATTTTAGGCAACAAAGCTGCCTCCGGTACGGTTATTATCCAAGAACTTGGTGAAGAACATATCGCCACCGGCAAACCCATTTTTTATACCTCGGCCGACAGCAATATCCAAATTGCCGCCCACGAGCAACACTTCGGGCTTGATAAACTTTATGCCCTCTGCCAAATTGCCTATCGCCACGTTGTTCCTTACAATATCGGACGCATTATTGCCCGCCCCTTTATCGGCGAGCACTCCGGCCAATTTACCCGCACGGCCAACCGCCGCGATTTTACCGCCCAACCCTTTGGCGAAACCCTGCTTGACAAGCTCAAATCCGCCGGCAAAAACGTCATCGCCATCGGCGCCATCAATGACATCTATGCCCACCGCGGCATCACCAAAGAGGTTCACGGCAGCGGCTTAAAAGACTTGTGGGATTTAACCTTAAACGAGGTCCGCTCCGCCCCCGATGACAGCCTCATCTTCACTAATTTTGAAGACTTTGACATGCTCTGGGGGCACCGCCGCGATGTCCAAGGCTATGCCCAAGGGCTCGAATATTTTGACTCTCGTTTGCCCGAGCTTGGCCTCTTGCTCAAACACGATGATATTGTCTTCATCACCGCTGACCACGGCAACGACCCGACTTACGCCGGCACCGACCACACCCGCGAGCAAGTACCGGTCTTAATGTTCGGCAAAGCCGTTACTGACAAAAACCTCGGCCAGCGTGATACTTTCGCTGACTTAGGCCAAACCGTAGCGGCTTACTTTGGCATTGAACCTTTAGCCTATGGACGGAGCTTTTTATAATGGAATGGTTATCACCCAATCTTGCCCCTGACAAACATTGCTTTTTCGGGCGCCTCGGCGGTGCCTCTCAAGGGCGTTATTTTAGCCTCAACCTCAACAGCCGTTCTGCTGACAATCCCGAGCATATCCGCCAAAATTACCAAACCATCGCCGCACATTACGGGCTTGATACCTCTCGCCTTTTGCGCCTCAATCAAGGTGTTTCGGCTGATGTCGTCTTTATCGATTCTCCTTCCATGAACCAAATCACCGCTGATGGCGCCGTCACCACCACTAAAGACATTATTTTATGCATCGGCACTGCCGACTGCGCACCGGTTTTGTTTGCCGATTATGCGCACGGCGTCATCGGCGCCGCCCATGGTGGCTGGCGCGGAGCCTTCAAAGGCGTGATTGAAAATACCCTTAACTTAATGCTCCGTCACGGCGCCCAAGTAGATTCGATTGCCGCCGCCATCGGCCCTTGCATCCAACAACCATCTTTTGAAATGGGGGCTGAAGTCCGCACTCAGTTTATGACTCAGTCGGCAGCTAACGCGGCCTATTTCATCCCTGCTCCCCGTGCCGAGCATTACCTTTTTGACTTAAGCGGCTATATCCGCGATAAACTCCTGCACCTAGGGGTTAACAACGTCATCAACTCCGGCATTGATACTTATACCGATGCCGCCAACTGGTACAGCTACCGCCGCGACACCCACCAAGGGCTGATTACCTCTCCCCACGACTTTCCGGTAGAGTTATCAACCATCATTTTATAACCCTTTATTAATTATCCGTTCTCGGTTACAATGACAATGTTTTTAACCCAACAACCACAAAGAGCAACACACAAATGTTTCCGATAGGCAAATTAACTCTGGCAGTCATAGGTCTCCGTTTTTTTGGAGCCGTCGGTTTTTTATGGGGAATGTTTCTCGGCCATATTTTGATTGACCGCACCATTATCCGCAAACTCATCAAACAATACTTGAGCCAGATTGATGACAACATTCGCATTTTGCTGCCCTACCGTTTTTACAAATACTACAACCGCATTGACACCAGCTTGTTCGGCATTATCTGGGGCGGCTTATTAGGCGCGCTCACCTTTGGGCTTCCTGGATTTATTATCCTGTTTATCATCGGGCATTTTATGTTTGATATGCCCAACAACCTCTTCGCCAACCGTTTCAAATCCTTGTTTGAAACCTTTTGGAACCAACATTGGTGCAAGATTTTAGGCGCCATCATCGGCTTTAGTTTCCATTCCAACCTGCTCATTTTCATTGGCGTCTGTTTGGGTTTTGCTGCCGACTATCTCCGTTTGGGGCGTTTGAGCCACAAACTAAGCCTCAACTTGCTATCACGCTTTTGGTCCAAGATAAACTTTGTCAAGCTCTACCTCCACTCTGCCGAGGCCCGCAAATTTGCCTTTGTCCAAGCCATGGCGGCTCTTTCGGCCAAACTGGCCAAAGCCGACGGCGTCGTCAGTGAAAATGAGATTCGCGCTTTTAAGAAAATGTTTGAGCTCTCCTATGACCAAAACAGCAAAATCGCCGCCATTTTCAACGAGGCCAAATCCACCGCCGATGACTATGAAAAATACGCCAAACAACTCTCGCTCATTGCCAAAGACAACCTTGACTTAAAAGAAAACATTATTGACAACCTCTTCAAGATAGCCTCAGCCGACGGCTCCATTCAAAAAGAACAACTTGATATTTTGAAGAACACCGCCTACATCATTGAGCTCAACGATTCTAATTTTGACATCATCTACGACCGCTACCAACCTCACCCTTCATCATCAGGCACTCCGTTGCAAAACTACTACGATATTTTAGGGGTATCACCCTCTGCCGGCAATACCGAAATCAAAGCCCGCTGGAAAGAGCTGATTATGACCTGGCACCCTGACAATGCTTCTGCCCACGGCGCCTCCGAGGCTGAAATCAAACGCTATACTCTCAAAATGGCCGAAATCAACGAGGCTTACCAATACATCATGAACAGCCGCAAATTATAGGAGGTTATAATGCACCAATACCTATTGCCTGATTATGAAAAACGCACCCGCAACATTGACCTCTTGATGTTTCATTGCAACGCTTTTTCGCTTGAAACTTTTGCCTCTATTTTAATGGAAACCAAAACCTCGTGCCATTACTACATTTCTGCCCGAGGAGAGATTACCCTTATGGTCCCTGAAGACCTCAAGGCCTACCACGCCGGCCGCGGAGAATGGCGTGGCGAAGCTGACTTAAACAACCGCTCCATCGGCATAGAGCTGGAACACCCTTTGCTTGGGCAAAGCACCTACCCTTCGCTTCAAATCGGGGCTTTAATGGAGCTCAGCCGCGATATCATCAGCCGCTATAACATTGCTCCATATAACATCATCGGCCATTCTGATTCCGCCCCCGAGCGCAAACCCGACCCAGGGTCACATTTTCCGTGGCAGCTTTTAGCTGAGCAAGGCATTGGCCTGTGGTACAACCGCCGCAGCCGCAGCAAAGAGACCTCCATTCCCAAGCTTTTGGAGACAATCGGCTATCCGACCTCATCACCGGAGCTAATATCAGCCTCGGCTTATGCTTTTTGCCGCCGTTTTCTGCCCACTTTAACCCAGATAGATAAAGACATCCAGCACTTGGTCAACAATCCGGTTCCGCCGCACCATATTCTGGATTCTGAGCTGTTTTTGCGCACCTTACAGGCCGTTGCCCTCAGCTTCAATCCGCCTCAAGCATAGCGCAAGGCATCCAGCGCCCCTTGCAAAATAAAACCAGCGGCAGATGCATCAAGCACCTTTTTGCGCTTGGCGCGCGACAAATCCACTTCTTTAATCAAAAAGTTTTCCGCTGCCGCTGATGACAACCTCTCATCCCAAAACAAAATCGGCAACGCTAAAGCCTCCGTCAGCTTAGCGGCAAACTCCCGCACTTCCTGCGCAATGGCGCCTTCTTCACCGTTCATCTGCAACGGCAGCCCGATAACAATGGCCTGCACCTCTTTTTCATCAATAATCTGTTTCAGCGCCGCCAAATCTTTTTCCCAAGTTGAGCGATACAAAATCTTATACGGCGTAGCCACCATCCACAGCAAATCCGACACCGCAATTCCCAATCTTTTCGCCCCATAATCAAAACCGATAATCGCCTTATAAGGCTTCAGCGCGGCCTTAAATTCTTTAATATCCAAAATTCGTTCCTCAAAACTGTTGACAAAGCATCATATAAATATTAACAATCTCCATACAAAATTACAATTATAAAAATATATTATTATGGACACAACAAACACTGCTATTATTATTGGCTGCCTTTTGGTTATGTTAATCAGTGGTTTTTACATCAACAAATCACTGCATACCAAGCGTAAAGAATTAAAAAAACTCATTCGGAAGGATTATATTATCATCGCCCCGAAGAAGTTTAAACACTGGCTTGAAAACAAATCCGTCACGGAACTTAATGACGAGATAGACCGGTTCAAACAAGCACAGCCTCATCTGAACGGTTTATCCATCTTCATCCGCAAAAAGTAAAGCCAAATTATTCATGTGCTCCACCACCGGAGCACATTTTTTTATCATTTTTTTAACCAACATCCATTATACTCCTAACCTAAAATAAGTTTTTTTTAATGGATAATGCGAATGAAACACTTTAGCTTTCTAACCCTTTTACTTTTCTTAGCTTTTGCCACCCCGGCCCGAGCTGAGCTCCAGATTGACGTCACCGGCGCCATGAGCGACCCTTTGCCGCTAGCCTTTCCTGAAATGATAGCTTCCGATTCTTCGCTTGAAAGCTACGGCGAAAACATCCGAGAAGTCGTCATCGCTGATTTGGAACGCTCCGGCTTGTTCCGCATTATATCCGAAAACAGCTATATTCAAGAACTTAAATCCATTAATGAAGTTCCCGCTTTCAATGATTGGAAAGCCATCAACGCTCACGCTTTGGTTCAAACCTCCATCAGCCCAAGCGGTCCTAACAACCTCAAGGTAGAAATGCGCTTATGGGATGTCTTTGCCGAAAACCAAATGAAAGGACAATCTTTCACCACCACCAAAGACAACTGGCGACGCATCGCCCATGTTATAGCCGATGCCATCTATGAGCGCCTCACCGGTGAAAAAGGCTACTTTGATACCCGCATTGTCTATGTATCCGAGTCCGGCCCGGCCACCCGACGCGTCAAACGCTTAGCCATAATGGATCAAGACGGCGAGAACCACAAATTCCTGACCTCTGGCTCATCCATGGTTTTGACCCCGCGTTTTTCGCCCAATATGCAAAAGATTACATATTTGTCGTATTCCGGCAGCGTACCCAAGGTTTATATCCTTGACATTGAGACCGGCCGCCAAACACTGGTTGGCAACTTCCCCGGCATGACCTTTGCACCGGTATTTTCTCCCGACAGCTCCAAACTGCTGTTGAGTTACGCCAACGACGGCAAAACCAATATTTATGAAATGGACTTAAAAACCCACAAAACCAAAAGAATAACCACACCTACTTCAATCGATACCTCACCAAGTTATTCACCTGACGGCTCCCAAATAGTCTTCAACTCCGACCGTGGCGGCAACCAACAACTTTACGTTATGGACGCCGACGGCTCCAACGTCCACCGCATCAGCTTTGGTTCCGGCCGCTATGCCACACCGGTTTGGTCGCCGCGCGGAGACTATATCGCCTTTACCAAAATGGCCAACGGCGAGTTTTACATCGGTGTAATGTACCCTGACGGCAGCGGCGAACGTTTGCTGGCCAGCGGTTATCTGGTTGAGGCTCCGGTCTGGGCGCCCAACGGCCGCGTGCTGATGTACTTCCGCCAAGACAAAGGCACCTCGCGCCGTAACGCACCGGTCAAGCTCTACACCATCGACCTAACCGGCTATAACGAGCGCATGGTAGTTACTCCGGCTGACGCGTCCGATCCGGCGTGGTCGCCCTTACTACCCTAAAGCATTATAAAACACAAGGCTCGCCATTATGACGAGCCTTTTCAACTATGAAATCCAAGAGTTTGATATTTAGGTGTACTGCGCAGGGATTTTTGAGCGACGTGTACAACCACACCAACAATCCGCATACTCTATCTAAGCAACGCGCCTTCTCTGCCCCAATTTCTCAACCGCTAGGTTAGGGGGTCAAGCTGGCACAGCTTGCATAAAAAAAAGCTTTGTTCTTTGCAGAACAAGGCTTTCTTCATACTAATATTTTTCCGTCATGTTTATCCTGCTGCCCCGCGCCCAAGAGATAATAAATCATCCGCGGCACAAACAAAGATAAAATAACCGAACAAGCATACCCTTCAAATTCTTTGAATATCTGCTGGTTGACAATTACCAACAAACAAGAAGCTCCCGCAACGATCATATAAGCCGCTGCTTTCAACATCAAGAGCACAAAACTCTTTCCGAACTTAGCTTCCAAGATATACTGCACTACTTGCAACAATATACCTGCAACCAAAAAAATAAATATAAATGTATTCATGATTATAAGATTTAATAGTTCATAAAATAATATTTCTATACTGAGAATAATATCCTCAAAGCGTAAACAAGCCCTTAACAACTCCGTTAAAAAGCAAAAAAAATTGCCACATCAATAACTGCGGCAATCTTGATAAATTTTCCTCACTTTAGCGATAGTTCTGCGACATCGTGTCAATCCGCACGCCGGTGCGTTTTTTCTTCTCACGTGAGGCTGCATACACCGCTTCCTGCCGATTGTTAAACATCTGTCCGGCTTTTTCGACCGCTCCGTTATTTTTATACAAATGATACAGCGAACCATACAACCCAATCCGACGCTGATATTTTTCCGCGGCCGGAACTTTCACTTCATTCAAGAGCTCCAACGCCCGCAAATATCCGCTTTCTCGCACATACCAATGTAACTCTTGATTCTGAGCCTTTTTCAAAGCCTGATTATAACACACGCGTTTCAAACCGTCGATATATTCATCATACTTCGGGTTCTGCAACGAAGGGTGCATTTTACGGCAAGCCAACTCGGTATAGCGGAGTTTTTCTTCCGCATCAATTTTAGCGCTACACACTTCTCTGATAGCATATCGCAAATAGTCTGACTTTGAGTTATAAGGACTAAAAGCTATTGCCTTTTCAAACCACTCGATTGACTTTTGCTGTTCCTCAGGCCACATCACGGCGGCGCATTTTCCTTTCCAATAATAGAGCTCAAGCTTTTCCGGCTGTGACATTAATGGCTCAACCTGCTCCATCTCACGCCAGGCTTTTTCCTTCAAAAAATCCTTTTCCGGCTCCGAAAAAGCCCTATACACGGTATTAAACGCCCGCTCCACCTGCAGCATACGGGCAATATTGATATTTTTGGTTTTCTGCAAAATAAAATGAGGCAGATTCTCTTCCCCTGCCTCAATCCGTTCTTGGTCTGATATTTTAGCCGCATGACAAATCACATTGCGCGCCTCTGCCACTTTACCCGCCAGCATCAATTCCTTTACTTTTCTGAAAGCTTTCACATTATCGCTGGCCACGATTTATAGCTCCTTCACCATTTTGGCAAAAGTAATGCCGTTATCTTCAAAAATATCACCCTCTTGCTTAAAACCAAGCTTTTCATAAAAACCAATAACCGATAGCATTGCATACATCACCAAATGAGCATATCCGGCCTCTTTAGCGCGTTTTTCGGCATATTTAACCATTTCACGCCCAACGCCTTCACCTTGATATTTGTCATCAACAGCCACCTGCATCATTCGAATGGTATCATTATCCACCGGCGCCAAAATCAACCCGCCGACCAGTTTATCATCTAGTTGCTCAATACAACCGATATGCAAATATGAAGCCTCTTTATCACGGAAAGAATCCAAGAATTTCAAGCCTAACGGGGCAAGCAACACTTTATAGCGCAGCTCAACCAAGTCATCATAGCGAGACGAGCCGAAAGTCACATCCACCATCTTACGCATAGCGTCCTCCTTCCGTTGATTTAATCACTTTTATGTAGTTATAACACAAAAATCCCACGCCGACAACATAATTTATATTGCCTTATAATAAAAATTACATTATTTATAGGCAGAGCATTATATATATTACAGAGAATCAAAGCAATGGGAACAGATTTAAGTTTAATCAGAAATTTTGCCATTATCGCACATATAGACCACGGCAAGTCGACCCTTGCCGACCGCATTATTGAGTACTGCGGCGGGCTTGAACAACGAGAAATGCAAGAACAAGTACTCGATTCTATGGACATTGAGCGCGAACGCGGCATCACCATCAAAGCCCAAACCGTACGCCTCAATTATAAAGCTCAAGACGGCAAAACTTACCAGCTCAACCTAATTGATACCCCCGGCCACGTTGACTTTTCTTATGAGGTATCCCGCTCTCTGGCCTCTTGTGAAGGCTCGGTATTAGTGGTTGATGCCACCCAAGGGGTTGAGGCACAAACCTTAGCCAACGTCTATTTAGCAATTAATAACGACCACGAGATTGTACCGGTATTAAACAAGGTTGACCTCCCATCTGCAGACCCTGAGCGGGTCAAGCGCCAAATTGAAGACGTCATCGGCATAGACGCCTCTGACGCGGTTGAGACCTCTGGCAAGACCGGCTTTGGTGTAGATAAACTACTTGAGGCCATTGTCCACAAACTTCCCGCTCCTCAAGGCGAGGCTGAAGCCCCTCTCAAAGCTTTACTTATTGACAGTTGGTATGACAGCTACCTCGGAGTTATTATCTTAGTCCGCATCAAAGACGGCTTTTTGCGTAAAAAATCCCAAATCCGCATGATGTCTACCAATGCGGTTTATACGGTTGATAAAGTCGGAGTTTTCACCCCCAAAATGCAAGATATTGAGGCCTTAGGCCCTGGGGAAGTCGGCTTTATCACCGCCAGCATCAAGAGCGTGGGTGACTGCCGCGTCGGCGATACCATCACCGACAACAAAGCCCCTTGCGCTGAGGCTCTCCCCGGATTCAAGCCCTCCATACCGGTAGTATTCTGCTCGCTGTTTCCGGTTGACAGCAGCCAGTATGAACTCTTGAAAGATGCTCTGGCCAAACTCAAGCTCAATGACGCCAGTATTGACTACCAAAACGAAAACTCCGCCGCCTTGGGGCTTGGTTTCCGTTGTGGCTTTTTGGGCTTGCTGCATATGGAAATCATCCAAGAGCGTTTGAGCCGCGAGTTTGACTTAGACCTAATCACCACCGCGCCCTCGGTTGCTTACAAAATCCACTTAACCGACGGCAGCGTCATCACCTTGCATAATCCGGCTGATATGCCCGACATCACCAAAATCTCTTCCATTGAGGAGCCCATGGTCAGAGCCACGATTTTGGTTCCGGATGAATACTTAGGCAGTGTGCTCAAACTCTGCACCGAGCGCCGCGGTGAACAAGAAGACCTAACTTATGCCGGCACCCGAGCCATGGTTGTCTATAAAATTCCGCTCAACGAGATTGTGTTTGACTTTTATGACCGGCTCAAATCCATCACCAGCGGCTACGCCAGCTTTGACTATGAGCTTGTCGGGTATGAGACCTCTGATCTGGTTAAGGTTCAAATTTTGATTAATGAGGAAGCCGTTGACGCTCTGGCATTTTTGTGCCACCGCAGCGAGGCGGAGTCCCGCGGACGACAAATCTGCGAACGCTTAAAAGACCTCATCCCCAGACACTTGTTTAAGATTCCGATTCAAGCGGCCATCGGAGGCAAGGTCGTCGCGAGAGAGACCATCTCCGCCTTACGCAAAGATGTAACCGCCAAATGCTACGGCGGCGATGTCACCCGCAAACGCAAATTGCTAGATAAACAAAAGAAAGGTAAATTGCGCATGCGCCAGTTTGGCAAGGTAGAAGTCCCGCAATCTGCCTTTATTGAAGCCCTGCGCATCGGCGACAATTAAACCCAAAGCTCTACATTAGCACCAACTTGTGAATAACTCGGCGCGAAATAACATCGCACCCTAAGCCCTAAAAAGCTAAAAAACAGAGTTACAAAAAAATATTTCACATAAAATCAGGTACTTATCAAAAATGTGTCGGGACATATTTGTCCCGACAAATCTGTCGGGACAAAAAAGTCATGTGTCGGGACAAAAAAGTAGGGGACATTTTTCATAAGATTTGATATAAATTTGGGTATAATGAGAGCCGAAGTGCAAACACACCACTCTCATTATTTTTTTAACCAAAAGAGCCATGACTTTCATGGCTCTTTTTTTGTTTCAAACATTAACTAGAGGAATTAAAAAGATGGATATGTATCCACAATATAAATCTCCGTTAGGTTATAGTACCGGAGATAATAAAATAGACGCTTATGGTGTTGACCACAGTGGCTTTTCTACCCGTGATGAGTTGGAATATCAATTTGCAAGACAAAACAAGGAAAACCAACTCATTCAAAACTACAATAATCAAGGGATAACAAAAAATTATCCTCAACAAGGCACAAATTTTTGGGGAACATCACCGGACAATAACTATGGCTTTGGCTCTTCAAAGATTCATAATAATATTGAGAATATGCAGAACCAAACTAATAATTTTGGGAATAGTAACAATACTCAATGGGGAATGAATAACGAGCAATCTCAAGTTTATAATCCTTTGGGGAATAGCAACAGCACTTTCAATTCAGGCTTAAACAACAGTTCGCTTTTTAGTCCGAACAATATGCAAGGTTTGAATTTGAATGCAAGTGCGGCCCTTTCCCCACAGCAAAATTCGTTCAGCACTTATTCTCAACCATATCAATTGGCTCAAAACTCTTTACCTAATTCGGGGAGTGATGTAGGTAATATTACCAATATCCCAGAGGCGCAGAAGCATAGTTTGTTCGGAAACAACAATCTGTTTAATCAAACTCAAAGTGTTTGGAATAAGAACCAATACCAAACGCCAACGCCTTGGGCAAAGCAAAGTGCCGGCTTTGAGAGTAACCAATCTGTACAAACCAAACCCGTTTATGAAAATTCTAATCCTAAAGGGGATTCGGCCGGAAATATTGCATTATCTGCTTTAGAAGGATTTGGCGAAGGAATTGAAAATGGTTCTCTTGCATTATTTAATGCAGGTACTGGAGGTTTATATGATTGGGCAAGTTATACTTTTATGGATGATGATTATGCAAAAAGACAAAATAAAATACAAAGACAAGCTGAAGATGTTGGACTAGGAGTTGCCAATAAGTTGGCTAATTATGCTATTGGGGCTGGTGGAACATCAAAAATATTAAAAAGTCTGGGTATGATTAAGTAAAAGGAATAACTTGACATCTAGATAGGCTTTTTATACACTAAAAAAGCCTATCTAGTTTAAAAATGGTGTAAATTATGACAAATGAAAAAAATATTCCAAATGATTCTAGTAGTATTCAACAGATAAAAAAAACATTGCGAGAATGTATTTCTTTCAATGGAGTACTTACGAGATTACATTTTTGGGAATGTATGATTATAGGATATGTGTTTTACAGCTTTTTTTCTCTTACTAAAATTCTTTATTTTGATATTATAGGTTGGTTTTGCTATTTTTATATCGCCTTGAGCTGTTATCAAAAAAGATGCCGTGATTTGAATATCAGAGGAACTTTAATTATTTTGGGTGTTTCAATATTTTTTATAATGGTAGAAATGACGCGCTCGCTAAATATAGAAAGAACAGATGTTTTATTTACAATTTCTAAATTTATATTTCTTATTTATTTGGGAATATATCTTTATGCCCAGTTTATGCCAAGTTCAAAGGAAAAAGACTTAACTTTGACAAGTCCGTTACTTAAACATCCTAACATTTATTTTGTTGTTTGTGTTGCTCTGTTTTTTGTCGGGCGGTATGTTTTACAAAATTGGTATTTGTAATTAAAACAAAACTTTAATCATTAGGTTGCAACAATATCAGAATAATGCTTTGTGGAATAGCAACAGCACTTTCAATTCAGGCTTAAACAACAGTTCGATTTTTAGTCCGAACAATATGCAAGGCTTAACTTTGAATGCCAATGCTGCTCTTTACCCACAGCAAAATTCGTTCAGCACTTATTCTCAACCATATCAATTGGCTCAAAACTCTTTACCTAATTCGGGGAGTGATGTAGGTAATATTACCAATATCCCAGAGGCGCAGAAGCATAGTTTGTTCGGAAACAACAATCTGTTTAATCAAACTCAAAGTGTTTGGAATAAGAACCAATACCAAACGCCAACGCCTTGGGCAAAGCAAAGTACCGGTTTTGGGAGTAACCAACCAGTGCAAAACAAGCCCGTTTATGAAAATCCTAATCC
>CALXRR010000044.1 GCA_944390905.1 uncultured Alphaproteobacteria bacterium
TTACTGGTTTTTTGCTGATATGGATAGAGATAATTCGGTATGTGTTGATGTTGGCAACTATTTAGAATTTGAATGGAATAGCTATTTTCATTGGTTTAGAGAAGATATAAACCAAATTTGTCATTTTGATGAAAAAAATTTATTTATGTATTTCTGGTTTTTGTTTACTTATTATACCTTATTCAAAATTATTACGGTTCGTTTTTTCCCTTTAGGCTGCAAATTACGCTTTCTAATTCCTGAAATGATTATCTTTATATCAGCTTTTGGAATAAGAACTATCCTAGAAGATTTATTGATAATAACAGATGAAAGTATAAAAAATGCCATAATTGGTCTTTTGTTTATGTTTTCTCCTTTTATTTTGTATATGCTGTTTCTTTATACTCTTTACCGACTTGTGTTATGGGAAGAAAAAAATATTAAGATTTTAAAAACGCATCCGTTGCTTGTGGGAATTTTGCTGTTTTTAGTTTCGTTATTTATATTCCCGACAATCGCAACAGTTTTCTATTGTATTCTTTGGGTGCCGTTTATTTTATGGCTTATTTATATTAAGTTACCCCAAATATTCATAACTCTTGGTAATCACACAAAGCATTCAAAGAATAAATGTGTTGTTGGAAAATTAATATTGAGTTTGTTTTTAGCTTTAAGCTGTATAACCGGTGAAGTCTTTTTCTTTAGAACCTTTTATAGTGAATTATCAGGATTTGGATTTTTTACATATTATATTTTATTTTCGGCAGTTATTCGCCCAGTCTATTATGGAGCAATGATTTGGCTTTGGAATACCCCAAGTAAGAATATATTGCAAAAAGAATAAGGTTAACCCCTCCACCCAATCCTCACCCCTCCACCGGCACAATTTAAGCAACGCGCCTCCTTTGCCCCTATCCCTCAACCGCTAAAACAAAGGCTCGTATATAACGAGCCTTTTAAACTGTGGAATCCAAGAGTTTGATATTTAGGTGTGCTGCGCAGGGATTTTTGAGCGACGTGTACAAAAACCACAGTACACGAGCGAAAAAATTGCAAGCATGACACCTGAAGAGCAAACTCCCCTGCGGGATTTTTGTAAAAAATGCGGAGAACGAGCAAACTAAATAACACTTGTTCAATCTTTTTCTTTGCCCGATAAAATTCCGATATGTGCGGTTAATAATAAGAAAAAAGTTTTAAGGCGACAGGAGTGTACGTGCTGGTACATGACTTAGCCTTAAAACTTTTTTCTGTATTAGTAACCCACAGAGCGGGATTTTTTTTAGTAGGCTTTTATCATCTCCACATTACACGCCATCCTCTTCCCCCTATCATTGCACAAATCAAACCCAACACGCTGCCCCGGGTGAAGAATACGAATTTTATCACTGTCAAAAGCCGTCACATGCACAAACACATCAGCTGCATTTTTATCCATGGTAATAAAACCAAAGCCAAGTTTAACATCATAACTCTTCACTGTACCCGTATACATGCTATATTTCTCCACTTAAAAAAAATACAAAACCAATAGTCCATTTATACGGCTAATATATAAACAACGTTAAGCCCAAAAACTAGGCTATACTTTAGTATAGATTAATGAAGTAATATCTAATGTACACTCTTTGGCGTCAAATTATTCTGACGCGCCACGGCAAAAGCATACTCCCGATTATCGGTAGAAGCCAGTTTGGTTCCGTCAGCGGCATAAATCAACCACATATCATGCCCGCTTGATGTATCACTTTTAATAAAAGCCACATCACAATCATCCCAATCGCGAGCAATCTCGTCCTCACACATAACACATTTTTGCTTTTCCATAGCCACACTTTCTAATGTTTTACATCAAGCCCTACTCTACCTCCTTTAATATTAAAGAAGCCCTAACGCCGCACCAAAATCACGATTTTTTCCTCTCTCAATCAGCAATCCACCCTAAGCTGTTAAATTTTCGTTGCATAAAAAAATTTTATGGTTTATATAAAAAGACAAATAATCCAAAAATTAACCAAATAAGGAACATTTTATGAGTAAAGAAGAACTTCTTGAATTAACCGGCGAAGTAATCGAAAAACTGCCTAATGCCATGTTTCGCGTCCGGCTTGAGAACGGGGTTGAGATTTTGGCTCACACCGCAGGCAAAATGCGCAAGTTCCGCATCCGCGTAATGGTTGGTGATAAGGTAGATATTGAGATGACCCCTTATGACTTGACCAAAGGGCGCATTACCTTCCGCCATAAAGATTAGATACAAAAAACTAAAGGCTCCCATTTGAGAGCCTTTTTTGTTATAAGTACTTGATACAAGCAAAACCACCAATCAATAACAATAAGAACAAAATTGATAACATACCCAAATTTTTATCAATAAACTCTCTCATCGGCTCGCCATATTTTTTGAGCAGCCACGCCACCAAATAAAAGCGAATACCGCGCCCCACGATGGAGGCTATGCCAAACACCCACAGGTTAAGCCCGACCACACCGCTGGCAATAGTGATTACTTTATAGGGGAAAGGTGTAATCCCTGCTCCAAACACAATCCAAGCTCCCCATTCGTGATAATATCCCTGAAAAGTCTCAAACTGCTGCATATAGCCATAAAAATTTAAAATCGGTTTAGCAATCATCTCATAGCCAAACACGCCGATGGCATAACCAAAATACCCACCGACCACACTGGCAACTGTAGCCACACCGGCAATCCGCCAAGCTTTTTGCGGCGCCGCCAACACCATCGGGATAATCATAATATCCGGTGGGATAGGAAAGAACGAGCTCTCAATAAAAGCAACCGCTGCCAAAAAATACATCGCGTGCTCGTTTGATGCCATATTAATCATCCAGTCATAACAAGCCCGCACCAAACGGTTAAAATAATCTCTGATTCTGCGTAACACCATTTATTTTGTTTCCTTCATTTGCTTTTCACAGGCTTCAACCGTATTTTCCAACAACATTGCAATTGTCATCGGCCCCACGCCCCCCGGCACCGGAGAAATAAAAGCCACCTTAGGCGCCACCTCGTCAAAATCGACATCACCGCACAAGTGGTTGTCAATGCGATTAATCCCGACATCAATCACCACCGCACCGTCTTTGACCCAATCCGCTTTAACCAGCTTTGGGCAACCGCACGCCGCCACCAAGATATCTGCCTGCTTGGTAATCTCGGCAATATTTTGGGTCAAGGTATGCACCACCGTCACCGTACAATCTTGGTTTAAGAGCAGAGCCGCCAACGGCCGCCCGACAATATTAGATCGCCCAATAATCACCGCGTGTTTTCCGGTCAATTGAATACCGGTTGAGCGCAACATCGCCAGCACACCTTTGGGGGTTGCCGCAATCATTGCCGATGGCTGGTTTTGCATCAGCAAACCGGCATTATGCAAACCAAAGCCGTCCACATCTTTACGCTCATCAATCAAGCGCAAAATTTTATCACTGTTCAAATGTTGGGGCAGCGGCATCTGCACGATTATCCCGTTAACTTTAGGATTCGCGTTCAACTTCTGCACCAAATCCGCTACTTGTTCAAAAGAAGATTCGGCCGACAAATGATGCACTTCGCACTCCATTCCAATCTCTTCGGCCGCTTTTCGTTTATTGCGCACATAAATTTGGCTGGCCTCATTATCACCAACCAACACTACCGCCAAACAAGGAGTTAAGCCCAAGTTTTTAATTTTAAGGCGCAAGTTTTCGCGTATCTGCTGTGCCAGTATTTTTCCATCAATAATTTTCAAATTCTACTCCGTCAAATTTTCCAAGGCCGACACAATCATACCAACATCGCCACAAATTTCCAGCTTTTTATAACGATCAGTCTCCCCGGCCACTATTTTAAAAGCCCCTTTCGGCAATTTCAAGTTTTTGCTCAGCAAAGCAATCAAATCTTTATTAGCCTTACCTTTTTCGGGTACCGCCGTCACACTTGCTTTAAGATAAACCACTCCGTCAGCATCTTCAAACACACCCCCGACTTTCATAGCGGCGGCATTAGGTGTCAACCGCACCCTCAATACCACTGAGTTTTCCTTCACCTCAAAGAACAAGTCGCCTCCACGCTTTCTCAGCTTCTACGACAAAACCAACTGCGACAAGCGGAATACCAATCGTCCCACAAACAACAGCGCAATCAGCAAAATAAACGGGGAGAAATCCAATCCGGCAAAAGGCGGAACATATTTAGCAATCCGCTTATATACCGGATGCGTCAAAGCCTCCAACACCTCAACTGTTTTTCTGGCATATCTATTTGAAGCATCCAAGATTCGAAAATGCAGCAGCCAATGCACCACCACTTCGACCACCACAATTTTGAAATAAATATCAATCACCAAAGCAATAATATACAAAAAAGGCTCAAGCATCACACTCATTACGTTTCTACTCCTGCACTCTCAAATTTATTAAGCGCGTTGCAAATTGTTTTCTTCCTGCATCTTTTTTAACATCATATATCGGTTAATGTCAAATGCCCGCTGCTTTTGTTCAACAGGAGAAGCTTTTTTCCCCAAGTTTTCCGAGATTCGCCCTGACAACACCGCTAGCTTATGCATCAAAGACTCTCTGTTTGGGGTCTGCTTTTCGATTTGTTCCACAGCAAATGTTTCGGCCTTACTTTCGCGATAATAATCTTTAGCCTTAGCATCACGCATGATTGAAGCATATACATATTGAACATTAACATAAGGCTCAAAATAGATATTCAGGTCACGTTTTTGCCCTTCGGTCAAACGAGACATTCCGCCTTTAGCTTCGGTAGCCAGCTCGGTCAACACTCCGGTATACACCAAAGCCAATGCTTTACGTCTGGCATTTTCAACCGGATTAGACACCTCTCTGTCAGCCTTATCCGGAGTTGCCACCTGCACCGCGCTTCTGATTTCGCGCAACTTAACCAGTTTTTGCTCCAACTCGTCATATTTTTTCTTGACTTCAGGGTCAGCCAAATTGCATCTGCGATACAAAGCCAAACAAGTCATCAGGTCCACTTCACGTTGCTCAAAATCGCTCAAAAACTTGTGTTTGGTTTCAAGTTCCTGCGGAGTAACCCCATTAGTATTCATATCGTTAATAATTTTTTGGCCTTCTTCAATCCAGCCGAAATACTCACTTTTAGACGAAGCCCCATAATCTGAAGACCCGCTGTTAATCGATTCGATACTGTTAGCCACATACAAATTCAAACTATCGATTCGGATATCATCACCTTCGACTTTTATCTTCATATCAGCCGGCTTGACAATCATCTCAGTAATAATGCGCCTGCTGTCTTCCTGTGACATTCTGGGATACTTAGCCTCCAGCACGCGTTGTACGATTTTAGCCGGTTTTTCGATTCGGTGATTATCGTCTCTAAAAACTTCCATTTTACCGATTCGCGACATTTTGCCGTAATCATCCACATATTCGTTTCCATTAGGTTCCATTAATTTGAGCCCCTTTTCTACACTTCCTCAAAAATCAAGCGTCCTTTTTCAAGCCAAATCAAGCGTTCCAAGACCCAATCGCTGATTTCCTGAATTTTAGAGACCTCTACCCCCATAGCCTCACCAACCTGCCCGATAAACAACACCTCATCATCAGACAAGTTTTCATCAGCATTAGCCAAGATGCACATTTCTTTAATCAGCATCAACGCCGCCTTGCGGTTTTTAATATTTTTCAGCTCATTAAAAAGTTCCGTATCATCAATAGGTTTCCAAATTTCCTCAACTCTTTTGGCCGGCACACCATATGTCAAAGCCATACTTTTAATAAACTCACGTTCATCATCACCGATTTTTCCATCGCGAGCCGCCAATTTTGCAAACACCTGCATAAAAGCTATTTTCTGGTTTTCTCCAAGTTGAGAAACAATCATCATATCATGCTCCGTCATATTCATTTTACAACCTAACATTAATTTCAAGACACCCCGATTATAGCAAAAAAAAATCCATAACACCACAAAAAAGTCTTATCCGCCCAAAAAACTGCTCCAACTTCTCCCAAATATGCAAATAACATTTGAAAAACATCAAAATATATCTTACACTAAAAGGAACTATAAATTATGCAAACGGGATAACCATAAAAACTATAATGTCAAAATATTATATCAAAACCTTCGGCTGCCAAATGAATGTCTATGACTCTGGACGCATTGCCGGCATTTTACAACAGCTGGGCTACACCCCTGCCTCCAGCCTCAAAGACGCTGATTTGGTCATTTTCAACACCTGCCACATCCGCGAAAAAGCCGCTGAAAAAGTTTTTTCGGACTTGGGCCGCTTGAACCTCATCCGTGAAGAACGCCTATCTGCCGGCAAGGACACCATTATCGGAGTTTGCGGCTGCGTTGTTCAGGCCGAAGATGAACAAATCTGGAAGCGCGCCCCGTTTGTAGATTTTGCTACCGGCCCGTTGACTTACCACCGCCTGCCTGAGATTTTGGCCAAAGTCAAACGCCGCAAAGGCACATTTGTAATTGATACCGATTTTCCGGCTGAAGATAAGTTTGACTTTCTGCCCGCTAATCATTCTTCCGGCGGTTGCTCGTTTTTGGCCATTCAAGAAGGCTGCAACAACTTCTGCACCTATTGCGTTGTTCCCTATACCCGCGGGGTTGAAACCTCTCGCCCTGTTGATGATGTCTTGGCTGAAGCCCGCCGCCTTGTATCCGAAGGCAGTGTTGAAATCAACTTACTCGGTCAAAACGTCAACTCTTATCATGGTGAAGATGCTCAAGGCCGCGAGCGCTCTTTGTCCTACCTGATTCGCAAACTGGCTGAAATTGATGGTCTGGAGCGGATTCGTTATACCACCTCTTATCCGGCTGACATGACTGATGATTTGATTGATTGCTACCGCGATATCCGCCAGCTTATGCCTTATCTTCATTTGCCGATTCAGTCCGGCTCTGATAAGATTCTTAAAGCCATGAACCGCCGCCACACCTCTGGCGACTACCTCCGCATTATTGACAAACTCTTGGCCGCCAACCCCAAAATCGGTATGTCGTCAGACTTTATCGTCGGCTTCCCCGATGAAACCGATGCCGACTTTCAGGCCACTTTAGACGTTGTCAATCAGGTCAAATATATTCAGGCTTTTTCGTTCAAATACAGCCCGCGCCCCGGCACACCGGCTGCCTTAATGCCTAATCAGGTTGAAGAAAAAGTCAAAAAAGAGCGCTTGGAAGTTCTGCAAAATTTATTGTTTGACTACCAGCTCAAGTTCAACCAACAAAGTATCGGACAAGTAATGCCGGTTTTGTTTGAACACAAAGGCCGCCACAAAGGCCAGCTGATAGGGCGCACCCCCTATATGCAAAACCTACACGCCGAGCTTGGTACTGAGCACCTTAACCATATTGTCAACATCAAGGTCACCGAGGCCACCACCAACTCCCTGACCGGCATCAAAGAAGGAGACTAGCTATGGAAGAACTCTTTGAATTATTTAACAACCAACTTGTCCAACAGCTTAACGGCCCGCAAGACAGCAACCTCAAGCTCTTGGAAAAACTCCTCAATGTAGAAATCTCCTCTTTTGGCAACAAAATCAAAATCAACGGCGAAGCTGCCGCTGTCAAGCAAGCCCGCAACGCACTTGAGGTTTTGCACCACAAACTCACCAAAGGGATTGAAATTAACGAGCAAGAAGTCAAAGCCGCAGTCCGTCTGACCGACGAGAACGCTCCGGTATCCGAGAGTGAAGAACTTTCCGATATCGTCTTAAAGACCAAAAAACGCCATATTTATCCGCGTTCGGCCACCCAAGCCCGCTACATCCAAGAGATGATGAAAAATGAGATGGTCTTTGGCTTAGGCCCTGCCGGTACCGGTAAAACCTATCTGGCGGTAGCCCTTGCCGTATCCATGATGCTCGAAGGCAAAATTGATAAGATAATCTTGTCGCGTCCGGCTGTTGAAGCCGGAGAGAATTTGGGTTTCCTCCCCGGTGACTTAAAAGACAAAGTCGACCCATATCTCCGCCCACTTTATGACGCCTTATATGAGATGCTCCCCGCCGAACAAGTTGATAAAAAACTTGCTATCGGTGAAATTGAGATAGCCCCTCTGGCCTTCATGCGCGGCCGAACCTTGTCTAACGCCTTCATTATCCTTGATGAGGCTCAAAACACCACCCCCATGCAGATGAAAATGTTTTTAACCCGTCTGGGTGAAAACTCGCGCATGGTCATCAACGGCGACTTAAGTCAGGTAGACCTGCCTCGCGGCGTAGTTTCCGGCTTAAAAGATGCACTTGATACCTTAGACAACGTCCCCGGCATTGGCTCCACCACCTTCAGTGCCGCCGATGTCGTCCGTCACGGCTTAGTCGCTAAGATTGTCAAAGCTTATGAAGAAAAAGGAAAGAAACAACACGGCTATGATTAGTTTTGAATTAGGAATCAATGTTGATGACGATCGCTGGCTTGATGCCCTCGCCAACATCGAAACTTTGTCAGAAAACGTTGCCAATACCGCTTTCAACTATATGGAGCTCAACACCGATTTAAGCTCTATCGACTTCAACAAACCCTTGCTGATTGGCTTGTCTTTAAGCAACGATGACATCGTGCATAAATACAATAAAGAGTTTCGCGGCATCGACCGCCCCACTAACGTCTTGTCCTTTGCCAATATTGATGATGATGACTTCGCATCTGAGGCCGAGCTTTATGATGAGGTTGAGTTAGGAGATATTATTATCGCCTATGAGACCACCAGCCGCGAAGCCGAAGAAAAACACATCAGCCTCCACGACCATTATTGCCACCTTCTGGTTCACGGACTTTTGCACTTAATGGGCTATGACCACCAGCTTGATGCTGAGGCTGAAGTCATGGAAGCTCATGAAACTAATATTTTAAAAGAACTCAACATTTCCAACCCCTATACGGAGTAACCCCGATTATGACCGAAGATTCGCATTCGCCGATAAAACAAATTTTCAAAAGCCTTTTCACGCGCAAATCCAACGAAACCGTACGAGAAACTATAGAGGAGTTACTCGAAGAAAACCGCGCTGAAGGAGACGAAGATTTCAGTGAACACGAACAACAACTTTTGAGCAACGTTTTATACCTCAAAGACAAAAAATGCTGCCATGTCATGGTTCCTCGTGCCGAAATCATCGCCTTTCCGCAAAACGGCAGTATTTCTGATTTAGCCAAATTAATGGTTGAAAAAGGACACTCGCGCATTCCTATTTACGGCGATTCTCTCGACGATATTGTAGGAGTACTTCACATCATAGATTTAGCCATAGGCTTAATCAAAGGAGAGAATGCCCAACCCGTAAGTGAGTTAATAAACAACAGCAACAAGAGCGTCAAATTTGTTTCTCCTTGCATGGGAGTTCTGGATCTTCTGCGTGAAATGCAAGCCGATAAAGTCCATCTGGCCATAGTCATTGATGAATACGGCGGAGTCGATGGCTTAGTCACGATTGAAGACTTGCTTGAAGAAATCGTCGGCAACATAGAGGACGAATACGACTTTGAAGAGCAGCACGTTATCACCCCGCAAGAAGGTGTTATCGTTGCTGATGCCCGCGCCGAACTTGATGAGATTGAATCCACCACAGGTATCGATTTATCAGAATATATCAACGACAAAGACACCGTCATCAATACTCTCGGCGGCTTGGTATTCCACTTAGCCCAAAGGATACCCGCCAAAGGAGAAGTTATTGATGGCGCCGATGGCATCAAATTCCGCATTCTTGATGTAGACCCTCGCCGCATTAAAAAGATTATGATAATCCTCCCCACTACCGGAGACAGCGGATTCTGCCAATGCCACATCAAATCCTAACGGCACACCCCAAAAAAATCTCATTTATTTTTGGAGCCTTATCCGTACTGGCTCTCCCTCCGTATTATTGCCTACCGCTTTTATTTATCACCATTTCCGGACTTTTTTACCTGATTAATAAAAGCGATTCGCCCAAACAAGCCTTTAGCCGAGGTTATTGGTTTGGCTTTGGCTTTTTCGGCTTAGGGTTCAGCTGGATAGGCAATGCTTTGCTGGTCGAAGGTGGAATTGTAAGCTGGCTTTATCCACTTGTTCCGTTGGTTTCTGGAGCTTTCTTTGGTTTATTTATCGGCTTTCCGACACTATTAACCCATATCATCAAAGGCTTCTGGGGACGTTTTATAAGCTTTCCGGCCTTTTGGGTTTTGTTTGAATGGATAAGGAGCTTTATTTTCACCGGCTTCCCATGGAATCTCTTGGGCAGCACACTCAGCTTTTCACCATTGCTGATACAAACTGTCGCACTGGGCGGCACCTATTTGCTTTCACTCTTAGTGCTATATCTATCACTTTCTCCACAGATATACTTACACCGCCGCAATAAAATTCATCTTATCGGCAGCATGTTTTTTTTCTGCCTCCTAAGTGGTTTTATTTTGACTTATGGCTACATCAGACTACAAAGCTATCAACCTTCATCTCTAAGCGATTACCAGATTCGCATTGTACAACCCTCCATATCCCAAAACCAAAAATGGAATCGCCAGACTCTTGAACAAAATTTTCAACAATATATAGACATGAGCCGACTTCCGTCAGCATCACCGCTAAGCTTAACCGTTTGGGGTGAGACCGCCAGCCCATTTCCTCTTGATTTAGAACCATCTCGCCAACAACAAATCACATCAGCTGCCCCCAATGGCGGCTACCTGGCAGTTGGCAGCATTAGCTACCGGCTCAATCCTGATGGTAGTTACAATCCGCTAAACACCATGTTTTTATTTGATAGCCAAGGCCGCATCCAAGCCCAATACAGCAAATCACACCTTGTTCCGTTCGGAGAATACATTCCGTTCCGCCGTTGGCTTCCAAGCGCCGTCCGCCCTTTTACCAAAGTTATAGCCGATTTTGCAACCGGCCATGGTCCGGAAACTTTTTACTTAAACAATCTTCCGTCATTTGGCGTTGCCATCTGCTATGAAATTATCTTTCCCCACCAAATCATTGATAAAACAGAACCACCCTCAGTTTTATTAAACCTCACCAACGACGGCTGGTACGGCAAGAGCTCCGGCCCTTATCAGCACTTTGAAGCTACTCGCTTGCGAGCTGTCGAAGAAGGCATAACCATAATCCGCGCCGCCAATTCAGGCATCAGCGGCATATTCAGCCCGACCGGCATTCTCTCCGGAGAAATTGGCTTACACCAACAAGGAATATCTGATACCTATTTAAGCCACCCCCTAAGCATTCCGACTTTTTATAAAATTTATGGAAATAAAATCCCCTTATTCATAATCCTTATATTAGCAATTTGTGGTATAACTGCCTCAATTTATTCAACCAAAGAAGCAAAAAGCTTCTAAGCACCCGCAAAGGTTGTATAAAAGGCAAATATTTCAAAAATTTATAAAATTATTGTTGACGAAGCGGGCATAAAATCCTATTTTTAGTACACAAACTAATTGCAATAAGGAAACAACTATGAATACAGAAAACACCAAACGCTCTAGTCGGGGCAGAACCCCCACAGGGCAACCAAACCCTATTGATGTCCATGTAGGCAACCGCATTCGTTTAAGAAGAACACTGCTAGGTCTGAGCCAAGAGAAGTTGGCATCATTACTGGGCTTAACCTTCCAGCAAGTCCAAAAGTATGAAAGAGGCATGAACCGAGTCGGAGCAAGCCGACTTTGGGATATCGGCAAAGTACTGGAAGTACCGATTGAGTTTTTCTATGAAGATATGGACAGCAACGTAGCCAAACAAAGTCCGCGTACATTTAGCTTACCTGACGACAAGCTCAACTTCTTGGAAGAAGAGCAAGCAACCTTTGATTCAGATCCGATGAATCGTCAGGAGACCATAGAATTGGTAAAAGCATATTATAAAATTCCCAATCGTAAAGCGGCTAAACATCTGTATGACTTAATCATCACGATGTCCAAGTCAACTTCTAATTCTAATGATAAAAATAACGAGGATTGATTTTATCATTTTCAAAAAAAAGCTGGATTTTTCCAGCTTTTTTTTATAACATCAAAGCCAACTAACAATCCAACCAAGAGGGAACCAAACCATGACAGAGACCACCGGCTTTATATCCGACAAGCCCAAATTTTTTGGCCGCCGCAAAGGCCGCATCATTCGCAAAGCCAAAAGCACTCTTCTGGAGCAATTTCTTCCACAACTTCAAATTACATCCAATACTCCCCTCACCCGAGAGAGCCTTTTCTCATTTCCCATCAAAGAACTCTGCTTAGAGATTGGCTTTGGCAATGGGGATCACCTTGCCGGTCAAGCCCTTTTGCATCCTGACAACGGCTACATAGGAGCAGAGGTTTTTCAAAACGGAGTAGCCAATCTTTTAACCCTCATCACCGGCATCAAAGAAGGCGATTCTCTTCCGTCGCATATCAGTCTTTTGCCCAACCGTCAAGACAACATCCGAGTCTACGCCGATGACATAAGACTCTTATTCCGCCAAATGCCCGACAACTTCTTAGATAAAGTATTTTTGCTTTTTCCGGACCCATGGCCCAAAAAACGTCACGCTTCGCGCCGTTTCATCAATCCGGATAATTTGCAAGAACTCGCCCGCATTATCAAACCCGGAGGCATTTTGCGCATAGCCACCGACCACCCTGTATACAAGAGCTGGACTTTGCGCCAAATGCACCAATGTCCGGACTTTATCTGGACGGCGACCTGCGGCTCCGACTGGAAGCATGAACCCCAAGACTGGGTCAAGACCAAATATCAACAAAAAGCCCTTAGAGAAGGACGCCGCCCAATATTTTTAGACTATCAAAGGGTCTAAGAAGCTCTGTCCTTAATGTTCAAGAACAAAGGCATATGGTCACTTTTTTGCCCCCACTCTTCATGCTTGCCCACTCTAAAATCAGCCAAGTTATCAAACATACTGCGATGCATAAAAGCATAATCAATATGATAAGCCCTTGATTTTTGGCGGTGCAAAAACAAAGTCGGTTGAGTTTCATGTCCCTGAGTTTCCCCATTTAACTGATGATAAACACTTGAAAAATTATCATTACTAAGTTTATTCACCAAAGCTTGGTGTTTTACACGCTGCCACTTTCGGTCATCCCACATTGCATTACTATTAAAATCGCCGATAATCATAGTACTCCCGGTAAAATATTTATCATAAAAACACATCGCCTCATAAGCCTGCGCAACATAACTGTCTTTTGATTTCTGCACAAACTTGGTCCACACCGCAATCAGCAAAAAAGCCTTATACGAGTTGTAAATAAACACCGGTAAAACTAGTTTAAATTTTTTAGAATAGAAATCAGGCAAATAAGCCTTATATCCATTAAAAGTAAAGACACTAAGTCCCTTATAAGCACTTTCCCCATCCCAAATATGCGAACTGCACGGAATATTTTGTTCCGTTCTAGCCAAAAACTTAGGGCTCTCACTTTCCGGAGCCACAACAACATCCGGCTGATATCCGGCAATCATTTCATATTTGTTACGGAAAGCGCCGTTACAATTCCAGCTAACTATTCTCATAACATCACACACAAAAAATTAACACACACCTAGAAAGATAATCATAGAATCAGGAATTTAAAGACAGACATTTAGGCTATATTTCATATACATATACATGAAATACTTGCCTAATTTACAAAAGCGATTATAATTCAAAGCTATGACAATAAGGAAAAAGACCCATGCTATATTTAACTAAATTAATCAGCCGCGGGGGCACCAGAGAGTGTTACTACCACCCCCAAAACCAAAACCTCTGTATCAAAGTAATGCAAGCAGGCAAACCTCTTTCCTCACTTTTCCACGAGCTCAAGATATATCAACAGGTCCATAGCATTCTTGGTTCATTCATCTGCCATTACTCTCCCACATTGGTTGAGACCGACAAAGGCTTAGGCCTAGAATGTGAACTTATATCAGACAGCAATAACCAGCCCTCACAGCCGATACTTTCTTATGTCATCCAGCACCGCCTAAACGAGGCGATATTATCTCAGCTTCAAGAATTTTTTAGCCTTTTAATCAAGAACAACATATTTTTTTATGACTTTAATTTAATGAACTTCGTCATAAAACAAACAGATTCCGGACCACGTCTTATCTATATAGACATGAAAAGCTATCGCCGTTACAAGCCATGGACTTATCTCGGTCTTGAAAAGTTTATCCCATCACTAGCACAACATATTATGAAGAGACGCATCAAAAGCATGTACCAAAAACTTGGTCTACCCAGTCCGTTTTAAGGCAAAATACCATGAAACACATTTTAAAGATTCACGCATTCAGTTTCAAAAAAATCGTTGACGGCAGCAAAACGATAGACATCCGCTTGTTTAATGAGAAGCACCAATTAATACGCCCCAATGACATCATCGAATTTGTCTGTGATGAATTAAATGAGAGAATCCTCTGCTTAGTCAAAGCATTTTTGGTTTTTGACACCGCCGATAATATGATAGATGTTCTCCCCCCATCTTTATTTGGCTATCCCAATCGAGAAGAAATAAAGGTTCGTGTCCGCCGCTTATTCAGCATTGACGACCAACTAAAATATAATGTAATGGGAATTATCATTGACTGTCTGGACAAGAAAGGCCACATCCAAAAACGCGAAGCTAATTCTCTTGAAGAAGAAAGTTCAGCAAATCTCCACGAATACGGAGAAGTCTACCGTCCGGTAGCCAAGCCGCTCCAGAATCAGCATCATTTTGAACCCAAGCTTACAGCCGAACTAGAGCAAGAGATATTAGAAAAGAGCGGCCGTGAGTAATTTTTACTTTTTTGTTTTATCTTTCAACTAATTACTATACCATTCCACCTTTTAAATTTCTGATTTTATCCCCTTGCTTATTCTTAAAGCAAAATCTCTATTTACAACCATAAAGTTTTGTGATAATATAAGATTCGTAGGAAAGAGGTTTGCGAGGAGATATTATCATGAAACGGCATGTTTACTTATTGATTTCC
>CALXRR010000045.1 GCA_944390905.1 uncultured Alphaproteobacteria bacterium
TCATAGATTACAATACCAAGCAATTTCTTACTGGAAATATAGTCATTTGAACATGTCCCATCGGCATAATACAACGCGCCGACGGTGCAGTTAGCGGTGGCGTCTTCACATTGTTGAGACGAATCGTTCCAGATGTAGCCAGTTGCACAGGTACATTCGGAGTATTTACCATTGCAAGTTTTGCCGACTCCGCCGGTTTGGTTGGTGCCGGAGCAGGAAAGGGTAAAGCCAAGCTCATTACAGATTTCCGACTCGGATTTGAAGCATGCCCATTTGTTGCCGAAGGGGCATTTGACGCCACTGCCACCCGAGCAAGAGGTTTCGGTATAGCCCAAAGTCGCGCAATCCTGCGTGGCAACGCACTGGGCAAAAGTTAAATTGGGGATTACGGACAGACTTGTCCCCATCAATAAATATTTAATTTTCATAGTCAAAGCTCCCTTATGCATTTTTACATAGGAGCAGTATAACATAAATTTTTATTTATTTCAATCACTATTTTCAAGCAAGGACAAAAACTCAACACCGGCACAATGCGAACGCAGTTCGTCTTTTAAACTCTATCTGTAAACCGTTAATTTAGGGGGTGAAGCTGGCACAGCTTCCGGCACCCGCCCCAAGAGGCATATAAGCACCGGTAATCATTATTTTAAGTCGTTATACCTAAACGACTATATTGCAAAAGGGTTCTCACGCCCTGACGGACAGACTTTGCCCGCTGGGTAAAATTTTAGCATAACAAAGGTTAAAAATCAATATGCAAAAAATAATTATAAAAAAACAGCGGCAGAGAGAATCTGTCGCTGTTGAAAAGTGGTGGCTCACCATGTGATTCTGCTGATTAATGAGTCCCTTGAGACTACGTTAATCTTGCGGAATTTGTCAGTGGTGGGCTTATCAACATAAATCATCACCTGACGAACGATGTCTGCCCCCCTTAATACCATTGCGTTGAAGAGGTCGTCCTTGATATAATACAAATTCCGCTCCCTTGATGGGTCGACATAGGTGAAGGTTGAGTCCTCCCAGCGCATGGTGGCTATCGGGTCGTTTTTTTGCACCGTGGTAGTACTGTCTGTCTTTAGGAGGCTGATGGTCAACAGACCCTTGTCATGGTCAACACTAAAAAACAGATAATTGCTCAAATTCGACAGAGTAAGTCCCCGCGAATCCGGCTTTACCCGAATAAACTCCGTGCGGTACTCGAACTGCGGCACATATACCGACCAATACTCTAACTGTGCCGATGCACTAACACTTAGCATTAACATCAGGCTGACTAAGCCCATTAATCTTTTTGTTTTCATATCAAATAATTTTTAAATAATACAATTTGGTGTTCTTTATAGCACAAAAAATATTTTTTGTCCAATAGTTTTTATAGAATCGGTTTAGGATTAGTTGGCTTTATTTTTAAGATATTTATATAAGGTAGTATAATTGACTTGCAAAATTTGGGCGATTTGTGATTTTTTGGTCTTTTGCTGCAGGAGGTGGTTTATCAAATCTTCCTTGCCTGTAAGCTTGGTGATTTTATTTTTGCTGCCCTTAACGCGGCCAATATGCTTGCCTTCGGCGCGAAGCTTGTCCAAGCTGTTCTTGGTACGCTGAGATATCAAATTTCTTTCAATCTCGGCTGAAAGACCAAAGGCAAAGGCTAAAACCTTGCTTTGAATATCACTCCCCAGACGGTAGTTGTCTTTAATCGTCCAGACCTGACAACCCAGCGTCATACAGTGGTGCAATATGCTCATAACCTGCAACAAATTACGCCCCAAACGCGATAACTCACTGGCGATGATGATGTCTCCTTCCCTTAACTCTTGGAGTAAATGTCCTAGCTTGCGTTCCTCTAGTTTTTTGCGTGAGGAAATTGTCTCCTCTACCCAGCAATCTATATTAATCTGATGTCGGGAGGCAAAATTGCTAATTTCAAAATGCTGATTTTCGTTATTTTGCTTTTCAGTCGAAGTGCGTATATAGCCATAAATCATGTTTAGTCCTTTTTTCCCTTATCTGTCCTTTAGATTATAATATAATCACACACTAAGATATTGAAAATAAAGGAACATTTGTTTACAATCTACAACTTATATATTAAAAGTCAATTAATTTTATATCTTTGTTATTTATTTTTATTTTTAAAAGCGAATTTTACGCAAATCATTCTACTTTTGAGTGCAATTAACTGACTGTTTTTGCAAAATAATATCTTGAAAAATAGCGTTCGTTTCTTCACAAGGTTTTGTGGAAAACAGCATTTTATATTTACAATAACTTTTATAAAAGGAACGATTATGAATAAAACCTTATTGCTGGCTGGTGTTGCCGCTTGTTTGTTTGCTTCAAATGCTAATGCTTTGGACTTTAATCAATATGTATCTGGTAAGTTGACTTATTCTGATGCATCTCATGATGTTAAATGGTCTAATGAAGATGGCGAAGCTGGAAAACAGAAATTTGATGACAATATCTGGGGCGGTAGCGTTGCTTATGGTGTTAAAACCGGTGCCGTTAGAACCGAACTCGAATTGAACATGAAGCAAGACGCTGAAAAGAAACTCCATGAAGATGGTGATACTACCAAAATCTCTATGGAAAATTCTTCTGTTATGTTGAATGCTTATTATGATATCAATACCGGAACTAAGTTTACTCCTTATGTTGGTGCAGGTATTGGTTATTCTCATCTGAAAGCTAAAATTCATGATGTTGATTTCTCTGAAAGCAAGAGCGACAATAACTTCACATGGCAAATTGGCGCTGGTGTTTCTTATGCTATGACTGATAACCTTGCTTTGGATGCCGGTTATAGATATACTGATGCCGGTGATGTCAAACTTCACCTTGATGATAGTGTAAACAAGTTTGAAGCTCAGTCTCATGAATTCTTGCTCGGTGCTAGATATACTTTCTAAGCATATTGAGTAAGTCGAGAGTTTTTTTCATATGCATTTAGGGCAAGATAGAAATATCTTGCCCTTTTTTGTAGTCTAATACAATATATAGAAATAAATTATATTTCCCGATAAGTAAATTTTTGTTGACATAGGGTGTATTTTTGATGTATATTTACCGATAGGGAAATATTTTGAAAAATTGTATTTTAAAATACCGGTAATTTACCGAAAGGGAAATTTATGAAAGTAAAAGATTTGGCAACCATTATCCGAAATAAACGCAAAATGCAAAAGTTAACCCAGCCTCAGTTGGCCGGATTATGTAATGTCGGGGTACGTTTCATTGTCGATTTGGAGGCAGGTAAAGAAAGCTGCCAAATCGGAAAGGTATTGCATGTTTTGGATATGTTGGGAATTAATTTGAGTATTGATAAGGATGAATAATGAATCTGTTAGATGTTTATTTTCATAATAAAAAAATCGGCGTTTTAAAAGAACATAATTCCAGATTGAGCTTTCAATATAGCGGAGATGCAACAGAGGCTATTGCTCATCTGCTACCCTTACAAAAAGAACCTTTCGGAGATAAGGAAACACGGAGCTTTTTTGCAAACTTGTTGCCCGAAGGTGATGTGGCTAAAAAAATTGCTCAAATTAAACAAGTTTCACTTAACAATCCTTTTGCTCTATTGAGAGAACTGGGGGGAGAATGTGCCGGCGCGGTGTCCCTTTATCCGCAAGATATGCCTCCGATTTTTGATGATTCTTTGATTGAAATATCGGAAGAAGAATTGTCATCAATCTTAATAAACCTTTCTAACACTCCATTATTAACCGGTGAAGGAATCCGTTTATCGCTTGCAGGAGCTCAAGAAAAATTAGCTTTAACAATTCTTCCTGATGATGATAAATATTATAAACCTTCGGATAAATATATTTCAACTTGGATAATTAAGCCCGAAAATAAAAATTTTCCCCATTTGATTTATAATGAATATTTTTGCATGAAGTTAGCCTCTCTTATGGGGCTCCAAGTTGCTGAATGCAAAATCCAAAAATTTGGATCTGCAACTGCCTATATGACTAAAAGATTTGACCGCGCAGAGTCAATTGAACAAAAGAATGTTGTTCAACGAATCCAGCTAGAAGATTTTTGCCAGGGACTGGGAATGTCTAACAAAAAATATCAAAGGACCGAAGGCGGACCAAGTGTTAAGCAATGTTTTCAGTTCATTCATAATAATTTGACTAACAAAGCCAGAGATGAGTTGCATTTTATCAGGAGCATTGTATTTAACTTTTTAATCGGCAATTCAGATGCTCATGGGAAGAATTTTTCTTACTTGCATACTCCACATGGCTATATGCTGGCTCCTTTGTATGACTTGGTTTCTACGCAAATTTATCCGCAACTGGCAAGGGAAATGTCTATGTCTATCGGAGGAGAATATGAGCCGGACAGAATCTCCAGAAGCAATTTTATTAGAATGGCAAATGAGCTTGAAATTAAGCCCTTAATTATCAATGATATTTTAGATAAATACTCTGTTGATGTTTTTGAACAAGCCAAAATTTTAAAGGCTCAAAGTATCGCGGAAAATATATATAATCCGGTTTATGATGATATTTTGGATATCATAAAAAGACGAGCTGCACAAATAGGTTAAATCTGAAGATTATGTGAATATGAAAAATGGGTTGTGAATTTTCACAACCCATTGAAAATACAATATTTTCTCTTCTGTCAGATTAACGCTTGGAGAACTGGTAAGAACGGCGGGCTTTGGCCTTACCATATTTCTTACGTTCAACAACACGGTCATCACGGGTCAAGAAACCAGCCTTCTTCAAGACACTTCTCAACTCCGGCTCATATTCGTTCAAAGCAATGGAAATACCGTGCTTAATTGCACCGGCTTGACCTGACAAGCCACCGCCCTTAACCGTGCAAACAACGTCAAACTCATTAACGCGGTTGGCTACTTCAAACGGTTGAGCGATAATCATCTTCAATACCGGACGAGCAAAGTATTCATCAATTGATTTGTCATTGATGGTGATGTTGCCTTTGCCGGGCTTAATCCATACGCGGGCTACGGCGTCTTTTCTTTTTCCGGTAGCGTATGAACGGCCCTGTTTGTCTTTTACTGACTTGCGGACTTTTACTTCCGCAGTAGAGCTTGCTGCTGCAGCAGATTTAATATCCTTCAAAGATTCAATTTTATCAGCCATTATAATGCGCTCCTCTTATTTTTATTATTCATAGATGCCATATCCAGAACAATCGGGTTCTGGGCTGCATGCGGATTTTCAGAGCCGGCATATACTCTCAGCTTGGTCATTTGTTTGCGGCCGAGCGGATTGCGTGAAATCATACGTTCAACGGCTTTTTCAATAACTCTTTCAGGAAAACGACCAGCTAAAATCTTGCCGGCGGTGGTTTCCTTGATGCCGCCAATCCAACCGGTGTGCTTGAAGTACTTTTTGTCAGTCAGCTTTTTGCCGGTCAATTTTACTTTGTCAGCATTGATAACTACTACGTAGTCGCCACAGTCAAGGTTGGGTACAAAGCAGGGCTTGTGCTTGCCACGGAGAAGTTTGGCTACCTGAGCAGCTAAACGGCCGAGAACAACACCTTCTGCATCAACGACATACCATTTTCTTTCAATGTCTGATGGTTTTGTTGCATAAGTATTCATTGTAACTCACTTTTTGGTTAAAGGTTAAATTCGAGACTTAATATACATAATAAAAAATGATTGTCAATAAGAAAAAACAATATATTTTCAATATTTTACAAAACGGTATTATAATACCGCTCGCCAACCTATTGTTTTAGCTTAATTATAGCGTGGTGGATAATATGGAGAGTGAGAGGAGCCCATATTAAAACCATCAGCCCATAATAAACGGCGTGGATAACGGCTGAGAATAAAATATAATATGCCAAAACGCCGAATCCTGATAATTCTTGATAAAAAGTCCGGAAGAAAAATACTTCTCCGGCCATAACACATAGCCATAAAATGATACTTAAGGCTAATCTGAAAATAAAATATTTATGTTGGGCGGCTTTACCTTGAGAAACCATATTGATAAATACCTTAGCCCAATCAACATAGATAAGCCAGCAGATGGACGGAAACAAAAGAAGGCAATAAAAAATGGTTATAAGCGGCGGAAATATCAGCAATGAACTGATAAACACCATTCCACCGTATAATAACTTAGAGGGTTTATTTATGCGCATTAGCAAATAACAAAGTGCATAAACAAAAAACATACACAAAATCAGCGGCAAAAACATATATATCAGACCCAAGACGGCATTGGCCAGACTGCCATAAGTTATGATAAATTGGTCTTGAGTGATAATCCTTGACCCAAAAAACAAGATATAGACAGCCATTTCAGGAATTAAAAAACGAAGCCGACACCCAGCCGGAAAAGGATAAACCGTAAGAACCTTGAACAACGTATAATAGGTCAGGATAAACCAAAAATTCATAAACAGACTTTTGGCATCAAACCGGCAGACTTGATCCATGTCATTACGAAACCAATGAAAATAGTTGTTCCAACCAAATTCAAGATAATTTGTTATGCCGGTTGTATTACATATAGCCTCACCACTATCTAAATAAACAAAACCATAATTATTGATAACCAAAAGAATAAACAATAATTCAAGAAATAGATATTTGGTTATTTTCATTGTAAAAGCTGCCTTTATTGTTGTTTAAGCATGGGTATGCGGAGCGGCGCAAAACGGAGTTAATCAAACCGGCCTTGGCAAATATCCAAAGAGTTTCCGGCTTGAACGCATTGTTTTATAAGCTCGGGTTGGTCCCAATAACTATATTTGAGGTTAAGCGCAACCAAATAAAGAATAAATACAGCCAATATCGCCACAATAAAAATGGTAATTTTTTTGAAAATTTTAATCAACAGATTCATGTTCATGGCGGCCTCGGTTGTATAATTATTTTTTTACAGCATACAAAAGCGCCAAACTACTGTCAATGGGATTGTGCGGCGCAAAGGTTATTGGGCATCCAAATGGAGGGTGTGAGCTTGCGCTTTGAGCTCATAGAGCTTTTGCAAGGCCTCACGCGGGGTAAGGTCATCCGGATTAAGTGCTTCCAAAGCCTCGACCAGAGGCGACAAAGCGGCCTCGGCGGCGGCCTCTTCTTTATCGGACTGAGCTTTGGCTACGGCAAATAGCGGAAGGTCATCAACCAACTGAGAAATACTGCTGCTCTTGCCCTCGTTTTCAAGGAAATTAAGAACCTCGGTAGCGCGTTTCAAAACGGCTTTGGGCAAACCGGCCAGCTTGGCAACGTGGATGCCGTAGCTGCGGTCGGCCGCGCCGTCAATAACCTCATGCAAGAAGACAACATTGCCGTTGAACTCTTTGACTTTCATACAATGCAGGCTCATATTCGGCAGCTTGGATGACAGCGAGGTGAGCTCGTGATAATGGGTGGCAAATAAGGCGCGGCAACGATTGACCTCGTGCAGGTGCTCAACCACTGCCCAAGCTATTGACAAGCCGTCAAAAGTGGCGGTACCGCGCCCGATTTCATCCAATATTACAAAGGAGCGCTCATCGGCCTGATTCAAAATGCTGGCGGTTTCAACCATCTCAACCATAAAAGTAGAGCGGCCGCGAGCCAAATCATCTGATGCGCCGACCCTTGAAAACAGCTTGTTTACCACGCCGATATGCGCGGAGGCACAAGGCACGAAAGAACCCATCTGCGCCATGATGGCGATAATCGCATTCTGCCTTAAAAAAGTGGATTTACCGGCCATATTAGGACCGGTCAACAGCCAGATTAACGAGCCGGAACCCAGATGGCAATTGTTGCCGACAAAGGCGCTGCCGTGTTCTTTTTCAATAGAGGCCTCGACTACCGGATGGCGGCCGTCAACGACATCAAAGGCTAAGCTGTCATCAATTTGCGGGCGGCAATAGTTTTTCTCTGCGGCGAGGTCGGCTAAGGCGGCACCGACATCAAGCTCGGCCATAGCCTTGGCGGTGCGTGAAATGTCTGCGGCTTGCACCAAAACCTCTTGCACAAGGTTGTTAAACAGCTCTTGCTCCATGGCGAGGGCTTTTTCGGCGGCGCCTCTGATGTTGTTCTCTAGCTCGGTGAGCTCTACCGTGGTAAAGCGTGCCGCATTCAAAACTGACTGGCGGTGGATGAAGTCTTTGTTCTCCAGCATTTCGGTAGCATATTTGCTCTGGACCTCAATAAAATAACCTATCACATTATTGAACTTGATTTTGAGGTTGGCAATGCCGGTGGCCTCAGCGTATTTGCTTTGCAAGTCAACAATGAGCTTGTGGCTGTCATCTTTTAAGAGTTTGATTTCATCCAAGGCCGGAGAGTAGCCGGCACGGATAAAGCCACCATCGCGCGCCAGCAAGGGCAAGTCATCAGCCAGAGCATTGCTTAAGTGTTCAACCAAGGCATCGTGGAAGCCAAGGTTGGAAATTAGCCCTTTTAAGGCATCCGGGCAATCGGGCAGGATTTCACTTTCAGCAGAGCCGCAAGATGAGCGGAGCAGGTTTTTGATTTTGGGGATAACCGCAAGAGCGGAGCGGATAGCAGCCAGATCTCGCGGGCCGCCACGGCCTAAGCTCAAACGGGATACGGCGCGCTCAACGTCCGGACAGCCGCGCAAAAGCTCCCGAAAATCAGCTCTGGTGCGCCCGTGGTTGAGGAAGAACTCGACAATATCAAGACGGTGATTAATCTCCGTGATATCAAGCAGCGGGCTGGCTATGCGCGAGGCCAGCAAGCGACCGGCGGCTCCGGTAATGGTGCGGTCCATTACCGCCAAAAGGGAGGCGCCTTTGTCGCTGCCGGTGCTTTCCAGAAGTTCTAAGCTGCGGCGGGTGGCGGCGTCAATCTCCATCACGTTGTTTTCAAAAAGTTTTATCGGCGGGGTAATGCGCGGCAATTTGCCTTTTTGTGTGGTTTCAATATAATCAATCAAAATCCCTGATGAGATAACCTCTGCCTTAGAAAAACTGCCAAAGGCATCAAGAGTGGAGACCTGAAACACATCAAGCAAGCGTTTGCGGGCGTTATCGGCATTAAAGCGAGCCTGCGGCAAGACGGTAAGCTTTTCGCGGTACTCATTCAAAATACTGAAAATCGATGGGTTTTGGAGGTAAGAATCGGCAACAATAATTTCAACCGGAGAAAGACGCGCCAACAGAGAGGCTAAGACCACGTCTTCACCGCGCTCTTTTAATGACAGGGTTTGGGTATAAAAGTCTCCGGTGGAAACATCTATCCACGACACGCCCAGCCCTTCGGCGCTTTTAATCAGGCTTATCATAAAGTTATTTTTTTTCGAATCGAGCAGAGTATCTTCCGTCAGCGTGCCGGGGGTAACCAAGCGGATGACCTCGCGCCGGACTACGGACTTGGCGCCACGCTTCTTGGCCTCTTTGGGGTCTTCAGTCTGCTCACATATGGCGACCTTGAAACCTTGGCGGATTAAGCGCGCCAGATAGCTTTCATAAGCGTGGAACGGAACACCGCACATCGGGATATCCTTACCCTCGTGGTGGCCGCGTTTGGTCAAGGCTATATCCAGCGCTTTGGACGCCTTAACCGCGTCGTCAAAAAACATTTCATAAAAATCGCCCATGCGGTAAAAAAGCAGGTAATCCTGATGCTCTTTTTTGATTTCAAGATATTGAGCCATCATCGGCGTAATATTTTTTATGCTATCGGTGTTTTCAGTCATTTTTATTATCAGAAATTTAAGCCTAAATTAAACTTATTGTATAATAGTATATTTTATCAGTTAGTCTAGGACTTTTTTTATAATTTAGTGTGTGGTACCATATGATTTTTAAACGGCGATATCCTCTTTTTGATATTGAAAAAAACAATCGTTTTGTGGATAGGATTTTGTTCTTATCCTTACCATCGGCGTTGGTGTTTATTATGTTGGCGGCTCTCCGGCTGATTTCTCCGATGTTGGCGATTGTGTCTTATGTGGCGGTGATGATTTTTAATACCGTGCTGATGTTCCCCATTACCTTTGAGCTGCAACAGCTCAAAAAGTACATATCTTCATTAGCTCAGGGCGGCGACATCAACGGCAGCGACATGAAACTTTCAGAAAAAGAAACCAGAGAGATTGTGGAGGCAGTCAATGCCATGCACCGATTTTGGACCCAAAAAGCCGACGGGTTGGAAGCGCAGAGTATATCTGATGCGGCGGTGCTTGATACCCTCCCCGACCCGATTATGATGATTGACCGCTCGGGGAATATTTTGGGGGCCAACTTGTCGTCTCGGAATATGTTTGGAGACAAGATTACTGACAAAAATGTTGAGAATCTGTTTGCTTCCAATAATTTTATCGATGCCGTAAACCGAGTGCTTAAAAAAGAAAGCGAATCCGAGAATTTAATCTTTTATGTCGGGGAACCGGTAAACCAAAAGTTTTATGCTCATATCAAGCAACTGCCTTGGCAGTCTAAGGGGCGAGCTGTGGCGGTGATTTCTTTATATGACCTTACAAAGGCGATGCGAATCGAAAAAATGCAATCTGACTTTGTGGCTAATGCCAGCCATGAGCTGCGTACCCCGCTCGCGATTATTTCGGGTTTTATTGAAACTTTGCTAACCTCGGCTAAAGATGATGCTGAGGCTCGAGAAAAGTTTTTGAAAATTATGCAAGACCAAGCGGGTTATATGTCGGCATTAATCGAAAACCTACTCTCGCTGTCAAAAATTGAGCTCAGCCAAGATGAAAAGCCTTCCGAAACTGTAAATATTCCGCAAGTTATGGAAGAAGTTAAACAGGCGCTGTCGATGAAAGCAGAGCAAAGAGAAATTACTATTCGGACACATATTGAAGAAGAGGTCGGAGATATTACGGCTGATAGACAGCAAGTCAAACAAATTATTCAGAACTTGACCGATAATGCCATTAAATATGGATTGAGCAAAAGTGATGTGACTATTAGGGCTAAAGTGGTAGATAAAATTCCGGCATCCAAAAGTATGAGTGTGGCGGAAGGCAAAGCCGTGGCAATAGCTATTAATAATAAAGGGCCTAAAATATCACCGGAAAATTTGGCACGCTTGACCGAGCGTTTTTACCGGATGCAGGAACATAAAGACCTAAATATTAAAGGGACGGGGCTGGGGTTATCAATCGCAAAGCAAATTGTAATCCGCCACAGAGGAAACATTACCGTATCATCCACCAACTACAATGGGACAACATTTACAGTGTATTTGCCATTATAAAAAAAATGGCGGGGAATACCCCGCCAATCTTGTAAATACAGGTTTTGATTTTAGAACAAGGACAATACACCTTGAGCTGCCTGTGAAGCCAAACTTAAAGAGTTGATACCAAGCTGTTGTCTGGTCTGCAAAGCGAGCATGTTGGCTGACTCTTCGTTCATGTCGGCAAGAACCAAATTGTCTGAACCCTCTTCAAGAACATTAATTAAGTTCTCAGTGAAGTCCTGACGAGTTTGGACGATTGAATAGTTATTACCGAAAGTTGAAGCCATATCTCGAAGCTCGTTAATTGCGGCTTCAACATCGGTGATGGTTTCATCAATCAAAGCTGTGGTACTCCAGTCTTCAACGGCTGACAAACCAAGTCCGAAAGAGGTGGCGTTGTCGCCTTTGACATCAAGATAAGATGAACGATCTTCATTGAAAACGACTTTCAAATCATCTTCCTTCAAAAGGTTGACACCTTTATAGGTAGCATCGTTTGCTATCTGGTCAATTTGAGACAATATCTCGTTATACTGGGCGATTGAATTCTCACGATCATGAGGATTGATTTTACCGCTCATATTAACCTCAGGCCAACCGGTAACGCTGATATTAGCTGAGGTGAAATTCTCTAATTGACCATCTTTAATCTTTAAGACAACTTTATTATTGTTAGGAGTAGTTCCTTTTGCAAATTCAAGTTGATCATCCCAGTTTCCACCTTCAGGATTTGCAATATTTGCTAGGGCACCATTCAATGCCGCAACCAAATTATCGATTGTATCTGCGTTGCTATCATCGAGTTCAAGAGTAGTTGATTGATCACCAATCTTGATAGTAATATTTTTGGTTTCATCTGCTGTCAAAGCGTTAAAATCAGTACTACTCATCAAGCTTTCTTTAACGGTAGTATCGCGTGCGGTGTTAGCGATTGCCTTAGCTTGTTGAACAAAAGAAGTAATGGACTCGATACCTTCGGTGGCTGCTTTAAGAGTCTGGATACCTTGCCCCATGCTATCGAGCAAAGCCTCCAAGTCTGATGCACGATTGGTCAATCCCTGCGCTGTATAATATGATGACGGATTGTCAATTGCGGAATTTACTTTCTTTCCGGTTGACAGACGGTCTTGCGTTCTATCCATCATTGACTGCGTGTTTTGAAGAGAGAGCAGGTTTGAGCGCATGCTTGCCGTCAAAGATATATCTGCCATAGTAAAATTCTCCTATTATTGTGGAAACGTACGGCAAGAATTTTTTTCTAAAACCTTGCCTTTTCTTCAATTTGTGGTTTTACTATAACAAAATTATGCCTTTTAGCAATGCTTTATCTGATTCGTGTGGATAACTTGTTAGAAATATCTTATCTTTATTAAAATTTCTTTAAAAAATTTCGGATAAGAAGCTAATAACTATCTCATAGTTTTTACGATTTAGATAACCAAGAAGCCGTTGATAAAGCCATACGCCTTCCCAGCCGCGGCTATTAAACGCCAAAATCGACCCTAAAGCCCAGAGATTAGCCCCAGGTAAAAACATTACACAAAACCTATAACCCACCTTAGGCAAGTCGGTCTGCTTTTCGTGTATTTGCGAGAAAACCGTGTCTATATGATAACCAAAAAAATATCCGAGTATTCCGTTTAGAAACAAATTCATGTCTGCGAATTGCGCATAAATTGAGATACCAATCATTACAAAAAAACAAAACAGCGGGAAAAAGTAAGGTCCTATAACTATAAGCCAATTGCCCTTACCCTTAAACTCCATTTCTCCGCCGCTATTATCCCCTTCAACACGGATACGTGTGACTTTATGAAAGGTCAAAATTGCAAAAAAGGCATGCGTGCATTCATGGGCAATAATCTGAATATTGCTCCTTATACCGTTATCAGACATATTCCTCGAAATAAAAAATACCGCTATTCCTATGGTAAAGGCAACATATTTCCATGTCATGAACTGGAAGGAATAAAACGAGCGGATACACGCCGGAAACAAAAACAGCATATAAACTGCCACCGGCCACTTCAAAAGTTCTATAAATCTATCAATCAATATTCTCATTTTATTCCTTTATATAACGAATAGTAACGAATTGTAAATCATTTTTCATCTACTATGGAGCAAATATTAACAGATAATGCTTATTTGACAGGAGAGCAAAATGGACGAGTTTGATACTTTCGATTTTATTGTAAACGATGAAGATGAGGTGATGCTCCTCCTTTATGAAAGAGACGGCGAGCCCAAAGACCCCAGAATCATTTTAGAGCCCGAAGAAAACTCTGCTATCTTACTGCGCTCTCCGGAAGAAGAAATTGCTCTCAGCGGCATCAGCGATGATATTTTTGACAGTTTGGCTGATGCCGATAAACTTTTAGTTTGCGAACTCAGCAGAACCGAAAATGACGATGACACCGAAATCGTAAACGCCTACGAAGCTGATATATCAGACTAAATATATAAGTGATTAAAACCTTATATATTTCTGACTTGAAAAATTCTTTTTTATATGGTAAAAACCTTGACATGATGGGTTAAACAACTAGTTGGCAGTAATCATGGTTATTGACGGCAACAATCCAAAGCAAAGGTCTATACTTACCAATAAATGCTTTTATCAAACAACCGCACAGATTATGTTTGATTTTGAAAGCAAGGGTTATCCTAATGCGGCTGACGAAACCGCAAAAGTGATTGCGGCTTATCATGATATTGTAAAAAAGAAGTCAAAAAACAACTTTAATCCGGATTATAATGAGGCTTTTCATAAAATTGATGACGCTATAAAAAATATTGCTCATAAAGTGTTTTATGATTGCGATAAAAAAAGTTATGATTACGCTTATCAATCTTTTGAAGAATTTGACCATATTGCCGCAATCGTCAATCGTCAACGAATGAAAAAAGAATCTAATTCGGCGGCTTAGTAATCTTCTAATTATCAATCTTTAAGGTGAAATATGAAAAAAATCGGACTTATCGGATGTGGACGCTGGGGAACCTTTTTGGGCTGGTATGCCGCTACTTATTGCGGATGTGACGTGGATATGTATGACATTCCTTCCTCTCCGAACTTTATAGAATTGCGAGATACCAGAAAAAATGCGTATTTGACCTTGAAAGACAATATGACATTGTTTGATAATTTGGCCGACGTCCTTAAAAACGATGTCATCATTATATCTATCGGGTGCCAATATTTCAGAGGGTTATGCAAAGAACTTAATCAATTTGATTTGGCTGGAAAAACTTTTTTGCTCGCGATGAAAGGCCTTGAAGAAAATACGGCTAAATATATGCACCAGATTATGCGCGAGGAAATAAAGCAAAATATTCATATTGCCGTATTAGCCGGTCCGGGGCATGTTCAGGACTATGTTAAAGGCGTGCCGTCATGTGTGGTGGTTGACTCTGATGAAGATGAAACCAAAGAAAAAATTATTAAAATGTTTTCAAGCGAGTTAATCCGCTTTTATTACGGGGCAGACCTCATCGGCAACCAAATCGGAGCGGCTCTGAAAAATGTTATCGGAATCGCCGCCGGCATTTTGGACGGGTTGGAATGGTATGGTCTCAAGGGGGCTTTGATGGCCAGAGCGCCGATTGAGGTCGGAAGATTTATCCGCCA
>CALXRR010000046.1 GCA_944390905.1 uncultured Alphaproteobacteria bacterium
TACCTGTTGCCTATTCCACATAATAACACCTACTTTTAGTATAATCTTATCTTCACGAATCTTATCATAACATAAAAGTTTATTGTTGTAAATAGAGATTTTGCTTTAAGAATAGGTGATGCGGCAAATTAGAAGTTTATGATATGCTTATATCATAAAAAAAATCCGGCAGGGTTTCTGTCGAATGAATTGTAAGATAAAGGGATAATTTTTAGTTCAAGACTTCAACAATTTCACTCATGTGTACAATTTTTATGCCTTTGGATGGGGCTTGAGGCAGCCATTCTTTCAAGGCGTTATAAGTTTGGCTCTTGGGGTGTCCGATGGCTACGGCATAGCCGTTCTTGCGAGCTATGCGTTCGGCAATATTTAATTGGTTCAAAATATAAGCCTTGTCATTGTTGTTGTCCAAAAATACATGGCGGTGGGCATAGTCAACATCATATTTTTGAGCAGTGCTTTTGCCGACTGATTTCGGCGTGGTCTTGGAATCTAAAAAGAATAAGTCGTGTTGGTGCAAAATCTCCATAATATCGGACATTTTCTGCTCGTCTTCCGTAAACTTGCTGCCCATGTGATTGTTGACGCCTTTAATTCCGGGGAACTTTTTGAGCATTTGTTCAAAATTGGTTTTTATCTCCTCATCGCTCATGGCAGTGGTCAGACCATCAGGTGCGGTATATAAGTTTTTGTGCGGTTCCATCGGTACATGTGCCATAATTTCGTGTCCGGCGGCTTGAGCTTCGGCTATTTGCTGTTGAAGTTTGGGGCCGTAAGTCAAAAATGATGAGGTCAGCGGAGCTTGTAGTGAAATGATGTCATGAGTGCGGTTGACGTTGACGCCCATATCATCAATTACTATGGCAATGACCGGAAGCGGACCGAAATAACGCGGTTTGTGGCGGAGGTCTATATTAATGTCTTTGATGTTTTTTTGGTTGTGATGAATGTAAGGAGAATCTTCATCAGCTTCAGTGTTAAAATCATCTTCTATAATATTGTCGGGGAGGTCTTCCTCATAGAGCTGATAACTTTGGTTGTCGCTTTGTTCAGCAAATGAAGTTTCCGGCAGGGGAACGCTGTCACTCTCACTTTGATTAAGAGCCTCAATCAAATAGGCAATATCATCGGCGGAGGTTTGCGGGGTGCTATCAACCGCGGAGGGATTGGGTAAGGCGGCTTCATCAGGTGAGGGTGATGTGCTCACATTTTGAAGGGAGGCTTCGGCATCTTCATAAGGAGATATAGAATCGGTTGGTATTTCTGCCAAATAATCAGCCGGAGGTTCATCGTTGACGATGGTTGATGAATCAACAATTTCCGGATGTTTGAAAAATAAAGGATGGCAGGCATAAAACAAAATAAGCAGGAAAAAGCAGCTGAACCCAACTTTCCAGCCCCATGACAGATGATGTTTGGGATGCTTGGCCGGAGACGGTGTTTTTTCCTGCTTTTTGTTTTTGGTCATGAATTAGTCTCTTTTCCTCAAAGTCGGGAAAGCGATAACATCACGGATGGTGTCGGCACCGGTCAGCAAAATGGCCAAGCGGTCAATGCCGAGCCCCATGCCTCCGGAGGGAGGAAAGCCGATTTCCAGAGCGTTCAAAAAGTCTTCATCAAGCATTTGAGCTTCATCATCGCCGGCTTCGCGGTCAGCGCATTGGGCCTCAAAACGGGCTCTTTGCTCCAAAGGATTAGATAGCTCTGAATATGCGCAGCCCATTTCCATACCGGCGATATAGGCGTCAAAGTGTTCAACCAAACGCGGGTTAGAGCGGTGCGTCTTAGCCAGAGGTGAGATGTCGCGCGGCATATCCATTACCAAAATCGGCTGAATGAGGTGTTCTTCAACCTTGGCATCAAAAACCTCAGACACAACCTTGCCCCAAGAGATGCAGGCAGAGGCATCAACGCCGACGGATTTGGCCAGTTCTTTAGCTTCATCAAGGGTTTGGGCCTGCATAAAATCAGCTCCGGTGTATTCTTGAACCAGTTCGAGCATTGATTTTTTTGCAAACGGGCGGCCTAAGTCAATTTCTTGTCCGTTGACGGTGATAACCGTAGTCCCTAAAACCGTTTGGGCAACGTATTTGATTAAATCAGGAATAAGTTCGGCCATGTCATTATAATCAGCGTAGGCCTGATAAGCCTCAAGTCCGGTGAATTCGGGGTTGTGGCTCTTGTCAATACCTTCGTTGCGGAAGTTGCGCCCAATCTCAAAAACACGGTCAAAGCCGCCGACAACCAAACGCTTCAAATATAATTCAGGTGCAATACGCAGGTATAAGTCCATATCCAAGCTGTTGTGGTGGGTAATGAACGGTTTGGCATTAGCGCCGCCCATAATCGGGTGGAGCATCGGGGTTTCAACCTCAAGAAAGCCGTGATCTTCAAAATAACGGCGGATGGCCGAGGTGATTTGGCAACGCTTTTGATAAATGTTTTTGGCATCATCATTAACAATAAAGTCAACATAACGCTGGCGATAGCGGGCATCAATATCGGTCAGGCCGTGGAATTTTTCAGGCAGAGGCTGCAAAGACTTGGAGATAATATCAAACTTTTCAGCTGCGACCGAAAGTTCTCCGCGAGGTGTGCGGCGGATGTAGCCTGAAATACCAACAATGTCGCCGACGTCAAGGCATTTGAGCAGGGCGAGGTCGTCTTCACTCAGATGATTTTTGTGGCAGAAAACTTGAATTTTGCCGCTTTGGTCTTTAAGGTCTATAAACATGCCAGAGTTGCGGACAGCCATGGCGCGGCCGGCTATGGTAACACGGTCTTCAGTATCGGTGCCGGACGGAAGGTCTTTATATTTGTCCTGCAAATCAGCGGCATAAGCATTAGGCTTGAAGCGGTAGGGGTAGGGATTATACTCTCTTTCTTCCAAGGTGTGGAGTTTGGCCAATCGCGAATCGCGGTGGATGGTGCTTTCTACAGTCATAATTTTTCTTCCAATTTGATTATTTTATACATTTTTTTATCAGACTATACCCTTATTGGGGAATTTTTCAACAGATAATTATGTTTTTTTGCAAAAAAAAGCTTTATTTTAGGTAAAAAAAACACTATAATCTTTGGTGAAATAATGGGTTAGAGTTTAAAAATAAATGTGGTTTGAGATGGAAAAGAAGGATTTAATCAAAAAAATTGCTTTTTTGAAAAGCAAATGGCGTAAGTTTGGAAAAGTGGCCAAACGTAAAGTGCGTGATAATACTTTGATGTTGGCTACGGGGGCTGCCGCAACTTTTGCTCCGGCTAATGTGGCTTATACGGATTTTGGGGATGCAAAAAATCCAGACCATTTGGTGGAACAAGTGCAGAGCAGAGTGCTTTCTCCCGATGAGGTAAAAGTTGTGCCACAAAAGGTGATTGTGGATGATAATTTGATTGAATTCCATAACAAAGCTCAAGATATAAAAGGTGATGAAATTAAAGATTTTGCCGGAGCTACACCTTATTCTATTTGGGATGTGACCTATAAGCGCGAGGTGGGAACACAAGAAAATCCAGTCGGAATATTTGAGTCTTTTGCCGGAACCATGCAATATAACAGAGCTAATGTACAGAGTATGTTGATGTATGCTTTGATGCATGAGGAGTATAATGTTTGGGCTAAACAGTTTTTTGAAGATACTCCAGAAGCTAAAAAAGCTCTAGATGAGATGAAAAAGGCTTATGAACAAAAGGGTAATTTGGTGTTCCATGTCGGAAGCAAAGAACGCAATAATCTTAGTAAATTTATTGTAAAAGATTATAAAGCAAAATTTGTTGAAGACGGGGCTAATAACTCTTCAGAGGCATTGCAGGTGCAACGTGATTTTGGCTCTGATGCTTATGTGTCTTTTGATGAAAAAGGTTGGCAAAAGATTACATCAACGCTGGCTAAAAATGATATTTATCCTGAAGATGTGTCTTGGGCTATTGTGGGAATGTGGTGTTCGGCTCATATTGCTCAAGGTGGTTTCAAAGATGTATATAAAACCGTTGAAGGGAAAACTTTGGAGCAGATTAACTCTGTGAAATATATAAATGAATTGGCTGCGAAATATCCGAATCTGTTCAAAAACGGGTCGGGTAAATATGCTTATAAATTTGCTAAAGAGCATTATAACGAGCCTCATTCAATTACGACTATGCGTGAGTTGTCAATGATGGAGCGAGACCCTGAAATATATCAAAATTATTTGCAGTTGCTGTCAATGTATCAGGGAAAAAACGTGACTTTTGAAGAGGCTAAGCTGTTGGCTCAAAACTCTGAAAAACGCAAACAACGGACTTATCAGGTGTCTCAGAGAATGTTGGCTCAGCTCTATGTTGATAAAAAGTCAAGATAAACCTTGACGAATCAAAATAAATGATGTAGAACATTTTTAGTACAAAGTGTTCTACTTTTTTTTTATTTGTTAGGGAGGCCTAATGCTGACAGAAAAACAGTATAAACTGTTGATGTATATCAATAAAGTGTTGAAAGAGACTGGTTGCGCCCCTTCTTTTGAAGAGATGAAAGAAGCGGTTGGTTTGAAGTCTAAATCAGGAATCCATGCTTTAATCGAATCGTTGGTGGAACGAGAGTTTATTCGTAGGTTGCCGCATAAGGCTAGGGCACTGGAAGTAGTCAGAATGCCAAAGTTTAAGCCCAAAGCAATTGTGGAAGAAGAAAAAAAGCGGGAGACGGCTTTGCAAAATAGTGCGGCGCAGATACCTCTATATGGTAAAATTGCGGCAGGTACGCCGATTGAGGCTATTGCCAATGAGACCGAAGTGGTGCCGGTGCCTTTTGAAATGGTTCAGCATGGACAGTTCTATGCTTTGACTATAGAAGGAGAATCGATGATTGAGGGCGGTATCTTTGATGGTGATACCGTGATTATTAAAAAAGCCGAGACGGCTAATAACGGAGATATTGTAGTAGCATTGGTAGATGATGCTGAAGCAACGCTAAAAATATTTAAACGCGACGGAAATGATGTGCTGCTTATTCCGATGAACAAAGATTATCAAACACGGAGATTGCCTGCTTCACGAGTAAAAGTGCAAGGAATTTTGAGCGGATTGATGCGTACCTATCACTAAGTTCAAAAATGGTGATTGTTGGTGATGCCGGGGGTGTTATACACATGACCCAGCGGTTGCGTTGCTTTTTGTAGGTTGAGGCTTTATAGTAGTCGGGGTGAGGCAATGAAATGCAGAGGTTCGGCTGTGGCGGTGCTTGCTGAGAGAAAAGAGGGGAAGGGGACGCAGTATAATGTTTTCAAAATTTGAGAGAATGACGGCTTGGCGCTATTTGCGGGCGAAACGTAAAGAAGGGTTTATTTCGGTTATTACCGGATTTGCGTTTACGGGAATTGCTCTCGGAGTGGCGACATTGATTATTGTGATGTCGGTCATGAATGGTTTTCGCTCGGAGTTGTTGTCGCGGATTTTGGGTATCAATGGGCATATCGGAATCGTTTCTGCCGTGGGGCTGCCATTTAATAATTATGCTGAAGCCGTCGGTGATATTGCCGAGATTGAAAATGTGCAGACCGTGATGCCAATGATTGAAAAACAATTGCTGGTAACAGCAGGAAGGGCTACCGAAGGGGCGATGGTTAGAGGTATGCGCTTGGAAGATGTGGTAAAAAAGCCAATTTTAGCTGAAAGTTTTAAAGGTTTTGATATTAATGCTTTTAAGGGCGATATTGTGGTCGTTGGGAATCGCTTGGCGCAGAAAATGGGCTTGGTGCAGGGTTCAGAATTGACCTTGATTGCTCCTAACGGAAAGGTAACGGCTTTTGGCACGGTGCCGAGGATGAAGACTTATAAGGTGCTCGGGACTTTTGATGTCGGGATGTATGAATATGATTCCGCTTTTATATTTATGCCGCTTGAAGCCGCGCAAAAGTATTTTGGGTTGGGAGATGCCGTGACCCAGATTGATGTGACCTTGGACAATGAGAGTAAAGTGCGTGAAGTGCGTAAGATGATTGAAGCCAGTGTCGGGGCTACGGCTTATGTATATGATTGGAAACAGACCAATTCAGCTTTCTTTAATGCAATTGATGTGGAGCGGAATGTGATGTTTTTAATCTTAACGCTGATTATTTTGGTGGCGGCGTTCAATATTATTACCGGACTGATTATGTTGGTGAAAGACAAGGGACGCGATATTGCGGTGTTGCGGACAATGGGTGCCAGTAAGGGTATGATTATGCGCATATTCTTTTTGGACGGAGCTTTTATCGGGGTGGTCGGAACAGCTCTGGGGCTGATTCTGGGATTGCTGTTTTGTGATAATATTGAGAATATACGCCAGTTTTTGCAATATATTTCAGGGCGGGATTTGTTCTCGGCGGAGATATATTTCTTATCACAGCTGCCGGTCAAGGTGGATGTGCTTGAAGTGACTATGGTGGTGGTGATTGCTTTGTTGTTGTCGTTTGTGGCGACTTTGTATCCGGCTTATCGGGCGGCAAAATATGATCCGGTGGAGGCTTTGCGCTATGAGTAAGAATATTCCGACGGTTGAACTGAAACGAGTTACTAAGAAATTTAAGCAAGGGTCGCAGAGCTTGGAAGTGCTAAAAGGCATTGACTTGCAGGTCGAACCAGGGGAAGTGGTGGCGCTTATTGGGCAGAGCGGGGCTGGAAAGTCAACATTGTTGCAGATTGCGGGACTATTGGAGCAGCCAACCAGTGGAGAGATTTTGCTGAATGGAAAAAAATGCAGCAAGTTGAGTGATGCTGAGAGAACAGCTTTGCGGCGTGATTATGTGGGGTTTGTGTACCAGTATCATAATTTGCTGCCGGATTTTAATGCGGTTGAAAATGTGATGTTGCCACAGTTGATTGCAGGGGTGTCGCCTAAGGGTGCACGGGAGCGGGCGGAATGGTTGCTCTCATGTATGAAACTTGAAAAGCGATTTAAACATCGGCCGAGCGAGTTGTCGGGCGGAGAGCAACAGCGGGTGGCTATAGCGCGTTCGTTGGCTAATGCTCCGAAGTTGTTGTTGGCTGATGAGCCTACCGGAAACTTGGATCCTAAAACATCGGATATTGTATTTGCGGAGTTGGTGAATATTATTAAAGAGACGGGTCTATCTGCTTTGGTGGCAACGCACAACTTTGAGCTGGCTGACCGGATGGATCGTAAAATCAGGTTGCAGGAAGGTAGGTTGATTGATTTGAGCCAGCCGCAAAAAATTGATGCGGGCGGTCGCGTGGTAGTTAGTAAAAATTTTTATTAGGAGGGAAGCATGCTTAAGTTCTTGGTGGCGGTGTTGAGTTTGGGGATGTTGTTGTCTGCAGTGGCAGAGGCAAAGTATAAAGCTCCGGCTGATGTTAAAAGCAGAGGGACAAAGGTCAGTGCTTATATGTTTCAGAATCAAGATGCTGATGGTGATGGAAAGCTGACTTTGGAGGAGTTCAAAAATCAGCGAATGACTAAAGATGTGGAGCAGAGGAATCGTTATTTGCGAAAAAAAGGTGCTTATAGAACTCCGGAAGAGCAGTTTAAGGCGATGGATGCCGATGATGATGGGAAAATTACGCAGGAAGATTTGGCAAAGTTTTTAGATGCACAAAGGGCTGCTGCTGAAAAGTGAGTTTTGTTTTTTTGATAAAAGGGGTGTCGCCGGATGGCGGCGCCTTTTTTGTTGTTTGTATTGACAAAATGCAAAAGCAGTGATAGATGAGAAAATTCAATCTTATTATTTTAGTGTATCATTTTAATATTATTTTTTATGAAAACAAAAAGATTATCTAGTGCAAAAATGGCTGAAATTGATGCTCAAATCGCTCAGGAAAAAGAACTGCTTGAGCGTGAAAAACAGCGCTTGTGTGACTTGCAAATAAACGGTTTGGATTTTAGTGCCTCTACAATTAATGAGGATTTGGCGCTTTGGATTAAATCCGGAAAAAAGTTGTCAATTAAAGATAAAAGAGAGGTAGTAAAAGGTGTTCTGAATCGTGAAAATATATCTTCGGATATTTTGATAGCTATGCTGGAAAGAGGATATTTGTTTCCCGGAAAAATGGTGGCGATGTTGTTGCGGCATGTGATCGAGAAAAAACTATCGGTGAGAGTAGTGGAGCTGCTGCGCAAAAATAATAATTTGTGCGGTGGTGAGGATGATGTGCGGGCACAGATCTGGTTGCTGATTGAATGTGTTAAGCAGAAAATTATTCCTAAACGAGAATGGGAAGATTTGCTTGAGAGCAAGATTTTTTTGTGGAGCTATGTTCAGCAATTGATTCTTATGCGTCGTTTGGATGGACAGATGGTCAGCGATATATTGAACTGCGGAATTGAACGCCAGTTGCCGGTGCTTTGCAAAGATGAAATTATCAGCGATGTGATAGAGGGTAAGACTTTGCTTGGCGTGCTGCGAAAGATGGTAAAAATGCGATATGTATTTTCCGGGGAGGAGCTATACCTCGTGGTTCGCGGTGTGTTGAATGGTAAAATTCCGGAGGATATTCTATGCATGATTTTGGAAGCATCTTGCAAGTGTGGAAGTGGGTGTTTGTATGCTGCTAAGAATTTGCTGGTTAATGGATTGTGTGAAGGAAAGCTTTCTGAACAGTGCTTTAATTGTGTTTTGCGGTATAATGGGGTTTTGAATGATGATGATTGGAAAAAACTCTATGACAGCCAGCGTGACTTTTTGGTTAGGGCGTATGTAAGGAAATTTTATCCGTTTTTGAAAATTAAAATTTAATCATTTTGTGGAAATAAAAGGTGTCGCCAGATGGCGGCGCCTTTTTTGTTGTTTGTCTAGGTTGACAAAATAGAGTGAATATGTTGGAGGGGAAACAGAAATGTATTATGTAAAGCGCCGGAATACCATAAAAAGGTGATGCTGTTACTGAAAGTAGAATAAAATTTTTAGTCATCTAAAAAAGGAAGGTGAAGAAAAACAGTTTCGTTGGCGGGGCTGTGGTTCTCTCCTTCTTTTTTTTGTGCAAAAAAATGCTTGCAATTTGGGAAAAATAGTGTATAAATGCTCTTGATGATGGGACGAATCTGGCTGAATGGCATGCCTAAGCGTCCGTAATGCATCCGAATGATAACTTGTGAAAGGAAGCAAAATGCCTAAATTGAAAACTAAAAGCGCTGCTAAAAAGCGTTTCAGCGTTACCGGAACAGGTAAACTGAAAAGAAATTTTGCCAACAAGAGACACTTGCTCTTTAACAAAGGCACCAAAATGAAAAGACAGGCTCGCGGTACCACTTTGGTTAATGAGTCCGATGTCAAAATTGTTAAACAATTTATGCCATATATTTAAGGAGGAATGTTAGATGTCTCGTGTTAAAAGAGGTATGACAGCTCACGCTCGTCACAAAAAGATTTTATCTATGGCTAAAGGTTACAGAGGTCGTTCTAATAACGTATTCAGAGTTGCCGTAGAAAAAGTTGAAAAAGCTCTCCAATATGCTTATCGCGACAGAAAAGCCAAGAAAAGAAGCTTTAGATCTTTGTGGATTCAAAGAATTAATGCTGCGGCTCGTCTGAATGATATGACTTACTCTCGATTTATGAGCGGGCTCGAAAAAGCCGGCATCGAACTCGACCGAAAAGTCCTTGCTGATATCGCTTTGAAAGAGCCTGCTAATTTCGCTAAGCTGGTTGAAGCTGCGAAAAGCGCCCTGAATAAGTAAACATTGCCTTAAAGTAAAGCAATATTACATATCAGAGTTTGAAAGTTTCAAAAGAGTTGACCCAGAGGGTTTCGGGTTGACTCTTTTGCGTTTTAAATGAAATTTAAATCGTCATTGTTTTAAGGCGGATTGCTCCGCTAATTTAAAGTTTCGGTTTAAGATTTTTGTGAGGAAATATGGAAAATTTAGAAAGTTTGAAGGCTGAGATTTTGGCCGCCATTGCTCAGGCTCAGGATTTGAAAGCTTGGGACGAGGCCAGAGTGGCCGCTTTGGGCAAAAAAGGCAAAGTTACCGAGCTGATGAAAGGTATGGGTGCTTTGCCGGTGGAACAAAAAATCGAAATAGGTAAAAAGCTCAATGTTTTGAAAGCCGAAATCGAACAGGCATTGGAACACCGTCGTAACGAACTGGCCGAAAAAGAGATGAATGAAAAATTGGCTAAGGAAACTATTGATGTGACTTTGCCGATTAGAGATGAGGCGCAAGGTCGGATTCATCCGGTATCAAAAATCTATGAAGAGGTAGTAGCTATCTTTGGTGAAATGGGTTTTGAAGTGGCGGAAGGGCCGGATATCGAAGACCAATTCCATAACTTTAATGCATTGAATATGCCGGCTAACCATCCGGCTCGCCAGATGCAGGATACTTTCTATATTCCTAACAAAAACAGTGATGATTTTGATGACAGCTATGTGGTCAGGACTCATACTTCGCCGGTGCAAATCCGTACGATGGAAAGCAAAAAGCCACCTATCAGAATTATTGCTCCGGGGCGGACTTATCGCTCAGATTATGATGCTACTCATACTCCGATGTTCCATCAGGTTGAGGGATTGGTAATTGATAAAAATATTACCATGGCGCATTTGAAAGGATGCTTGTATGACTTTGTAAAGGCGTTTTTTGAGTTGGATGAAATTCCAGTACGGTATCGTCCGTCGTACTTCCCGTTTACGGAGCCTTCGGCCGAGATGGATATCGGTTGTTTGAAGACCAAATCAGAGCTGAAAATTGGTGCCGGTACCGACTGGCTGGAAATTTTGGGTTGCGGTATGGTACATCCGAATGTGTTGCGTGCCGGAGGAATTGACCCAGATGAATATCAGGGATTTGCCTTTGGTATGGGAATTGACCGCTTGGCAATGTTGAAGTACGGGATTCCGGATTTAAGAACATTTTTTGAGTCTGATGTAAGGTGGTTGAAGCATTACGGATTTAATCCGTTAGACTTCTCATCAATGACCGGTGGTTTGAGTAATAATGGAGGCAGTGCAAGATGAAATTCAGTTTATCGTGGTTAAAAGAGCATTTGGACACTGAGGCCAGTGTTGATGAAATTGCCGAGACCTTAACCAAAATCGGTTTGGAAGTAGAAGAGGTGTTTAATCCGGCGGCACAGCTCGATGGTTTTGTGACAGCAAAAGTTGAGTCTTGTGATATGCATCCGGATTCTGACCATTTGCATTTGCTGAAAGTCAATAACGGTAAAGAAACTTTGCAGATTGTGTGCGGAGCGCCAAATTGTCATCAGGGAATGATTGGGGTGCTGGCTCCGGTCGGTGTGGTGATTCCGGCTTTTAATGAAGTGCTTAAGGTTGGTAAAATCCGCGGGGTAGAAAGCTTTGGTATGATGTGCTCCGAAAAAGAGCTCGGTATTGGTGAAGACCACAGCGGAATTATTGAGCTTGATGCATCGACACCGGTCGGCGTACCGGCTAAAGAGGTGCTACCGATTGACCCCGTGATTGAGATTTCAATTACGCCGAACCGTGCCGAATGTCTTGGCGTAAGAGGTATTGCCCGTGATTTGGCTGCTGCCGGACTGGGACATTTGAAGCCGCTAAAAATTGAGCACAAAAACGGCACTTTTGCTTCTCCGATAAAAATTAGAATCGATGATTTGGACGCTTGTCCGGTATATGTCGGGCGCTATATCAAAGGTGTTAACAATAAAGCCCAAACCCCGAAGTGGATGAAAGACCGCTTGGCGGCTATTGGTTTGCGCTCAATTTCACCTTTGGTCGATGTTACCAATTACATCAATTATGATATGGCACGTCCGCTGCATGTGTTTGATGCGGATAAGCTCAAAGGTAATATTACGGTACGGATGGCTAAAGACGGTGAAAAGTTTGTATCGCTCGAAGATAAAGAATACACCTTGGACAGCAAATCTTTAGGAATTTGCGATGATGAGGGAATCCAATGCTTGGGCGGTATTATGGGCGGTGCCGAAAAAGGCTGCCAGCCAGAGACGACCAATGTGTTGGTGGAATGTGCGTTGTTTAATCCGTTGGTGATTGCGCGTACCGGACGCAAGTTCCAGATTGATTCTGATTCTCGCTATCGTTATGAACGTTGGGTCGACCCGAAGTCAAATGTTTGGGGCTCTGATTATGCTGTGCAGCTGATTACGGAAATTTGCGGTGGTGAAGTATCGGAACCGGAAATTGCCGGTGTGGAAAACTTTGAGCCGAAGTGTGCTTATATCCGTCCGTCAAGAATGAAAGATTTTGTCGGTATCGAGGTTTCTAAAACTCAGATTATGGATATTTTGCATAAGCTTGGGTTTGAGGTTAGCGATGAAGGTGAGCGGGTAAAGGCAGTATCGCCGACTTGGAGAGGCGATATTGAAGGTGAGCACGATTTGGTGGAAGAAATTGTGCGGATGATTGGTTTGGATAAAATTCCGGCAGAGACTTTGCCGCATGGCAAATTCCCCAAGCAGGTATTATCTCCGGCTCAGCAGCGTGCGGTTACGGTTAAGCACGAGTTGGCTTCTCGCGGAATGTTGGAAACGGTTACCTGGAGTTTTACCGATTCAAAACTGGCTAAAGATTTTCGCCAAAATGAAGATGCTGTGCTGTTGTATAATCCAATTACGGCGGAGCTTGATGAAATGCGCCCGTCAATATTGCCGAATTTGTTGTTAGCGGTAAAAAATAATATTGCCCGAGGGTATGATAATTTGGCTTTGTTTGAAGTTGGGCCGGCTTTCTATGGGCGTAATCCGGGAGAGCAAGACCAAGTTGCCGGAGGTGTACGCTCAGGTATGACCGCCAAGAAAAACTGGATTGGCGATGTGCGGCCTTATGATGTGTTTGATGCTAAGGCTGATGCTTTGGCCGCTATTGCCGCGGCTAACGGTCCGTGGGAAAATGCTCAGATTACCAATGATGCGCCGAAGTATTATCATCCGGGGCGCAGCGGTACTTTGCGCTTGGGTAAAAATGTGTTGGCTTATTTTGGTGAGCTGCATCCGATGATTTTGAAAAAATTCGGCATTAAGCAGCGGGTAGTAGCATTTGAGGTCAATTTGACCAATATTCCTCTGCCGAGGGCGGCTCATGACAAAGCACGCAAAAAGTTGGAGTTGTCGCAATTCCAGCCGGTGGACAAAGATTTGGCCTTTGTGGTTGACAAGTCAGTGCCGGCGGCGAGTGTGGTGGCGGCGGCAAAAAATGCGGATCGCAACCTTATCAGCGAGGTTAGAGTTTTTGACGTGTATGAAGGTGAAAATCTTCCGGCCGGCAAAAAGTCGATTGCGATTGCGTTGACCTTCCAGCCCAAAGAGGCGACGCTGACTGACAAAGAGATTGAGACCCTTATGAAAAAGGTTGAAGTCGAGGTCGGCAAGAAAGTTGCCGGCGGTGCAGTCCTTCGCTAAAAAGCCTGTTTTGAGGATAGCTAGACTAAGCGCTCTATTGTTGATAGGGCGCTTTTTTTTATGTGGAGGGTGGTTTTTTAAATTTGCTTTTGGGAGATGTAGTCCTTATATAATAGTTAGAGTTATTTTTATAAGGAGAAAAAATATGGTTATTACGATGCAGGGTAATCCGCTCAAGCTTTATGGTAAGATGCTTAAAGTCGGTGATAAAATGCCGGACTTTGAAGTGGTGGACAATGGTTTGGCCGAGGTTAAAGGGGCTGATTTGCACGGAGTGAGAGTGTTTGCCTGTGTGCCGTCTTTGGACACCGGTGTGTGCGATATGGAAATTCGCAATTTTAATAAAAAAGCAGCTGAGTTGGCAGGGGTAAAAATTTATGCGGTTAGTATGGATTTGCCTTTTGCTCAGGCTCGTTGGTGCGGAGCCGCCGGTGTGGCTGCGGTTAAAACTTTGTCGGATTACCAAAAGCGCTCATTCGGCAAAGCTACCGGTACGCTGATTGAAGGTTTGGAGCTGTTGGCGCGCGCCGTATTTGTGGTTGATGCCGATAACGTTATCCGCTATGTGGAATATGTGCCGGAAGTTACGAACCATCCGGATTATGATGCGTTGTATGCGGCGCTGAAAGAGGTTGCGAAATAAATACTAATGGTTTAAGAAAGGGGCGGAGAAAGCGCGTTGCTTGGGTTGTGCCAGCCACGGTGCCCGTGGAACCCTAGGTTAGCTGGAAGCGGGTGCCGCCACGGTGCCCGTGGAACCCTAGGTTAGCTGTTGAGTGATTGGGGCAGGGAAGGCGCGTTGCTTACATCCTGCCCTTGTTGAGAATCTAAAATGCCATGACTGGACGGAAGCTGTGCCAGCTTCACCCCCTAATCTAGCTGTTGATTGTTCCGTGTTTTAATTAACCGCGGTGCTTGCATGGTGCCGATGTTGAGTTCTTGGCACTGGATCCCCGGGTCAAGCCCGAGGATGACAGTTCCGATAGGGGGATAAAAACCTAGAAAGCTAGCACCGGCCGGAAGCTGTAGCAGCTTCACCCCCTAATCTAGCTGTTGATTGTTCCGTGTTTTAATTAACCGCGGTGCTTGCATGGTGCCGATGTTGAGTTCTTGGCACTGGATCCCCGGGTCAAGCCCGAGGATGACAGTGCCGGTAGTGGTATAAAAACCTAGAAAG
>CALXRR010000047.1 GCA_944390905.1 uncultured Alphaproteobacteria bacterium
ACTCAAAAGCTGGTAGCTAAAGGCAGCCGCTTTGCGGCTGCTAATGCAGCAAATAATTATAAACCAACCGGTACTCCGAGCGGTAAAAAATGGTGTTTGCCGTCACACGATTTGCTTAACAACCTTAATAATTCCGTCAATTTCGCCAAAGTCAATGCCGGTATCACCATTGCCGGAGGCACTAAATTAGGATATGGCGGACAACCTTCCTATTCTTATGAGAACGTTTGGTCGTCGTCTGAGTACTCCGACTACCTCGCGTGGTACTTCGGCGCCAATACGAGTGGTTCGTTCAATATGAGCTACGACTATAAGACCAACTACTACAGCAACCTCTCCGTTCGCCCGGTGCTCGCTTTCTAGGTTTTTATCCCACTACCGGCACGATGCGAACGCAGTTCGTTCCTCTGCCCCTATCTGCCAACAGCTAACCTAGTGGGTGAAGCGGCACCCGCTTCCGGCCGGTGCTCGCTTTCTAGGTTTTTATCCCTCTACCGGCACGGTGCGAACGCAGTTCGTCCTCTGCCCCTATCTGCCAACAGCTAACCTAGTGGGTGAAGCGGCACCCGCTTCCGGCCGGTGTTCGCTTTCTAGGTTTTTATACCACTACCGACACTGTCATCCTCGGGCTTGCCCCGGGGATCCAGTGCCCAAAACCCAACACCGGCACAACCCAAGCATCGCACCTCCCCTGCCCCTATCTCTCAACAACTAACCCTAAGGCTCGCCGTATCACGACGAGCCTTTTAAAACATAGAATCCAAGAGTTTGATATTTAGGTGTGCTGCGCAGGGATTTTTGAGCGACGTGTACAACCACACCAACAATCCGCATACTCTATCTAAGCATCGCGCCTTCTGTAGCACAGCGCAGGCTACCGCAAACCTAGGGGGTGAAGCTGCCTCAGCTTCCAAGCATGACACCTGAAGAGCAAACTCCCCCTGCGAAGCTTGCCCCATACATGGACTAGTAATTCAGTATCATATAATCAATCTTCTCTCTGCTCGCACTAACCACCTTCAAAACAATAGTGTTAATGCGATAAGTTCCGGCCTTGAGCGGAAAAGTCAACACCTCAAAAGCACCGGTAGCCCCACCATTAGGGTCATAAGTCATATAGTTAAAAATCATCTTGCCGTTATTAATCCCGTCATAGCGCAAATCAAATCCCATCTCGGGTTTTGAGCTTTCCACCTGTGTCACGGTCACCGGCTTAAAATGGAAGTTGCTAGGCGTCGGCAAAACCGGATCATCAAGCAATACTAAGCGCTTGTGGCGTATCTGTCCCGGAAAGTCATAAACCGTACCATCACGCCTAACTAACAAAACAAAGCTCTCCAAATCAGTCGGGACGAGCACAAAATCCTCATTATCGATTCGCGATTGCCCGATAATAGAGCGCTCCTCATTATTTTTGAACATAAATGGCGCCCCGACACCAACCATTCCGCCATCCATAGCGGCATATACTTTATCAGAAATCATATAATCTTTGCGAAAAGTCTTGGTTGAGAGCATCGAATATCCGGTATAAGCGGTCAGCAGCTCATTTTCACGCCGACTATTTTCGGTAATATAGTCGGTTTTCAAGAGCAGCGGCTCCTGAGCAAAAAACTCAATCGGATAAGAATTGAAACGTTCCACAAACTGGTTACGCTCATCCCACACGGACACATCGCCCGCATACAAACATGAAGACAAACACAAAGCCCCCAAAACAACCGCAAATTTTTTCATTTTTCAACTCTGTACAAAATTAAAATATTATTTATTATTAGCTATTATAATCATAAACCAAATATAGTAAACAAATCTTTAGCAGTTATTAGTAGGAAAAAAACAAACATGAATAATACACCCAAAGGCGGCAGCTGCTGGCAGCTTATATTTGCAAGTACAGACTTTTATCCGGCAGATTTCAGTAATTTTATCGAAGATTATTTCAGCACCTCAAGCTTAGACTACACCGACGACGGGGCGGAGCAAATCTCGGCTTACGCAGATATGAGCTTTGATGAAGCCGCTTTTAAAGAGGAAGCCGCCCTCCGCGGAATAACGATTCCCGCTTATGAAAAAAAGCTGCTTGAGAGCTCCAATTGGCTAAAAGATTATGTCATAGAGTTTGCTCCGGTTGAGATTGCCGACTTCCTGATTTACGGCATCCACGAGCACACTGCTCCCAAGACTGATAAGATTCCGCTGCAAATTTATGCCGCCACGGCCTTTGGTTCTGAGCACCCGACCACTCGCTGCTGCATTGAGGCTCTGTGTGATTTGTACCACCAAGGTTTCCACCCCAAGCGGATTTTAGACATGGGCACCGGCTCGGGCATTTTGGCGCTGGCCGCGGCCAAGCTCTGGCCCAAGGGCTGCAAAATTACCGCAGTTGATATTGATGACGAAGCCGTAATTGTTACTATGCAAAACGCCGCCACCAATCATATTGAGCACAATTTGAGCGTAGCCCAAAGTGTTGGCTACGATTCCAAGTTGGTGCACTCCCACGCCCCTTATGATTTGGTATTTTCCAACATCTTGGCTCGCCCGTTGATTGACATGGCGCCGCAATTATACCAATCCCTGCATGAGGGCGGCGTTTGCATTTTGTCCGGATTCGTTGCCGAGCAGGAAGACTGGGTCATCACCGCCCACCAGCAACAAGGCCTCAAACTCAAACAACTTTACAAGATTGATGACTGGCGCGCCGCCGTAATGGAGAAATAACATGCACTTGAATGACTTTATCAAACTCCTTAACAAACACAAACTTGATGGTTATTTTTTGCCACGCGGCAATCTGTTCATCGGCCAAGAAGACATCTTGCCGGAAGAAAACCTGCTTTCCGAACTGACCGGTTTCAGCGGCTCAGCCGGCAATTTGTTGATACTCACCCACGGCAAATCAGTGCTGTTTGTTGACGGCCGCTATGAGCTGCAAGCTTCGCGTGAGGTTGACCTCTCCCAAGTCGGCATCATCTGCACCACCACTCAACATATCACTCCTTTAGAGTGGATGAAGAATCATCTTCCCCCCAAGTTCAAACTCGGCTTTGACCCGTGGCTCATCAGCCTCCGCAATTTCCAAAAATGGGAGCAACAACTCCCCCAATGCCGCATATCTTCTCTTCCTTTGCAAGACTTAGGCATCAACCCGCAAGCCCCCTGCTCTGATATTTTTGCCCACGCCGGCGAATATTGCGGCATCTCTCGTGATGAAAAAATTTCTTCCGTACTCACCTTTCTGCAAGAGCAAAATTTAGACGCCTATTTGTTTACGGCGGCCGACAGCTCCTCATGGCTGCTCAATCTCAGAGCCCACAGCCTGCCTTATACACCTTTGCTCCGCGGCTATACTCTGGTTGACAAAGACGGCCGCGTCAGCCTGTTTGCCTATCGGCATCATCTGACCGACAATCCTGCTCTGGCCGGACTTAACTGTTATGATATATCTGAACTTCCGCGCTGTTTGTCGACCTACAAACGCCAAACTTTGGGGGTTGACTTTGCCTCCTGTCCGGAGCAAATCGCCGCTCTTGCAGACAAATACAAAATCACTCTGCGCCATGCAGCTGATACCGCTGCCGAGCAAAAATGCATCAAAAATCCGGTTGAGTTGCAGGGCATCAACGCCGCTCATCAACGCGACGCCGCCGCAATGATAACCTTTTTGCACTGGCTTGAGCTCAACTCTGCCACTATTCCCTTAACCGAGCTTGACATTGCCGCCAAGATTCGCGAGCTCCGTGCCGAGCAAGACTTGTTCTACTCCGAGAGCTTTGATACTATAGTCGCCTCCGGAGCTCATGGCGCCATAATCCATTATCATCCCACCGCACAAAGCAACGCCCCGCTTGAGAAGAACTCTCTGTTGCTGATTGACAGCGGTGCTCAATATCAAGACGGCACCACCGACATCACTCGTACTCTTGCCATTGGCACCCCCACCCCTGAGATGATAAACAATTATACTCTTGTACTCAAAGGCCATATTGACCTTTTTGACACCATTTTTCCGCGAGGCACCGGCGGACGCCTGCTGGATTCCGTCTGCCGCCGCCCCTTATGGCAGCAAGGTCTGGACTACAACCATGGCACCGGCCACGGCGTAGGCTGCTTTTTAGACGTGCATGAAGGCCCGATTGGCATAGCCAAGTCTTACAGCCTTTATCCTTTGTCACAAGGCATGATAACCTCAATCGAACCCGGATATTACCTCACCGACCGCTATGGGATTCGCATTGAAAACCTGGCCGAAATAATCCCCGCCGAGCATGAAGGATTTTTAGCCTTCAAATCACTGACCTTGGTCCCCTATGACCGCCGACTGATTAACAAATCGCTGCTTTCCGCCGCTGAGCTCGACTGGCTCAACCGCTACCATAAGCGCGTTTGGCAGACCATATCACCGCTATTAGACAACGGTGCCCGCACCTGGTTGGAGCAAGCCTGCGCCCCATTATAAAGATAATGCTTAAAAACTATACGGTAACAGTTGCCATTTACCACAGTTCATATATATAATTTGTAACAGTTGTAACGATTCTTAAAACCAGAGGTATAAAGATTATGTCATTTCAAGTCAAACGTATGTTAAAAAAAGCCGTTTCCTGGGCTGGACTGTTTTTTTTCGGACTTGCCGCCTACATGATATATTTGCAGCTTTCTAAATACGAGTTGGCTGACATCAAACAAGCCTTGTTCAGCATTCCCAAGCACAACTTGCTGATGGCTTGCTTAGCCTCGTTTTTAGGTTATGTAGCTTTGTCTTCTTATGACTATCTGGCTTTGCACTACATCAACCGCCAAAAGCTAGCCCCGTGGAAGTGGATTTTTGCCGGTTTCATTGGCTTTTCAGTCAGCAACAACGCCGGCCACGCCATTGTTTCCGGCGGCGCCATCCGCTATCGTATTTATACCCGCTGGCGTTTCCACGGGTCCGAGATTGTCCGTATGGTAACCTTTTCCGGCTTTACTTATTTGGTTGCCTGTTTCTTTTTAATTATCATCGGCTACTTTTTGACCCCCAACCACGCTTTTGGCGCCGGCAGCGTTTCTAAATTCACCACCACGTTGACCACGATTGTCTCCGCCATTGGCTTAGCCATTTATTTTGGCGCCAGCCTGTTTTACAAAAAACCCATCATCATCAAAGATGTTGAGTTTGACATTCCGTCTTTCCGCATGGCTCTGGCTCAAGTATTTATCGGAGGGGCAGATATCTTGCTCGCCTCAATGGTGCTGTATTTTGTTTTAACCCCGTTTATGCCCATTCCGTTTGATACTTTTATCGGCGTATTTATCATCGCGCAGGTATTGGGTGTATTCTCTCAAGTCCCCGGAGGACTGGGCGTATTTGAAGGATTATTTTTATTAATAGTCCCCGGAGACCACAATCCGGCTCACCTTTTTGGCGCGCTGATAGCCTACCGCATTATTTATTATCTTTTACCGCTGATTGTATCGGGCATTGTGCTGATTAGCTATGAGAGCTACCACAAGATTACTCGCTCCATCAGCATCAAAAAGATTTTGGCAGAACGTCTGGCCGAAAAGCTTAAAGCCTTAAAAAAATCTCCTGAGGCACAAAACCCCAAGAGCAACTAGATACAAAAGAACAGGGCGGCTAAAACCACCCTGTTTTTTTAGCATTAATAAAATCCTCACCACAAGCACTATCTGAGCATCGCGCTTTCTCTGCCCCTATCTGCCAACAGCAAACCTAGTGGGTGAAGCGGCACCCGCTTCCGCCCGGTGCTCGCTTCTTATTAGGTTTTTATCCCTTTATCCGCACTGTCATCCTCGGGCTTGACCCGGGGATCCAGTGCCCAAAACCCGACACCGGCACCATCTAAGCATCGCGAATAATTAAAACGCGGAACAAGTAACAACTAACTTAGGGGGTGAAGCTGGCACAGCTTCCGAACGCAGTTCGTTCCTCTGCCCCTATCTGCCAACAGCTAGATTAGGGGGTCAAGCTGGCACAGCTTGCACGGGCACCGTGGTCGCGACTAATTAAAACTCCGCGTAAGATACCGCTAACCAATGGCTCCACGAGCATCGTGGCGGCAGCTTGATGCGCGCATAGCATTAAGAATAGCAATCACCGATACTCCAACATCAGCGAATACTGCCGCCCAGATTGATGCCAATCCAAACGCCCCCAAGCCCAAGACCAACAGCTTGACGCCCAGCGCAAACACAATATTTTCTCGTGCAATCACAATCGTCTTACGAGCAATCATCATTGCCTGCGGCAACTTGCGCAAATCATCATTCATAATCACCACATCAGCAGCCTCAATCGCCGCATCTGAACCAATGCCGCCCATGGCTACCCCGACATCAGCCAGAGCCAATACCGGAGCATCATTCACACCATCACCCACAAACAACAAACGCCCGCTGCCGGTGACTGAGGTTTTCAACTCCTCCACCTTTGCCACTTTGTCTGCCGGCAACAAAGCCCCATAAGCCTCGTCCACACCGGCCTGCTTGGCAATACGAGCTACTTCAGCCGGACGATCGCCGCTCAGCATAACCATTTTATCAACTCCACAAGCTCTGAGCATTTTGATAGCCTCGGTTACTCCGGTTTTCAGCTTATCGGCAATCAGCAAATATCCGGCATACTTGCCATCCACGGCCACCAAAACCGCCGTACCGAAACTTTCGTTTATCTCCGCGGTTATGCCGTTTTGGCGCATAAATTTATCATTTCCGATTAAGATATCTTGCCCATCCAATTTGACCTTCAGTCCCAAACCGGCGACTTCTTCAGCCTGATCCAAGCGGGTCAAATCCAGCTCTTTAGCATAAGCTTTGCGAATAGATTCCCCGATTGGGTGATGCGAATAAGCCTCACCATAAGCGGCATATTCCAGCAATTTAGAACTGTCTAACCACTTTTGGGGCACAATTTTTTCCACATGGAATACGCCTTCGGTCAAAGTACCGGTTTTGTCAAAAGCCACATATTTAGCCATTGACAAAGCCTCAAGATAATTACTGCCTTTTACCAACACACCGTTTTTTGAAGCTGCACCCAAACCGCCGAAAAAGCTCAGCGGAATAGAAATCACCAATGCACACGGACATGAAATCACCAAGAAAGTCATTGCCCGATACCCCCAGTCGACCAAGCGCTCCTCCGGCCAAATCAACGGCGGTAAAAAGGCCAATACTGCCGCGGCCAAGACCACAACCGGAGTATAATAACGGGCAAAACGCGTAATAAAGTTTTCCATCACGGCTTTGCGAGAGCTGGCATTTTCCACCAAGTTCAAAATTTTAGCCACGGTAGATTCGCCGTACGGGCTGCTGACCTTAGCCTCCAACAAGCCTGAAATATTCACACACCCGCTGATAATCTCACTCCCGACGCTCACATCTGACGGCATTGCCTCACCGGTCAACGCTGAGGTATTAATGGTTGATGTACCCTTGACAACCACCGCATCTAGTGGGATTTTCTCTCCTGGGCGGATGAGGATGATATCACCGACTTTGGCTTCCTCTGGGCTGACTTCCTGCCACTTTGTTCCGCGACGGATTCGGGCATAATCGGGGCGAATATTCATTAACGACGCAATTGACGCCCGCGATTTATTGACTGCATAACTCTGGAAGAACTCCCCGATTTGGAAGAACAGCATCACCGCCACCGCCTCGGAATATTCTCCCAAACCCCAAGCTCCGAAAGTTGCTACTGCCATCAAAAAGTTTTCATCAAAAATCTGTGCGGACTTCATTCCCCGCCAAGCTTTAGCAATAATCTCGGCACCGGTCAGCAAATAAGCCGTCACAAACATTGCCGCCTGCACATAAGACCATTGCCCCAAGAACATCGCCGCCACAAACAAAACTGCCGCGGCTATAATTTTATGCAACTTTTTCCGAAGTTTGTTATTCATTTTTCTGCCCTTACTCTACAATTTCACAATCCGGCTCCACACGAGCAATCTCCTTCTTCACCAAAGGCATCAAATCCTCAATATCACCTTCAGCCTCAATCTCCAATCGCTGAGCCATAAACGATACACTAGCCTTTGACACTCCGGCAATTTTGCTGATTGCCTGCTCAATTTTGGCCGCACAATTAGCACAGTCCAAATTTTCTAATTGAAATACCTTACGCATTTGTCGCTCCATTAAACAATTAAATATATGTTTAATTGTATACCTAAAAAACTCACTTGTCAAGAACAATTAAACGATTATTTAATCGAGTGTGATGGACAACTAATATCAAAAATATCATCAATAGATTTGTGCAGCAACTGCGCCTTAGGGGCATCAGCCAAGCGATAATACATTTCTTTTCCCTCGCGGCGCGCTTCAATCAAGCCGGCTTGTTTTAACAATCGCAAATGGTGCGACACTGCCGGAGAGCTCATATCCACCGCCACACCAATATTATTTACACACACCTCACAATGGCACAACAACCACAAGATTTTGAGTCTGGTTGGGTCGCTGATGAGCTGGAATAGCTCAGCCGCCATCTGAAAATTAGACTCATCGGGCATTTTATCAATCACCGCCTCGAGAGAGCCGCCGTGGTTGTGTAGATTCATATTCTTCTCCTGCAACAAAAGATTCGTAGGTTATGATAGCGAATAAACTTTAACAAACTATCAATTTATCAAGAAGTGTAAAATTCTGTTGACAATCAAATAAAAGCATACTATACACTTTAGCAGTGCCGACATAGCTCAGTTGGTAGAGCTACTGATTTGTAATCAGTGGGTCGGGAGTTCAAGTCTCTCTGTCGGCACCATTAAAAACAAAAATACGCCTTTATGGCGTTTTTTTATTTTTAAAGTCGACAAGAGGTAGAACTTCCGACCCACTTAGCCAGATTCAAATTCTCCTTGAGTTTCAAGGGATTGTTCTTTTATCAAGTTGAATATTACAATATGTTGCGCAATTTTTATTTGCGCTGGGATTTTTTATTGATATTTTTGATAAAAATGATAAGTTGAAGGCAATTAATTATCATTATGTCAAACTATTAAATATTACTAATTATGGATAATAATAAACGCAAAAAATTGCTCAACGACCTTTGTTATGTTGATGCAGATTTGAAAATTACGGAAGATGTTGCCAAAGCTGTCGGCTTTGTTGATGTTATTTTCGATACTGATAGTGATATCCATTATGTGATTAATTTCTTTGAATGTATCGGGACGGCTCAAAGCGGCAAAGGGGCATTTAATCTTATTCAAAACTGGCTGCTTGAACGCTATGGTCATCATTATTTGGCTGAATTTTTGTTTGAACCAATAATTCCGCTTGTTACATCAATCGGATTATGTAATGAGAATGAAGTACTGCATGGCAAGCGCATGGCTGATTGTTGGTTGCAAATTCCTTTTGTGGGACGCATAAATTTTGCAAATTATGAAAAGAAAAATTCTTTTCAAGAGAGCGGTTTATGGGAAGATTCTTTGCCAATAAAAGGCGGCGTAAAATTTACTGAAAATCAAATAGGCGAACTTGTCATTGTCCCGAATGGGTGTTTGGATTTGCCAAATGAAGAGGCAAAAGTTTTTCCTGCGGTGATTGTCGGTCGTGAATTTTCTCATCGCGGCAATCTTAAAATTACGGCTTTTCAAACCTACTATTCACTAACTATCAAAATTCGTGGTTATAATCTAGCCCAAGAGATGTATTATCGCCAAAAAGATTTTAAACCGGTGGCCTACGTAATTGTCAAAAAGTAGAAAAAGAGGGAGCTTTAATGCTTCCTTTTTTTTATTGTCTACAAAGTCAAAATTTTTGGCGTCTTATTTCTTGTAACAAGCTGTTAGTAGCTTGTTTTAGCTTGGTAGCTCGGTGGTAGCCGAGCAAAAAAAATAACTAAAATTTTAAGATTAACATATTGATTTATAAAGATAATATTTTACAAGCGCAGTCGATTTGTAATCAGTGGGTCGGGCTCGAGGATAAAAAACACCGTTGCTCCGGTGTTTTTTACCGCAAGAGGCGTAGTTTTGTTATCTTTGTGCAGGCAATGTAAATTGCCCAAACAAAGATTAAAAAACAAGTGACCGCAGCGAGTTGGCGAACCTTGTGAGCCCTACGAGCCAGAACAAGTCTCGCCTCTCGCACCATTAAAAACAAAAATGCGCCTTTATGGCGTTTTTTTTAACCCTAAAATTTTTTCCATAAGCTTTTCCTTAAATACATATTTTTAACCATATCTTCACCCTATCCACTTATACTCTATGGCAGATTTTAACCTTTTTCGTGAAAATTAATGCCCAAACAACTGCTAAATATTTTATTTCTTCTGGCCTATACCACTCTTCCGGTTTTGCTCAATGAATCTCTGCAAACCGCACCTGATTTAGGCTTTGCTTTTTTGGCAGCTGCCGTATTAACCGCCCCTTATATTTTATTTCCGTCATTTAGCTTTATCTATACCATTTTATTGGCACTGGGCTTATACTTTCCCTTATGGCTTGACCTCTGCCATCGACTGATTTTCGATTCTCCTATCGACAACGCACTTCTGAGCAATCTTTATCACAATCCCCTATATATGCTTGAATTCGCTCAAACCTACATGACCCCACCCACTATTGCTTTCAGCCTCCTAATTCTGCTTTGGCTCTGTTTGGCTGTCAGCTTCATTCCCCGCATTTCAGCCAGTTGCGGCAGCACCTTTATTATCCGCACTTTTTTCTGGTCAAGCTTAGTTGTATCCGGCTTGCATTTATGGGCCGAGCCTTACACAATTGAAGGACATTTTATCCCCCTGCAATTTTACCAAAATGTCAAACAAATTGCTCAAAACAGCCCGAGTTATCACCAATCAACAAGCCCGGCTTCCGGCAATCTTCCTAATGAAGATTTTGACTTCAAACCCATTTTATCTTTTAACGCACAAAAAGACTTACCTTTTGCATAATTTGTGCTATACTCGCCCCATCAAAATTATAAATAAGGAGAAAACCTATGGACAAATCAAAAGTCTACTTTATCAACTTGCGAGCCCGCGGCGACGGCGGCTTGTTAGCCAAACTTGAACGCTTGCTCAAGCGCGCCGGCATTGAACAGATTGACTTCAAAAACCAATTTACCGCTATCAAAATGCACTTTGGCGAGCCCGGCAACATCGCCTACATCCGTTCCAACTACATTGCCAAGATTGTCAACATACTGCAAAACCTCGGGGCTAAGCCGTTTTTGACCGACTGCAACACTCTGTATTCCGGCCGCCGCGCTAATGCGGTAGACCACCTGCAAAGCGCCATGGAACACGGCTTTAACCCCATATCAGTCCCCGGAGCACCGGTTATTATTGCTGACGGCTTAAAAGGCACTGATTACCGTGAGATTGAAGTTGATGGCGAATATTGCAAAGCTCCCAAAATCGGCACGGCACTGGCTGACGCCGACATTGTTATCTCAGTCAATCACTTCAAAGGTCATGAAATGGCCGGCTTCGGCGGAGCCTTAAAGAACCTCGGCATGGGCGGCGGCGCCGTCCCCGGCAAACTTGAGATGCACTCTTCCGCCCAACCCAAAATTGATACCGACAGCTGCGTTGGCTGCGGAGTATGTGAAAGACATTGCGCTCACGATGCCGTCCATGTCAACAAAACCACCCACAAGGCCGAAATCAATTATAACAACTGTGTTGGCTGTGGACAATGTGTAGCTCTCTGCCAGTTTGGCGGGGCCGTTACCGGTTCATATAACACCTCGGAAGAGCTCAACTGCAAGATTGCCGAATACGCCAAAGCAGTGTTGAAAGACAAACCCAACTTCCATATCAGCTTTATAATGAATGTTTCTCCCGAATGTGATTGCTGGGACCGCAATGACGCCGCCTTTGTGCCTGACATAGGCATAGCCGCCTCGTTTGATCCGGTAGCCTTGGATCAAGCTTGCGCTGAGCTTGTCATCAACACTCCGGCACTTCCGACGGATAATGAGCTCCAAGATGCCTGCGGCCATGACCATTGTGAAGGTAAAGACAAATTCCACCTTCTGCATCCTGATACCGATTGGCAGTCAGGGCTGGCCCATGCTGAAAAGATAGGACTTGGCAGCCGAGCATATGAGCTCATCAAAGTTTCATAATCAAGCCCAATCCCAACTCAATGACACCGATACAATATCGGTGTCATTTGTTTTGCACCCTTTTCTCTCCCATGCAGGAAGCTGTACCAGCTTCACCCAAACTTTTCCCTCTCACGTGCAGGGAGAGGTCGATGACTGAGTCGTCGGGAGAGGGCAGCCCCGACGCGCAAGCGCTGATATTTAACCTTTATTTTTTTATGTTCTTTTCCTCTCTTCCTCCTTCTCTTTTTTTACCTTACTCATTCCTTTACACCTCCCCTCCAATCCAGCCCTTCCCTTTCCCCACACCTCCTTGACACCACCTTCATAAAATAGCTAGACAAAATTAGCCGTAACAGATTATATTTTCCAACCAACCACTCAAAACCTTATCTCTCCACCTGCTTTATAAAAAAATCATCCACCACAAGCTGACACAGCTTGTGCCTTCGGCTCCGCCGGAGCATTTCCCTACATATCATCAAACTATAACTCGAACCAGCGTTTAGATGTCCGGGTCAAGCCCGAACATGACTGTTGATAATTTTTTTATCTACTCAGCCTAACCCTCTCCAGCAAGAGAGGGAATCCAACACCGGCACCATACGAGCATCGCGCCTGTAGGGAGTAATATTTTATAAGAGCATAATCTTAGGATTAGATCCCCGGATCGCGCTTCGCTTGTCCGAGGATGACGGTGCAAAATGATAGGCTGGTGGCACTACCTAAGCAACGCGCCTCCCCTGTCCTTTTCTTTTACCCTTTACTCTTCCACCTCCCCCCTCTTCAATCCTCACCGCCCTCAAACCGTTAGACAAAATTAGCCAAGCAATTCCCAATACCGCCGCCATTTCAAGATATTTTTACCTCTCAAGAGTTATTCATTGATTTTTAAGCTCTGTTATGCTAGAATTTTATTTAGCGGGCAAAGTTTGTCCGTCAGGGCGTCGAAACCCTTTTGAACTATAGTCGTTTAGGTATAACGACTTAAAATAATGATTACCGGTGCTTATATGCCTCTTGGGGCGGGTGCCGGTACTATAAGAGCCTTGGCTTGAAAATGCCGGGCCGTAAATAGTTCTACGGTTTCGAACACCCGTCCGCCCTTTGTTTTCAAAGAGTGGACGTTGTTTTTTTAACTACTAAAACAAAGGGTGTTCAACATGAATAATACTAAATTATTTTTACTTATCGGGACAAGTCTGTCCTTAATCCCCCAAACTATTAACGCCCAGTGCGTCGCCACGCAAGATTGCGCCACTTTGGGCTATACTGAAACAAGCTGCTCCGGCGGAAACGGCGTCAAATGCCCCTTTGGCAACAAATGGGCTTGCTTCAAATCCGAGTCGGAATTTTGCAATGAATACGGCTTCACCCTCACCTGCACGGGTACCGGATATTCCGGCGGCGGAGGTAAAGCTTGCAACGGCAAATATACCGCCTGTAAATGTGCCACTGGGTATGAATGGGATACAACGAGCAAAAGCTGTAAGATGAAGCAAGCCGTCTGTGCAGTCGGCACTTTGTATTATAGTGACAACACTTGTAGCGCTGATTATACGACATCAAAAACGTTACTTGGAGTAGTGGTTTATTCTAATCCGAGTGGCGGCGGCTGGGTAATGACGATTAAGCCGATACAGAGCAGTATTATGTGGGGTGGATATGGAACAAATATTTCAAGTTTGCCAGACTATACAAGTTGGAGTACCGCAGCCAAAGACTTTGATAG
>CALXRR010000048.1 GCA_944390905.1 uncultured Alphaproteobacteria bacterium
CCTCCGGCAGTGGTGATGCCGGCGTTGACTTTGGCGAAATTGACGGAATTATTGAGATTGTTAAGCAAGTCATAAGATGGCAAACACCATTTTTTACCGCTCGGAGTGCCGGTTGGTTTATAATTATTTGCTGCAGTAGCAGCCGCAAAGCGGCTGCCTTTAGCTACCAGCTTTTGAGTATTGGTACAGCTGGCACTAACCGCTTTATCGGTAATTCCGGTTGAATAATATGAGCCTGTATCCCATGCAATATTTGTTTGTATCGGTTTAACGGTCATAATCCAACCATTCTGGCTGGCTGATTTTTCATAAATAACCACACCGAGCAGAGTCTTAGAGTTAATTTTATCTTGTGAGCAAGTACCGTCGCTGTAATACAACGCGCCAATGACGCAGTTGGCAGTATTAGCCTCACATGATTTGGTATCCGCGTTCCATGTAAGATTCGCAGCACATTTACAGATATTGTATTTGCCGTTACAGGCTTTGCCGGTGCCACCGGTTTGGTTGGTGCCGGAGCAGGAGAGGGTAAAGCCGTATTTAGTGCAAAATTCTTGTTCATATTCCTCCTCGGATTTGAAGCAAGCCCAGAAGTTGCCAAATGGGCATTTGATGCCAGAGCCGCCGGAACAAGAGGTTTCAGTATAGCCCAAAGAGGCGCAGTCTTGTGTGGCGACACATTGAGCGTTAATAGTTTGGGGAATTAAGGACAGACTTGTCCCTATTAGTAAAAAGCGTATTTTCATAACAAAAGCTCCATTGTTTTTATAGTTAAAACAACGCACCTTTGTCAGAAACAAAAGGTGCGGGGAGCTCAAAAACTGTCATCATACAGTCGGGCTTATTCGACCATAGGCTTATGTCACCCACTCCACGCTGTGGTGGAATATTCATGATGAGGTGTTTTTGAGACACCGCAGTCGGATTTCCTGACTGCACTTTAAGGATACCACTTTAGCGCAAAGGTTGCAAGCGATTTTTGATGTAATGGTGAAATGTGCTTTTTCAAGGTAGGATGGCAGCACCTAGCACTGTTTGGCTAATTTTGTCTAACTGATTGAAGGCGGTGGAGGGTGAAGGGATTGGAGTGGAAAAGGGCTGGATTGGAGGTAAGGCGTAAAGGAATGAGTAAAGAGGAAGTTAGGCAAGTGTTGAGAAAAATAAATTAGTACGGGGATGTGTGAAGTTAATTGCTCCGGCTTGAGCCGGAGGCACAAGCTGAAACAGCTTGTGGTAGATGGTTATTTTATGAATAAGTCTGTATGTTGTGGCTAATTTTGTCTAGTGAGTTAATGGATGAGGTATCAAAGAAAAAAAGGAAAAAAAGGCTAACAAAATAATTCCGGCGCTTGCGCGTCGGGGCTGCCCTCTCCCGACGACTCAGTCGTCACCCTCTCCCTGCACGGGAGAGGATTTTTCTTTGGATGTAGTTGGTTAGAGGTGAAAACAGGGTAATTGCTCCGGCTTTCTCCGGAGGCACAGGTGTTCTGCCTGTGGGAGATGGTTTTTGCCAGTTTACTACAAACAATTTTGGGAGAACTGCTTATGCCGATAGATATGATACGAACAAACAAAGTCAATATAATGATAAAAAAAGTTATTCAATATATTACCGGCACTCCCCAAAAAAGGGAGAAATTTCGTTTAGAGGTGTTTGTTAGACACCGCCGTCAGTTATCCTGAAGGCGATGTTTAAGTTAGCATAAAAGCTTACAAAAGGCAACGGATAAATTACAAAAAAAAGGAGACCGTGAGGTCTCCTTTTTGGTGATGAAAATCTGCGGTTAAAGTGTGACGGCAGATTTTTCAATCAATTTTTGCAACTTGGTGCCACTGTCGCTGAAGAACTCCGCGAAGTCTTCAATAGTGATGCGGTCATCTTGGCTATCAAGAGCGTCTTCCAGATAAGCAAGAGGGGCATCAGCATCTTGAGAGATTTTCTTGCCGGTGTAAGCCTCAAGAGAAGCAACCAAATCAATCAGCAAGCCTCTTAAGATGCGTCCGCCGTGGATGTTGTCTTGCGGATTGACATGAGCAACTTTCTTAAACAGGCGTAGCACCTGCTCTTTAGTAAGGTGCGGGCAGTTCTTGACAGTCTGTTCCAGCTCTGATACCAAAATACCGTGGCGGATGTTCCACAACTGCTGAGTCTTCGTGGCGCCTAACAGCGGAGTTAGTTCACTAATAAAAAAAACCTTCTTGACGCGGCTGAGTGTTGCGTCTTCTTTGTAATTTTTTTTGATAAAGTCCATAATAAAATAATTTATAAATTAAACATAAAAATATTTCAAACAGCGCGAAGATAACACGCTTTTTGTGTTTTGGCAAGAAAAAATTGACAAAAATTTAAATTATATTAGCTAAAGCCAAATATTGCTCCGGAGTGAGTTGCTCGGCGCGATAAGTCTCCGGTATATTAAGTGACTGTAATTTGGCAATTATATCAGGGATTGACTTTAAGCTTTGGCGAATCATCTTGCGGCGCTGCCCAAAGGCTAAGGTCGTTAAGTGCTCTATTTTTTGAGTTTGCTTAGCTGATAAAGTTTGCTCTTTGGGCGTAAAAAGCAAGACGCTTGACCAAATCTTGGGTGCCGGAACAAAGCACTCGGGGTTTAAGTCCAGCAATTTGCTGATATGGCAGTTGAGCTGTGCTAAAACAGAAATCCGCCCGTAGTCTTTGCTGTTAATCGGAGCCATTATTCTTTCGGCAACCTCTTTTTGAAACATAAGCGTGAGGCTCGCAAAACTTTGGATATCCTTGAGCCAGTTGATGAGCAACGGAACCGAAATGTTGTATGGCAAGTTGCTGACAATGTGGCGCGGGGCAGAATCCAGCTCGGCAAAGTTTTGCTGCAAGGCGTCGCCATTAATTATGGATAGTTTATTACCGACTTTGCTTTGGATATCTTCCATAATCGCAATGCAGCGCTCGTCCATTTCAACCACGGTTAATTTGCGCGGGTTGTGACTCAATACTGCCCTTGTCAAACCTCCGGGGCCGGGGCCAACCTCATATACAAAATCACCTTCATAAGAGGACTTTTTTTGACGTTCCAGCGATAAGTTGATGATTTTGGCTGTGATGTTGCCGTCAAGCAAAAAGTTTTGCCCAAGAGCCTTTTTTGCCATTAAACCATGAGCCTCAACCGTTAAACGGAGGCTGGGCAAAGTTTGAAGAGCTTCAGCTATGGGTAAAGATGTCATTGCTCTAGCCTCGGAACTCAATAACCGCTTTTTGACGGAGCTGCTGAATGTATTTGACTGCAAAAGAGTCTATTTGTTGGTTCTCCAAAAACTGGCGAATATCTTTTTCAGTCGGCATTGGTGTGTTTTCGTTAGGAGTGTATATTTGCTCAAGCCGCAGAATGTAGTAACCCTCATCTACCGGAATCGGTGAAGAGATTTCTCCGGCTTTCATCTTGTTGAGTGCGGCTTGCAGAGGTTCTGCCAAGGACTCTTTGTTTATCCAGCCTAAACGCCCTCCGTTTGAGGCGGTCGGACTCTCTGAAAACTGGAAGGCATAATATTCAAAGCGAGGGTCGTTCTTGAGAGTTTCTTCAAGGCTGTTGAGCTTGGAGGCATTGGCTTTGCTGATGAAAATTTCAGATATTTGATATTTGGGTGATGAAAAATCTTTTTTGGCATTAGCAAGCTCTTGTTCGACATCTTTTTGAGTGATGCCGCCGCTTAGTTTGACTTTTTGACGGATAAGGCGAATCCATGCCAGGTCGGCTCGCATTTGCTCTCTGAATGCTTTTTCACTGATGTTGTATTGTTTTAGGACGTTACCGAGTTTGCCGGCGGGTATCTTGTTGGCTTGCTCAAAGCCGGCGATGGCATTGTCGACGTCTTTGTCGGTTATTTCAATGTTGTTTTTGACTGCATCTTGATATTTGAGCTTTTCATCTATCGTAGAGGTTAAAACCCTTTGGTAAATAACTGATTTGTTCTCGTCATTTAAAGGAACCTGATTGGCCATGATGAAGGCTTTAACGCGGTTGTCGATGTCTTCGGTCGAGATGATGTCGCCGTTGACTACTGCTATAATCTTGACGGTGCTACTGGTTAAGGGCATGCGGCTCGGAATTTTGGGGCGGTCTACTTTTTCAACCATCTTTTGCGGCTTTTTGACTACTGATGATGCCGGTTGTTTAGTTTCGGCTGTGTTGTCTTCACTCGGGCGGTCAGAGCCTAAACGGGGGTCTATGCCTGAAAAGTCAAAGCTATATGCTTGGCTGCTGAGTCCTAACAAAAAGGCGGTGGTAAGTAAAACGAGTTTTTTCATGTCTGTTTCCTTTATTCTGAGCCAAATGAACCTAAGGTTTTTAATACAAATGTGGCGGTGTATTCAAAGTCATTGTCGTATTCAGAACTAATGTAGTTGTAGTGTCTTAAATTGACTATGAATTTGAAACATTCGTCTTCGTAAATTACGGAGCCGCCGTATTCAAGAGAGCGGTCCATGTCTGCTAAATCTTGGCGATTGTAGACCTCTAAACTCCAGTCTTGTGTCATTTTCATGTTGAGCGCGGTGTAGAGCTCTTGTCTTTCGTTGTAGCCTTGCAATATGGCGCTGGGGCTGTTTTGCAGGTAAATGTATGATATGTAAGCTCTGAATATATCCGGTCCTAAGCTGGCGCTCAATTCACTGTAGGTGAGCTTGAGGTCGTCTTTGTCTAATGCAAAGCGGTAGTTTAAATCTACGTATTCATTGGGTGTGGCGTTAATACGGCCAACATAGTCGCTGAAATAACTGTCGGAATTGGTGTCTATGTTGCGGTCAAAACTTTCGTTCTTTTTGAAAAAGTAACTTTGTGCTATGAAGGCTGATGAGCGACCCATGATGTCGCCATAAGTGCTCCAGTTGAAACCATAGCTGATACGGCTGCCGGTGTCATTGCGGTCATAACCGGCATAACGATCCAGATTTAAGATGTTGGTATCATCAAACTCTATGTCTTGGCTGTCCTCATTGGGAATCTTGTCTTCTTTGTTGCCGCCGTTGGGGGCTGCTACGGCTACGATTACAGGCTCGACAATATGGCGTGAGGTCTCAGTTGCTTTAATGAATGGAAGACGCCATTCTAAGCCAACTTGCGGGAAGACTCGTCCGACCGTGCCGCTGAAGGTTTCATCCTTGGGATTGAGGTAGTTGTCTACATAATACAAGTCAGATTTTACTGAAGCGACGAGTTTGTATTTTTCACCATAAGGGCTGGTATAGGGCAAGTTCCAGGAGTTTATCATGGTTAAACGCTGGGCGCTGCTCTCTTCATCTCGCAATACGGAGGCAAAGTCAAACGTGGTTTTGCTGTATGCTCCGTAGCGGTTTGGGTCTCCGACGTTTTCATAACTCATAAGTGGGAGTACTAATGGTTTTTCCTCATTTATCGGAAGGTCAAGATAAGTGACAAGCTTGTAGTAATAGGCTGAAATATTGGCGTAGTTACGGTTGTCAAAACCTTGTAAACTGGCGCGGCTGGTCAGCCAGGTGTTGTCTTTTTGCGGAAGTGAAATGTCTTTTAGGTAATAGCGGTCTGACGCGTAGTTGATGTCGGTGTCTGCTACCCAGTAGTCATTTAATTCATAACGTCCGGTTAAGAATAAATTGCCGCGGTTGCGCTTGTCTCCGAACTCTTTGTCTTCCTCATAACCAAGGCGTTCTTCAGCATTGATAAAAGTACCTGTGGCGGAAATGTAGCCTTTTTCTCCGTATTTGTTGATGGTACCGCCCCACAAAATGCCGCGGTCGGCTGTAAAACTAGGAGAAAAAGTGATGTCTTGGTGGTCATCTATTGCCAAAAAGTACTTGGGGGTGATGTATTGCCCTAGATAACCGGTGCTCCCGATAGAGGGGAACAAAAAGCCGGAACGACGCTTGACCGTGGGATCTGGATGTGAAAAATATGGTGTGTATAATACCGGTATACCTTTGAGCTCTAGGTAAGCATCATTATAAATGATATCTTGACTTTCAGCGTCGTGTTTGACTTTGCGGGCTTTTAACTGCCACAAGGGGTCTTTGCCGGTGCAGACACTGCAAGGTGAATAGACGGCGTTGTCCATTTCTTTGTTGTCTTTTTCCAATCGGCGGAATTTGGTGGCGGAGACCCTCGTTTCGTCAGCCATTACGACTTTGACGTTATTCATTATACCTTGCGACATTTGGTCGGTCAGTTCAACATAGTCTGAAAATACGACGTTGCCGCTTTCTTCTACCAGTATGACGTTGCCTATGGCGGTGACGACGTCTTCCCTTTTATTATAAACGACTTTGTCCGCGATTACGGTAATGTTGCCGCGCATGATATTTACATTACCGATTGCAGTAACCGTCTCTAATTGGTCGTTGTTGATAAGCTCATCGGCACTGAAATAGGTGTCTGGCTCGCCTTCTTCTTGAGTTGTGACGCTGGCATTGGGTACGGCGTGGATGAAATCAAGCGGCTCAACCTCAGCTGAGGGAATCGATGACGGACGGCTGTGAATTTTGCCAATTTGGCCGGCAACATATTCTTCAGCTTGGACAGTAGAACTTAATAAAAGCAAAAGAGAGGTTGTGCAAAATGAAAAACGGGAAAGAAGAGAGCAATTATTGGTCATAAAGCTGCTCCTCTGGGCGTTTGGCGTGTTTGTTGTGCGCGGCCGGATTGTAAAAAAGCAGAAAATAAATGCTGGTTAACAAGGGGAGCAAGATGTTGGCATAAAGTAGGAAGATAAGACTGCCGTTCTTGGCGCTCAAGTTTTCAAAAGTCAGTTGCAGAGCTTGGATGCAGACCATCGACATGATGGATACTGAGATGATTTTGGTTTGGCCACGGCGGTTGAAGTTGCCGACTATCAGGCCTACGCATCCGATTAAAGCAAAGACTAAATTGTAAAACGGGTTAAGCAAACGCTTGTTGCCCTCAACTACATAGCGGTTGGCTTGTGCTTCGGTTAAGCTCGGGTCATTATGGGCATTTAAGAGCTCATAAAGGTTCTTTTCGCGGACGCTTTCGTCTTTGGCCAGTCGAGGTTGGTCGGAGCCAAGGTCGATGGAATATCTTTCAAATGATAATGATGAAAACTGTTTGCTCTCTTTGCTAACTTCTTGGCGGACACCTTTTACCAAAATTATGCGCGGGCCTTTGTCGGTGTATATGATACGCCCTCTTTCAGCTGACATGGTGACTTTGCTCTTTAATGAGCGCTCGTCGTTGAGCAAAAGATTGCTCATAGAGCCGTCTTTTTCATGGGTGGTGATGAATACTGTTAAACCGGGTTGGACTTCAGTAAACTGGCCTTCGCGGAACATGAGGTGCGATACGTCGTTTTTGACCTTCCACTCAAGCTCGGTAAAGGCGGCTTCGGCTTGCGGAATCCCCCAGATGTTGACGTAGAGATTGACTAAGGTCATTATTATACCGAAATACAAAACGGGAATCGCGCTTTTCCACGGGTTGATGCCGGCCGCTTTCATTACTACCAACTCACGGTCAGATAGCATGCGGTTGTAAACAAAAAGAGTGGCCGCAAACATGGCTATCGGTGATAATAGGGAGAACAAGCGCGGCATTAAAAGTGAGGTCATGGTAACAAACAGACCTATCGGCAGACCCTTGTTGGTGACCAGCTCTACAAAGCGCAATGACTGGGTTAGCCACAGAATCGCCAGCAGCGAAAATGTAACCAGAGCAAAGCCTACAAAAATTTGCTTTAATATGTATGAGTTCAGTTTTTTCATCATTGCTTGAGAGTATAGTTCACAATCAGTTAGCAAATAGCTAACGGGCGGATTTTTTTGTTCTCCTTATAAGGGTTGTTTATTTGCAAAAATTATGCTATTTTAGCTCTTAGCATTAGTAGGGGAATTTACTATAAAAGTCAACACTTGATATGGTTATCGGCGGGCTTAAAAACAGCTTTTACTCTAAAAGCAAAAATGGAATCGGAAAATAAAATGATTGGAAACGTGGAGAATCGTGAAAACAGGAATCAATACCTTGCCAGAAAGGCAAAAATGTTTAGAACTTATCGTAAGTTGATGCGGCTGGGATGGCGAAAGCGCAAAAAGGTTTTGGAACGCGCTAAGCGAATCCGCATTTTGCGGCAAAAAAGGGAAAAATAGAAGCTGTTGGAAGTGGGTGCCGCTTCACCCACTAGGTTTGCTGTTGGCAGATAGGGGCAGGGGAGGCGTGATGCTCGCATGGTGCCGGTGTTGAGTTCTTGGCGCTGGATCCCCGGGTCAAGCCCGAGGATGACAGTGCCGGTAGAGGGATAAAAACCTAGAAAGCGAGCACCGGGCGAACGGAGTAGTCGCTGTCGTAGTTGCTCTTATAGCCGTTGCTCATACCGAACGAACCACTCGTAATGGCGGTGAAGGACCACGCGTGGTTACTGGAGTACTCAGACGACGACCAAACGAGCTCATATCCACCGGATACATTTCCTAGGATTGTTGCTGCACTCGTACCCGCTTTGGACTGAATTTCCAAAATAGCAGCGTTGAATTTAGTAAAATTAGCTGAATTATCTAAGGCATTTTTTAATAATCCGCCTGAAGGCAGGCACCATGTTTTCCCTCCTTCTTTATAATTCTTAGCCGCCCATGCTGCCGGATATTTACTGCTATTACCTTGAGCTGTGATTTTATCTGTATTGGTACAGCTAGCTTGTATATCGGTTAATTTTGATTCTGATGTTATGTTAGTAAGTCCCGAAATATCAGTTCCATATCCACCCCATGCAATACCGGTAGCTACCGGCTTATGTGTCATCACCCAGCCATTCTGGCTGGCCGATTTTTCATAGATTACAATGCCAAGTAATTTCTTGCTGGAAATATAGTCATTTGAACATGCCCCATCGGCATAATACAACGCGCCGATAACACAGTTGGCAGTGTTAGCCTCGCAGGATTTGGTATCCGCGTTCCATGTAAAATTCGTAGCACATTTACAGATATTGTATTTGCCGTTACAGGCTTTGCCGGCACCGCCGGTTTGATTCGCATCTGTACAGGAAAGAGTGAAGCCATATTCATTGCAAAATTCCAACTCGGATTTGAAGCAAGCCCATTTGTTGCCAAAGGGGCATTTGACGCCGTTTCCGCCGGAGCAAGAGCTCTCGGTATAGCCCAAAGTGGCGCAATCTTGCGTCGCAACGCACTGGGCATTTATGGTTTGGGGGATAAAGGACAGAGATGTCCCTAGCAATAAAAAGCGTATTTTCATAACAAAGCTCCATTGTTTTTATAGTTAAAACAACGCACCTTTGTCAGAAACAAAAGGTGCGGGGAGCTCAAAAACTGCATGTATAACAGTCGCTGTTATTCAATATATTACCAGCACTCCACGCCAAGGTGGATATTTCATACATGGGTGTTTTTGAGACACCGCAGCCGGTTCATCCAACTGCAGATTCAGAATACCACTTTGGCGCCAAGGTTGCAAGCGGTTTTTGATGTAATGGTGAAATATCGATTTTCAAGATACAATGGCGGTATTCAGTACTGTTTGGCTAATTTTGTCTAATGGATTAAGGAAGGAGGAATTAAAGAAGGGGGAGTAGTTGGCGGAGAATGAAGGAGGGCAAGGATTGGAGGAAAGGGGAAGGAATTGGCGAGAGGATGGCTGTTTAGGAAAATGTGGAGCGGCTGGGGGAAAAGCTCCGGCTTGAGCCGGAGGCACAGGCGTTCCGCCTGTGGTAGATGATTGGTTTGGAAAAGATAGCTTGTTGCGGCTAATTTTGTCTAGTAGCTTGGGGAGGAGGAGGGTGAAGGGATTGGAGGGGGGAAGGGCTGGATTGGAGGTAAGGCGTAAAGGAATGAATAAAGAGGAAGGTAGGGGATGGAATGGAAGAGTAGAGAAGGAAGAGGTGGGGCGGGGATGGAAGTTAGTCGGAGTTGGGCCTGGGGGAGTAGGATAAAAAAATATTATCAACTGTTATGTTCGGGCTTGACCCGGACATCTAAACGCTGGTTCGAGTTATAGTTTGATGATGGTTAGGACTCCGGCGGGGGTCGGAGGCACAAGCTGTTCCAGCTTGTGGTGGATGGTTGTTTAGAATGGTATAATCTTAACATTAAACATAGATACTTTATTAAGCGTGGATCCCCGGGGCAAGCCCGAGGATGACAGTGCCCGTGGAAGCGGGTGCCGCTTCACCCACTAGGTTAGCTGTTGAGGGATCGGGGCAGAGGACGAACTGCGTTCGGAAGCTGTGCCACCACCGAGGCGGTGGAAGCTGAGGCAGCTTGACCCCCTAACCTAGCTGTTGGTATATAGGGGCAAAGGAGGCGCGTTGCTCAAGCTGTGCTGGCGGAGGGGCGAGGATTGGAAGGTTGGGTGGAGGGTTTAATCCTCATTTTCATGGTATTTTAGTTTGATATTTCACCAATAATTTAATCTCTTTTTGATAGCAGAAATATATCATTAATGCATAAATAACAATGCGTAAGACTGCAATCGTAGTAATAAATAAGGCAAAATGATTAGCAATGTTTATCAAATAAGAAAAACAAAAACCGCAAACAATAATTTCAATATTAGCTAAAACGAACCCCAATAAAATGCCTGTAAAATTAATTTCTTGTAGATTTATACGAGAATTTATTAAAATAGCTCCCAGCTGATGCGGCAAAAATACATAAAGATAAAAGTAAAGAAGAACAAATATAAAAGGAAAAGGAGAATAAACATAATTGATTGTAAGAAGCGGTGGGCAAGTGAACAGGGATACAATAAAAAGTATAGCAGCTTTATATTTTTTATTGTTTAGCAAAAATGCTGAAGCCTTGTTTATGTTGTGTGAAGCAAAACAATGAGCAATTCCAATAAAAATGGCAAACAAAATTAACGGAAGAAAGATTAAAGTTATTTGGATAAAATCTTTGTCCCATTCATGGAGAGGAATATTAATAATAAAGAAAGATAATACAAAAAGTCCTATTTCAGGCAGAATAAAACGCAACTTTAGTGTTATTGGGCAAATTAACAAGCCATAAACCTTCAAAAAAGCATAACAAGTTAATGCAAACCAAAAATATGTTAAATTTATCGATTGGTTATTTTTTAAGGAAAATAAAATTTCACTATTGTTAACAACAAAGATAACAAACAATAAATCAAAACATAAGTATAAAAATCTTTTCATAAACAATTCCTTATAAATATTTTGGGAAAAGAAGCCCATGCAAAGATATGGGCTCCTTTTGTGCTATAAACTAAAAACATATGTGCATAACAAGGCATGCAATAAACTTAGTAAACAAGCAAAAACAATAAGTATAATTTTAGTAATGTTTATTGATGTAATTTTGGACGATGACATCGCAATCTCCATTAGGATATTTAGTTCCGAGCAATCTACCTATTTTATTAGCATACTGGTCGGCAAGACTACTGTCAAGTGTGTCCTGATGAGGGAGAGGTTTTAACAGTATTTTCAACTTTTGAGATTATGATTATTATAATTTAATCCGGAGGGGTTGGATATGAGAAAAGTTGTTTTGATATGCGGTTTAATTGCTTTGATTATCGGGTGTCTTTCTTGGTTTTATCAAAACAAAGAAGAAAAGTTTGTAAATCCTCTGTTTTATAAACAACTAGCCCCATTTGCAGTGGGCAGTAGAGAAACTTATCTGACTCCAACATCTATGAAATACTCAAACTCTATTATTCATACCGAAAATGATAAACATGAAGCAGGATGGACTGTTGTTCCTTGTGAATTATTAGAAAACGAAGAGAATTACATTGTTTTAAAGTGTGAAGATATTTATTGGCGCGGAAAAGGTGAACGTTATGATATTTATAAATATCAACTTGACCGTTGTTTTTTTACCGATAAAAACGGAAAATGTACCTCCCTTTATGTGAAAGAGTATTATTATGATAAGTATCCTTCGGCAATCTGTGGGCAAAGCACATATGCAGTGGAGCTTGATTAAATCAACCAAGCTCCACAGATTATGTGTTATTGCAGTTTGGTAATAGGCAAATCTTTTCTAAGCATTCTATATTATTTCCAAATATATTATAAGCTTGAGGTTGGGTATTGGTTTGTCCGTACCCAGAATTAATATTATTGGGTTGCTCGTTATTCATTCCCCATTGAGTATTGTTGCTATTCTCTAAAGAATTGCTTTGGTTTTGGTTCTGCCCAAAAGTATTCATCGTATTTTCAAACGGATTATTATTCCGATTTTAATATATCTTTAGTTCCATCATTCATTGGTCTTGTAATATCTACATTTTTCGTCGTTTGGCATTTTCCTTTAGCACATATTTCAAACTCCATAATTTTTTGAAATTCAGGAAGATTATAGATGGTAGCTAAACCACAAAAAAGAATAAACCATATTAATGTCTTGCCAAATTTGATAGGAGACAAACTAACAGCCGCCATAAACAGTATAAAAAAATAAACTTTATATTCAATATTGACTATCTGAGTATTTCTTGCAGAAAATAACATATAAATATAACTTAAAATACAAAAAATAAAAAATATTCCCCATGAAAACCACCAAATTTTTTGATATTTAGTCATGATTTTCTCCTGAATTTTCAATTTCATCAACAATATAAATTTGCTCAATTGATGTTATTTGGTGCAATAAATAAGGCGTTAGCAAAAATAATATAATCCATAATATCATTTCTATTTTTTGCAAGAATAGATATTTTTGCTTATATAACAAAATTATTCCTAAGAAAGCTAAGAAATCATATAGATAATTTAATGAATTCTGCGCAATTAACAATTCTTGTTTAGCATACTCATTTAATGGAAATTCCCATATATTCAAACCGAAGATTTGTAAGAATTGTCCTAAGCAAAAAATAGCAATCAAAAGGCCTGCAGTATAATCAAGAAAAGTGAAAATCTTTTGCATTTTACTACTATAATATTTAATCAATTTTTTGTAAATGATATAAAAGGATAGAGGAATTGTCAATCCTCTATCCTAATGATTTTGCATTAATACAATCGTTTTCTCGCTTTTTGAGGAAGTATATGACTACATTGATTTATATCAGAATAAGATAGTCCATTTCCAATTCCAATAAAATTATTCTTCATATCTTTTATACTATCTTTAAAAATCTTTTTATTTGTACCATAACGAGGATTATTCCATTTCCGATATAAGTCTTTACCTTCTTTATATATTCCAGCAAGTCCAGTTGCAGCTGCAGCAAAAGGCCCATCAAAAGAGCCAACACAACTAACATAACGGTGTTTATTCACATCTGATATTGACACTGGTGTCAAACGATTAGCTTCAGCTTGTGCTTTTCCAACGGATGAAAGATTATCATATTCATTAGGATTTTTAGAAATGTCATTTATATAATCTGGTACTCTTTCGCCTGCGTCATAACCTAAATTATGCAGACTTTTTACCATTTTATCAATACCATATTTCCCCATAGCATTTCCAAAATAATTTCTAAATTGTTTTACTAAGTCAGTTTGTTCGGTTTGGTTCTGCCCAAAGGTATTCACCGTATTTTCAAACTGATTATTATTCATGTTCTCAATATTGTTATGAATATTTGAAGAGCCGAAGCCATAGTTATTGTCCGGTGATGAGCCCCAAAAGTTTGTGCCATATTGAGGATAATTTTTTGTTATCCCTTGATTGTTGTAGTTCTGTATGAGTTGGTTTTCCTTGTTTTGTCTTGCAAATTGGTATTCCAACTCATCACGGGTAGAAAAGCCGCTGTGGTCAACACCATAAGCGTCTATTTTATTATCTCCGTTGGTATAGCCTAACGGAGATTTATATTGTGGATACAT
>CALXRR010000049.1 GCA_944390905.1 uncultured Alphaproteobacteria bacterium
AAGAGTTGGTGCTTACCGTCTTATGACTTGCTTAATAACATCAATGATTCAGTCAATTTAGCCAAAGTCAACGCCGGCATCACCACTGCCGGAGGTAAAAAAATAGGATTTGGTACCTCTTCTTCCTATGAGTACGTTTGGTCGTCGTCTGAGTATGACTACTACTACGCGTGGTACTTCTACGCCAATACGAGTGGTTCGTTCTATATGAACAGCTACGGTAAGAACGGCTACACCGCCTCCGTTCGCCCAGTGCTCGCTTTCTAAAAAACTCAACAGGGGCAGGGCGCGAACGAAGTTCTTCGTCCTCTGCCCTTATCTCTCAACAACAAATCTAGTGGGTGAAGCGGCACAGCTTGCGAACGCAGTTTACCTTTTAAATTATAAATCGGTCTCATGCAAACAATCATCCACCACAAGCTGGTACAGCTTGTGCCTCCGGCTTTGCCGGAGCCTTTTTCCCTTACCACCTGCACTAAACATTATCCTTTCTGTGCAATATATTCCTCTCCCGTGCAGGGAGAGGTCGACGACCGAGCCGTCGGGAGAGGGCAGCCCCGACGCGCAAACGTCGGCATTTATATTTTTTTAGCCCTTCTTCCTTTTGTTAATACCTTTCTTTTTGTAAATTGCTAGACAAAATTAGTCACAATACACAGATTTACCCAAATCAACCATTCAAACCCTTATCTTAAAACCTATGCCATTATAAAAAACATCCACCACAAGCTGGTACAGCTTGTGCCTCCGGCAAGAGCCGGAGCCTAAACTATCAACAAGCTCTTGGGAACATCTTATTGACCAAGGCTGAGGTAAGCTCAGCCGTAGAGAAATTAGATGCCCAAGCCGTAATCCCGTCCGTTGAAAGCAAGCAATCAGCGCCGCTTGAAACGGCTCATCGCCGAAACAATAAAACCCGCCTTTGGGCGGGTTTGTTGAGGAGGGATTTGTCTTGCTCCTAGGCTCTGCTTGCAGCAGTCGCCAAGTCGCTGCGGTCACTCGTCTAGTAAGGCTAGCATTGGTCGCTTTCGCTCCCTTGCCAGCCAACCAGACTTCGCCTGTCGGCGAAAAACAATCCACTGGATTGTTTTTCTACTCCAGCCCCCGATACTTCGTATCACGGCTTCAAATCCGCCTATCCTCTGATTAAGTAAAAAGGGCACCTTTACAGGTACCCTTTTTACTTAATGGCGGATGAGGAGGGATTTGAACCCCCGATACGGGTCTCCCCGTATACACGATTTCGAGTCGCGCGCATTCAGCCTCTCTGCCACTCATCCATCAATCACAACAGCCTATTTATTAAAGCTCTTTATCTGATTTTGCAAGCATTTTTTTCAAATTCTTATTTCAATAATTTAACCTTCGGCTTTCACCACGCATTTGGCGGTGCTTTCCATTTCTACCATTGCCCCGAGCGGCAGCATATAACGCTTAAAATTATGACCATAGTCAAAGTCATAAATCACCGGAATATCAAATCCTTGGCAAAAGAACTTAATCACTTCGTTTACGTTTCCGTCCTCTTTGCGACGAATTGTGCAGTCCAAAAACTTCCCAAAAATAATTCCGTTAAGTTTATTAAATCCTTTGCATTGTGAAATCTGCTGTAACATCAAATCGATTTTATATGTCGGCTCTTCCACATCTTCAATCAGCAATATTTTTCCGCTCAAATCGGGGAAGAACTCCGTCCCGCACAAATTGCGCAACAGGCTCAAACATCCGCCGACCAAAACCCCGCTTGCCTTGCCCTCAACCAACGCTTTGCCGCTTTTGTAAGCAAAAGCATTGCCGAACAATACCGTCTTGACTGATTTATCAAGGCACTTGTCCAATGTCCATGAGCGAAAGTCATAATTCAAGGTCAGTCCGGTAAAAGTCACCTGTTTAGTCTTGGTATAAATTGCGTTTTGTAAAGCGGTTGTGTCGCTTAATCCCACCAAAGGTTTAGGATTTTTTGCAATAATTTTCCAGTCTAACAGAGGGGGCAAATACTGCGCTCCATCGCCGCCGGAAGTCGCAAAAATCGCTTTAATCGATTTGTCTTGATACATCATCATCAAGTCTTCAGCCCGTGCCTCTGCGGTGCCGGCCATAAAGCGAAATTTATCAAAAGTATGCGGAGCGGTTATGACCTCAAACCCCAAAGATTGCAAATAAGCTACTCCCCGCGCAATATCTTCTTTGGTTACAAATCGCGAAGGAGAAACCAAACCTACTTTATCTCCGGGGTTGAGGTCATAAAACATCTTACAAGTCCTTCAATAATTGGCGGCTGAAATCCGGCAAAGAGTTGTCTCTGGCGCCCATAATTACAACACGGTCGCCGCTCTTGGCGTTTTTCAAAATAAAGTCGCGAACTTTCTCTTTGGTCTCCAAAAACTTGGCATTAACTCCGTTATCAACGGCAAATTTCACCAAGTCGGCACCTGAGATGTCAGCATCTTTAACTGGGTCGCGCATATAAATTTCCGGCATCAACAAGATATCATCTTTGCCGAGCACTTTGCCGAATACAACGCCGTCTTCCTCGCCGGTTGTACGAGCCGAAAAAGGCTTGTGCGATTGATACATCACAATCAAGCGCCCCGGATACTCTTTCAATGCTGACAATGATGCCTCAATCTTGCTGGCATTGTGAGCAAAGTCATCAATCAAGGTAATGTTGCGGGCATTGGTTCCGGCAACTTCCAGTCGGCGTTTAATGCCGGTAAAACCTTCCAACGCTTTTGCCGCCTGATATTTATCAATACCCAACATCATACAAGCACTTATGGCGGCTAATGCGTTTGATACATTAAACTTGCCGATAAGCCGCAATCTAAATTCGTAACCATCGATTCTGTAAGTAACGCCGTTTTGCACTGCTCTTACATCAGATGCATATAAACCGGCATGCGGATTTTTTAAGGAGAATGAAAACTTGTGCTCATGCTCCAGCTTGCTGGCTAACGGACAATCTGCATTTACCACAATACCATAGCGCGCATGCTTAGCAAATTCAGTAAAATATTCTACCAACTCGGGAATAGATACATGGTCATGAGAAATATTGTTGATTAGCGCAATATACGGGCGATACCCTTTGATTGAACCATCACTTTCATCAGCTTCAGCCACGCAAATATCGCCTTCGTTATAAATGATGTTAGGAAGCCCACAATCGCTCTCATAATCGCGGAGCATTCCGCCATTAATCATACAAGGCTTTTTGCCGAGCTTATCTAAGATATAGGCAATCATAGCGGTAGTAGTTGTTTTTCCGCTGGTTCCGCCGACAGCAATGTTGTACTTATATTGGTGGAATAACTCTGCCAGTAATTCAGAGCGTTTTTTGATAGGAATATTTTTCTTCTTAGCGGCAATCACATCAGGATTGTCATCAGCAATGGCCGATGATACACACAAAAACTCCAAATCATCGGTAATGCCGGATCCATCCTGCGGAACAACCTTAACACCGGCAGCTTTTAAGGCCTTAAGGTTGGCAGCATCACGCCCGGCATCAAAACTCTGGTCAGAACCATAAACATCATATCCTTTTTTCAACAAAATCTGTGCCAAGGCACTCATTCCGTTTCCGGATACGGCACAGAAAGCAACTTTAGTCATATTTACCTATCCTTATTTGTTTTTTTATAATGAGTTTAATAACTTTACTTCATTTTCCTTAAGAATTTTTAAATTTTTGTAATCAATCAGCAAATAACTTTGCATATCTCCGTCAACATTCACGCCCAATGCCACTCCGACATTATCGCCTTCAAAAGTTGCATATAAATCGGCATCACCGAGCTCAAGGTCATGGAGCAGGTTAGGGTTTTGGTCAGGCTGAGTAGTAGCATTTTCTTCAGGGTTATTCATATCGGTATAGAACTGTTGAGCATTACCATATTTTTGGCTCAAAAGGTTATAGAAGCGTTGGTACAGCTTTAAGGTCTTGTTTCCAGCTTCATCATCACCGGTAATAAAATTGGTGTGAGCCAAAATGCGCCATAAGCGATTATCCTCACCAAAGACTAAGACCACGGTCATAAATTCTTTAGAGCTGTCGGGCAGATTTGTAGCGCTAAAAGCATTAACATAATCTTTCATATCTGTAGGGGTAAGGATAATTCCCATTTGCTCGGCCTCATCTTTAGAAATCCCCCAAGTCAGCCCAAACGGAGCTGTGCCATAAGCTGCTGCAGCATTTTGCACGGAGTTTGAGCGCACATTCAAAGGTTCAGCTTCGGATTGCACGGAAGTATTGTCCTCTTGCAGGATTTGGGCAGCTTGTTTCTGAGCAGAATCAGCGGCATCTTGCTGCTTGATCTCATCAGAAATCAAAATATCTTGATAAAAATTATCCTGCCCGCTTTGAGCCCAAGCCCCTCCGGCAGCAATAATCGCGGCAGCAGAAGCTAATAAAATAGTTTTTTTCTCCATGTTATCCAAATCCCTTAATAAAAAAATTGAACACTGTTCAGAAATGTTATATAAAAGTCATTATAGTTTTGAAATCCAAATAATTTGTTAATTTAAAATGCCAGATAAAAAAGAAAATATCCGCGAATTGCTGTTGCAAACAGCACAAAGCCTGGTTGAGGAGAAGGGGGCAGATTATTTGACCGCCCGCAAATTATCGGAGGCTTCAGGCTGCTCGGTTGGGACGATTTATAACCAGTTTTCGAGTATGGACGAGCTGTTTTCGGCTTTAAATATCGCCACATTGGCTGATTTGCAAACGGCGATGAAAAGGGTCGCGGTCGGCCGCAATGCTTATAAGAACCTCAATGCCTGGCTGGATTCGTTTGTAAGCTTTGTGTTAGCCAATCCCAATCGGTGGTTTTTGCTGTATAACTACCACCTTCGTAGTGGTCATCTTTCAGCTAAGTACCGCCAGCAAATCATCTGTGTGACCAAGCTGTGGCAGAAGTCATTTGACGCGGTTTACGCACATTTGAACATCCGCAAACGCCGCTTAGCCCGTCAGGTTTTATGGCTTAGCTTGTTTGCATTGAGTTCTTTTTTAACTACCAATGTGATAGACCATCTGAGCATGGTCAATAAGAAAAATCTCTGCAAGCTGCTGCTTAACACTTATTTGGCAGGGCTTGCGGTTTTGAAAAAAGGCTAGATTAAAGTGGATAGTATTTTTGCCGCCATAAGCAATTTGTATCGCTGGCTCAATAGTCCGGAGACGGTAGCGGCTTTTTTCAACAATCGGTTTTATACGATATTGGCGGTAGTGCTGTTAATGAGGGCTAAATACGCGGCATACGGGAGCTTGTGGCTGACGGCGCTGGTCAATATTCCGGGGACGATTCTGCATGAACTTTTGCATTATATGGTAGGCGTAATCACTAATGCCCACCCGTGTAATTTTACTATTTTTCCGAAGAAAGATATTTTAGGCGGCGGCTATGTTATGGGCAGCGTCGGGTTTCGGAATATTACTTTTTATAACGCGATTCCGGCAAGTCTGGCCCCACTTTTGCTACTGCCGGGGAGTTTTATGATAAATAGATATGTTTTGCCGTATATTCCGCAAACTTTGGGTAGTTATGTGATTTATATTTTGTTGCAAACGATATTGATAGAGAACGCGATTCCATCCCGAGCCGATTTCAAAATCGCATTTATGTTTGTGAGCGGGATTATCTTGTACGGCACTTTGCTGGTGAGCCTCTTGCTTATGCTGTAATCAGAGGCGATAATCTCACCTTTCCCCTTGAGGGAAGAGGAAGCTGTGCAGCTTCACCCCCCTAACTTAGCTGTTGAGGAATAGGGGCAAAGGAGGCGCGCCACGATGCTTGTGGAGCCCTAGGTTAGCAGTGGTTTGTTTTGTGCCCAGAAAATCGCGTTGCTTAAATAGTGCCCGCTGCGTGTCAATATATCCTTATCAACTCTAAACCTATGCCATTATAAAAAACATCCACCACAGGCGGAACGCCTGTGCCTCCGGCTATGCCGGAGCAATTAACTCTCAACATTCTCATGCACTGCTTCGTCCTCCCAACACTTCCCATTCCTATTTAACATTCCCCTAAAACCACTAGACAAAATTAGCCAGATTTATCTTTTATCGCCACCCGTTCAAGATATTTATACCTCTCAAGACTTATTCATTGATTTTTAAGCTCTGTTATGCTAGAATTTTAATCAGCGGGCAAAGTCTGTCCGTCAGGGCGTGAGAACCCTTTGTATTGTAGTCGTTTGGGTATAACGACTTAAAAAAATAATTACCGGTGCTTATATGCCTCTTGGGGCGGGTGCCGGTATGATAAGAGCCTAGCTTGAAAATGCCGGGCCGTATACAATACTACGGTTCTCAACACCCGTCCGCCCTTTGTCATCAAAGAGTGGACGTTGTTTTTATAACTATTAAAACAAAGGGTGTTGTGAAATGACTAATACTAAACTTTTTCTACTTATTGGGACATCTCTGTCCTTAATTCCAACTTTAACCCCTGCCCAATGCGTTGCGACGCAGGATTGCGCGACTTTGGGCTATACCGAGAGCTCCTGCCCCAATGGCGGGGTCAAGTGCCCCTTTGGTAGCAAATGGGCTTGTATTAAGTCAGAAACAGAATTTTGCAATGAATATGGCTTTACCCAAACCTGCACCGGCACCAACCAAACCGGCGGCGCCAGCCAAGCTTGCAATGGGAAATATAATATATGTAAATGTGCCACGAATTTTACATGGAATACGGATACCAAATCATGTGAGGCTAATACTGCCAACTGCGTCATCGGCGCGTTGTATTATGCTGATGGGACATGTTCAAATGACTATATTTACACTAAGAAATTGCTAGGCATTGTCATCTATGAAAAATCGGCTAGCCAGAATGGTTGGGTGATGACGCATAAGCCGATAGCTACCGGTATTGCATGGGGTGAATATGGTACAGATATTTCAGGACTTACCAACATAACATCAGAATCAAAATTAACCGATATCCAAGCCAGCTGTACCAATACGGATAAAATTACCGCTCAAGGTAACAGCTCAAAATATCCTGCAGCATGGGCCGCTAAGAATTATAAAGAAGGAGGTAAAACATGGTGCCTGCCTTCAGGCGGATTATTAAGAAATGCCTTAGATAATTCAGCTAACTTTACTAAATTCAACGCTGCCGTATACAAAATCCAAGCTTCTGCAGGTACGAGTGCAGCAACAATCCTAGGAAATGTATCCGGTGCTTATGAGTACGTTTGGTCGTCGTCTGAGTACTCCAACTACAACGCGTGGGGCTTCAACGCCAGTACGAGTGGTTCGTTCAATATGAACCTCAGCAATAAGCACGGCAGCGGCAGCAGCTACTCCGTTCGCCCAGTTTTGCCTTTTTAGATTCTCAACAAGGGGCACTGTGCGAACGCAGTTCGTTCCTCTGCCCCTATCTATCTACCGCTAACTGATGCCCGCGGAGGCTCTCCGTTAGGCTTTTTTGTTCCATTTGCCGGCATCATCTTGCTGCCAGTAGTTTATGGTGTTGCCTGAGGTTTTCAGCTCTTTCCAAAAGGCTCGGGCTTGGTTCAGCGCGGCCTCGGAGTTGCCGTCAAAAATATTAAACACGCGCTCATATTGCGATAATACATCAGGCGTTACGGCCGCCCCGTCTACCAAAAACAAAAACACCGCTTGGTTGGGGGCATCATCTCCGGCTGAAATCCAAATCGGCTGATCCTCGCCAAAACCGTCTTTTTTAGAACCATGCGGCAAAAAAGATTGCTCATCATACGACCATAGCGCCGAGTTAATAAACTCGACACGATCCTCATTGCCGACTTTTACCTTAATCGGCTTGCCGGTGGCATAAGCCTTTTCCAGCAACTTTGGCAACACATTCTCCAAAGACTGCTTCTGTAAATGATAAAAATCGACTTGAGCCATCGAGCTATTCCCCTTTAGTTAATTTCAGCGCCGCAAAATGTACCGCCTCACCATCTTGTAACAAGAGCAAAATCGGACGGTTGTTTTCGGCCTTGGCCTCATTAATATAGGTTTTAAACGAGTCGATGTCAAACACATCTTTTTTGTCGGCTTTCACAATAACATATCCTGCCTTTATGCCTTTGAGCGCGGCATCGCTTTCGGGGGCAACTTCCATAACCACCATTCCCGAAAGCCCGTCAGGAATCTTATGAGCTTGGCGTAACTCCGGAGTAATGGTCGATACTTTCAGCCCCAACTCGCCGATAAAATATACATTTTCAGCCACTTCGCTGATATGCGCTGCCGGCACCTTGTCCTCGGCAGGGGTTTCATCAAGCTCCTCAATCTCAATCGGCAGCACCTGCTGCTTAGCGTCTTTAATCACCGTCAGCTCAAGCTTGGTGCCGATGGTGGTTTCAGCCACTAAGCGCGAAAAAGTCTTGGGGTCGTTGACCTCAATTGAGCCAAACTTCAAAATCACATCACCAGCGGCAAGGCCTGATTTTTGCGCCGGAGCGTTTGGCGTAACATCAGAAACAACTACACCTTTAGCGGTCGCAAGACCAAGGTCGGCAGCGGTTTCGGCATCATTGGGTTGAATTTTAATCCCTATCCAGCCGCGGCGGATTTCGCCGTTTTTCTTGAGCTGGTCGATTACCCAGTCGGCTAAATTAATCGGAATGGCAAAACCAATGCCCATGCTTGCGCCGTTGGTTGAAAAAATCACACTATTGATACCGATAACCTCTCCGGCCATATTAAACATCGGCCCGCCGGAACTTCCCTGATTAATAGAGGCATCAGTCTGAATAAAGCTGTCATATTGTCCGGTATCAATATCGCGCGCCTTGGCTGATATAATGCCGGAAGTCACACTTCCGCCCAGTCCAAAAGGGTTGCCTATGGCCAAAATCCAGTCCCCGACGCGCACCTTGTCCGAGTCTCCGAACTTGACCGGAACCAAAGGCTTGTCGGTGTCAATTTTAATCAAGGCAATGTCGGTCTTGGGGTCTTTGCCGATGACCTTTGCCTCAAGGCTGGAGTTGTCAGACAAAGTGACGGTAATTTTCTCCGCATCGCTGATAACATGATAATTGGTGATGATGTAACCCTCGGTATCAATGATAAAACCGGAGCCGAGCGCCTCTTGCTTTTTGCCGTTTTCAAAATAGCGCCTAAACTCCGAGCTGGCATCATCAGAAATATTGCCGCTTTCATCAATGTCAGCTTCGGTTGGCTTGGTCGTAGTTGAAATATTGACCACGGAAGGCATCAGCTCGTCTACCAAGTCCGCAAAAGAGGGTAGCGCCGCCACTGTTGCCGAAGCCAAAGCAGGGGATGATATAACTACCACCCCCAGCATAATGATTATTTTAGCTAACCACGCGTGCCGCATTTTAGCGCCCCATCGACTGCCCAAAGAACTTAAAGAACTCTGAATCCGGAGCCAAAATCAGCGAAGTATCGCCATTGGCTAAAGAGTTACGATAAGCCTCCAACGAGCGATAAAAGGCATAGAACTGTGGGTCTTGACCGGCGGCATTGTTCCAAATGGCAATTGCTTGCTTGTCGCCGTTACCGCGAATAATCTGGGACTGCTTTTCGGCCTCAGCCAAAATAATGGTACGCTCTTTGTCTGCTTTGGCTCTAATCTGCTGCGCCTGCTGTTGCCCCTGCGCACGGAACTCTTTGGCATCACGCTCACGCTCGGTCTTCATACGAGCATTAATCGCCTGCAATACCTCAATCGGCAAGTCGGCACGACGAATGCGAACATCAGCCACACTGACCCCGATTTGCGCCGCGTCTTTCTTAACAGCTTCGCTGATGTCGCTCATAATCTGCGTGCGCTGCTTTGATAACAACTCTTGCAAGGTAATGCGGCCCAAAATTTTACGAACCGACGAGTTGACAATCTCTTTAAGCTTGCTTTCAGCCTGCGATTCGTACCTAACGGTCTGATAAAACTTGAGCGGGTCAATAATTCTGTAACGGGTAAAGCTGTCAACATCCAAACGCTTCTTGTCATTCAAAACGACTTCTTGCGCCGGCGGGTCAAGGTTGAGCAAACGAGTGTCATAAAATACCACTTTCTGAATGAAAGGGATTTTGACTTTCAACCCCGGCTCTTTTACCAAGCGCACCGGCTCGCCAAACTGCAAAACAATGGCTTGCTCGGCTTGGTTGACAACATATAACGAGTTTGCAGCCACAAAGAGAACGGCAATGCCCAACACCGACAAATAAAACTTCAACTTGCTCATTTATTTAGCCTCCTTGCGGTTAAGATTGTCGAGCGGCAAATAAGGCAAAACATTGCTGCCTTTTGCCGAAGGGTCCATAATCACTTTATTGGACTTAGCCAAAACATCTTCCATCGTTTCCAAATATAAGCGCTTGGCAGTTACTTCTTTGCCTGATTTGTAAGCATTGTATACCGAGAGGAATCTTTCAGCATCACCTTGGGCTTTGTTGACCACGGCCGAGCTGTAAGCCTCAGCATCTTGAATGATTTTTGATGCCTCACCGCGTGCTTTCGGCAATACTTCGTTGCGATAAGCCTCCGCCTCGTTTTTGAAGCGCTCTAAGTCAGCTTTAGCGCGTTGAACCTCATTAAAGGCATCAACCACTTGCTTGGGAGGGTCAGCCTTTTGGAGTTTAACACGGACGATTTCCACTCCGGAGCCAAACTCATCGAGCAGCTTTTGCAGCTCTTCTTTGGTTTCATCTTCAACTTTACCGCGGTCGCCGGTAATAATCGGCTGCATTTCCGACTGCCCGACGATTTCGCGCAAGACCGATTGCGCCGCTACTCTGACAGTTTCGTCAGGGCTGCGAACATTGAATAAATAGTCTTTGGCGTTTTTGATTTTCCATACTACGGTGAGGTTGATGTCCACAATATTTTCATCACCGGTAAGCATATGGCTTTCGGTAAAGGAGCGCAGTGCATCCACATCGCGATTGCCGCGCATTCCTGCAACATTAGATGCAGAATAAGCCTCACTCTCGCCAAGGTTAATACTGCGTTCTTGCGTCATGCTTACTTTTTGCACGGTTTCAATCGGGTAGGGCAGGTGGTAATGCAAGCCGGCATCGGTGGTGTCGACATATTGGCCAAAGCGGAGTACCACGCCTTGCTCATTGGTCTGTACTTGATAAAATCCGCTGGCCGCCCATAAGGCTATTGCTCCGAGCAAAATCCATTTAAAGCTGAACTCGGATTCGCCGGACGATTTTTTCTTTTGAGCATTTTTGATGTCGACGACTTTAATTTTGATAGGTTCGTCATCCCACGGACCTTTTTTAGGTTCGGCATCATTATCATCCCAGGGGTTTTTCTTATCAGACATATTTCAACCTCATTGAATTAATTTTGTTGCAATAGCAATATATATATAATAAAGATTAGATAAAGACAATTACAGAAGAGATGATATTAACATGGAAGATAAAGTAAGAGCCGTTGTGCTCAAATATTTTTTGCCGGAACAAATTGACGGGATAAAGGTTATCAATGACAGAGTTATAGTTACGCTGGTTAACGCCGGAGAGAACGCGGAACAAACTGAAGCCCTGAAGCAAGCTATTGCTGAGCTGGAGGGGATAAACAAGGTTTCGGTTGTTTATACGGCCAATAAGGCCTTCAGCGGGTTAAAAGCGCCTGATGAAATGTGGCAGATTAGAGGGGTTAAGAAGATTATCGCGGTTGCCTCGGGCAAGGGCGGTGTCGGCAAGTCGACCACAGCGGTTAATTTAGCTTTGGCTTTAGCCAATCAAGACAAAAAGGTCGCATTGTTTGATGCTGATATTTACGGCCCATCGATTCCCACAATGTTAGGATACGAGGGGATAGCGCCGTATTCGATGGACGGGCATACATTTGAGCCGTTTGACAATATGAGTATTAAGTCGATGTCGGTTGGCACGTTGATAGACAAATCGCAACCTTTGATATGGAGGGGAGCGAAGGCTTGCGGAGCGTTGCAACAGCTTTTGTGCGATACGAATTGGGGTGATATTGATATTATGGTGATTGATATGCCTCCGGGGACGGGAGATATCCAGATTACGTTGTCGCAAAAGGTCAAAATGGATGGAGCGGTAATTGTATCCACGCCGCAGGATATAGCGTTGATTGACGCGGTCAAAGGGATAAATATGTTCAAACGGGTAAATGTTCCGATTTTGGGTTTGATAGAGAATATGAGCTATTATATTTGCGAGAAATGCGGACATCGGGCGGATATATTTGGACACGCCGGAGCTAAGAAGACGGCCGAAGCGATGGGCGAAACTTTTTTGGGCGAGATACCTTTGCACTATGCAATTAGGGAGAACGCGGATAACGGTACACCGATAGTCTTTGCGGAACCGGAAAGCGTTTATACTGAGGCTTACGAGAATATCGCCAAAAAGATAATCGCCAAACTTTAACCACCTCTCCCTCAGGAGGGAGAGGACGACGGCAAGCCGTCGGGAGAGGGAGGCTACAAGCGCCACGCGATTGCCCCCTTTTCTCCAAACAAAACAGCGCCTTGTTTTATAACAAGACGCTGTTTTTTTGTGCTTACTTATTCCACATCCTTATTCCACGATGTCAGAATTTTATCCTCCCCACGGTCATAGATGCAAAAATCATCCTCACAAGGAATGTTGAAAAAGTAACAATCCAGATTCGACGAATAATACCGACCATCACTGCAACGCTCCAAAAAGACTACCGGCGCGAATACGGGGTCATTTTCTTTGATGCCTGCACGGCTCAAATCACTAAAATCAACCCAAACTCCGTTGATACAAGCCTCTTTCAAACACCAGATTTGCGGAGCACAGTTATCATCGGCATACATAAAGAACTTGACTTTGTCTTTACGCTTCATCTTGGTATAAAACTCTTGATAGCACGCAAACGCCAGTTTTTCGCCATTACAGTCAATACCCAAACCATGAGGCGTAATCAAATCAATCGTCCCTTCATGCGCAACCAAATTTTTCAACAACGGGTTATCGTTGGTGAACGTCGGCCTTAAGACTAGAGCCTTGTACAAACTTGATATACCGGTAATCTGAACTTCAATCGGTTTATCAAACACGCCGTCCGGAATTCGCTTCATCACAAACTCGGGGATTATTCCGATAGCTCCGTTGTCGAGCTCTAAGATAGTCAGTTGAGAGCTGTGGGTGCTTTTTACTGCCGGATACACTTCCGAGCGTTCAAATAGATTCTTATAATAAACCATTTCCATATTGAATTATTATTTATCTAATTTAAAACTCTTCAATACCTCAAACTTAGGCACGCCTCCTGCAATGTCAACCAATCCGGCCAAGACAAAACCAGCTCTTGAGGTTATGGCTGCCGGATTAATAATCTCGGCATATTTGCCGGATTCAATCTCTCTCCATCCGTTATTAAACTCCAGAGCATAAGTCTTTCCGACTTGCCATTCTCCACAGCAAAAACAGCTGGCGCTTGTTTTGTACTTGCTTTCCCACTTGGATTTAGCTTCCCAGTCATACAAAGGGATGCTTTCTCCGTTTTTGAATTGCAAATGAGTCGCATAGAACCACTCATCACGATTGCAGGCCACCTTAAAGCTGTCCAACTCCAAAAGCACCGCTGTCGGCAGTTCTCCTAGCCACATTTCATTGCGCTTAAACGGAAACACTCCCAGCCCTCTGATGTCTAACATCATATTGGTATGCCCCAACGCCACTATCTTAGCGGTAGGCGCCCACCGAGTGGCACCCTCCTCCCCATCACGACGGATTGTCGAGCTAAAGGCAGCAGTCTTT
>CALXRR010000050.1 GCA_944390905.1 uncultured Alphaproteobacteria bacterium
TTTACCATGGTCTACGTGGCCTATCGTACCGATGTTGCAGTGCGGTTTGCTACGCTCAAATTTCTCTTTTGCCATTTTATACAAATCCTATAAAAAGTTTCATGTTGTTGTTTGAAAAAAAAGGAGATATTGGAGCGGGTGAGGGGAATCGAACCCCCGTCATAAGCTTGGAAGGCTTCTGCTCTACCATTGAGCTACACCCGCTTAATCAACCTCTTTCTTATTTAGTAGAGTACCCATGAACTAAATGGTGGAGGGGGAAAGATTTGAACTTTCGTAGACCTAAGTCGACGGATTTACAGTCCGTTGCATTTGACCGCTCTGCCACCCCTCCAATTAATTCATCCGAGGGTAGAGGATTTTACTTTTCTGTTTAATCACTACCACGAAAAATAATAGCATTTTTGGGTGAATGTCAACACCTTTTTTTATATTTTCTTAATTTGTTTAAAATATTTTAGCTTTTTAGAGGTTTAATGGCTGTAGTTTTATGATAACTGGTGTTGATAAAGGATTGTTTATGACGCAAATGTTAATAACCGAGTTGCGAAATCAAGACTCCAAAGATATTGATTTGATGGAATCGATGGATATTGTTCGAATCATTAATCAGGAAGATTTGAAAGTAGCTCAGGCTGTGCAAAAGGTGTTGCCTCAAGTGGCTAAAGCCGTTGACTGTATTGCAGAGGCTTTTGCCAAAGGGGGAAGACTCGCTTATTTTGGAGCGGGAACCAGCGGTAGGCTCGGCATATTGGATGCGTCAGAATGCCCGCCGACGTTCGGAACTGAGCCGGAAATGGTACAAGCTTTTATTGCCGGTGGAAATGCGGCAATTAAACAAGCCGTTGAAAATGCTGAAGATAATGCTGAAATGGCAGATAGGGATATTGATGATTTTGAACCATCGGTAAATGATGTGGTGGTGGCAATCTCGGCCAGCGGAAATCCGGAATATGTTTTGAGAGTGTTGCAAAAAGCTAAAGATGCCGGAGCCGTGACAGTGGCGGTGTCGTCGAATCCGGAAGCAAAAATGCAGAAATATGCAGACGTTTTTATTAATCCTATTGTAGGGCCTGAAGTGGTGACGGGATCATCTCGCATGAAGTCCGGTACTGCACAGAAAATGGTCCTAAATATGCTGACTACCGCAGCAATGATACGAATCGGCAAAACTTATGAAAATTTTATGATTGATGTTAGGGTATTGAACCACAAACTCTATGATCGAGCTTGCAGAATTGTGGCGGAGATTACCGGCGTGGATTATGAAACCGCTGAAAAGTATTTGAATGCGAGCGGACTAAAGGTGAAAACGGCATGTGTTATGATTTTGGGTGATTGCTCTAAAGAAAAAGCTGAACAGATTTTGGCTGCCGAGAATGGTGTGTTGCGTAAAGTTATGGGGAAATTGTGATGAAAGAAAAAATGCTAAAATCACGCGGAAATAAAACTGAGAATATAGCGCCGAACAGTGTGCTTATTTATGGCAGGCATGCCGTGGCGTCGGCCTTGCAAAACCAAAAACGAATCGTCAATAAAGTATGGTGTACCACTGAATGTGCCGCAGAAGTGAAAAATATGCTGGCCGCAGGAAAAAGACGCCCTGATTTGATAAATGTCGTGGAACGAAAAGTGTTGGATGCAATGCTGCCTAATGATGCGGTGCATCAGGGTATGGCAATAACGGCTCAACGCCTTAAAGCCTGCCAGATTGAAGATGTTTGTGATGCGGCTGAAGATAAAGATAATGCTTGTGTATTGGTGCTTGACCAAGTGACTGACCCGCAAAATGTGGGGGCGATTATTCGCTCTTGTGCGGCTTTTGGTGCTTTGGCTTTGGTTGTGCAGGATAAAAATTCGCCGGAAGAGAGCGGGGCTATGGTGAAAGCAAGCGCCGGTACGATTGAGTTTTTGCCGATATGCCGTGTGACGAATCTGAACCGAGCCATCGAAAAGCTCAAAGATGCAGGATTTTGGGTGGTCGGGATGGACGGCTATGCCGAAGATGAAATCAGCAGTATCAGCAAAGGCGGAAAAATTGCTATCGTGATGGGAAGCGAAGGAAAAGGTATGCGCCGTTTGGTGAAAGAATCATGCGACCAGACCGTAAAACTCAAGATGAACCCTAAAGTGGAGAGCCTGAACGTGTCAACGGCAGCGGCCATTGCGTTATATGAAGCAACTAAAGCTTAGGAGGTAAAATGCCTTATACCCTTGAAATCAAAGGACTGTCAAAAAACTTCGGCGATATTTGTGCCGTGCAAAATTTGAGCCTTAAAGCTAAGCAAGGCGAGGTGATTGCTTTGCTTGGTCCAAACGGCGCCGGAAAGTCGACTTTGATGAATATGATAAGCGGATATTTGGTACCTTCTGCCGGTGAAATTAAGGTGTTGGGAAAAAATATCAGAAACTATCCGATAGAATCAAAGCAAAATATCGGGTTCTTGTCAGAGGGGGCGCCTTTGTATCCGGATTTGTCGGTGGCACGCTTCTTGGATTATATGGCTGAGTTGCGAGGGTTTAGCGGTTTTGTGCGCGATGATAAAGTCAAAAAAGCGGCAGAGTTGGCGAAAATTGAAAATGTTATGAGCCAAAAAATTGAGACCTTGTCAAAGGGGTATTTGCGCCGTGTGGGATTTGCGCAGAGTATTTTGAGTAATCCGCCGATTTTGCTGCTTGATGAACCTACCGACGGGTTGGACCCTAACCAGAAGGTGCATATTCGTGAGATGATTGAAAAAATGGGCAAAGATAAGACCATTTTAATTTCAACCCATTTGTTGGAAGAAGCAGAAAGCGTATGCAATCGGATTATTTTGATTAATAAAGGGCAGATTGTGGCTGATGGGACTTTGGCTCAAGTTTTGGCTCAAAACAGAACCAAAAGCTTGGAAAAGGTGTTTCATAAGCTGACGTCAATGCAGGAAGAGGTGTAAGATGAACAAGTTGTGGGTGGTGGCAAAAAACGAGTTGATGCGGTATTTTTCATCTCCGTTGGCGTATGTATATTTGTTGGCATTTTTGTTGCTTAATGGTTCGTTTGCTTTATATTTTGGGCATTTTTTTGAACGCGGAAATGCTGATTTGAGCCCGATGTTTGCTTTTCAGCCGTGGTTGTATCTGCTATTTATTCCGGGGATTTCAATGCGATTGTGGGCGGAAGAGTTTCGCAGCAAGACAATTGTGCAGTTGGTGACAATGCCGGTGTCGGTGGCGCAATTGGTGTGGGGAAAGTTCTTGGCTTCATGGTTGTTTTGCGCTTTGGCTTTGGGGCTGACTTTTCCGTTTTGGATTACGGTTAATTGGCTCGGAAATCCGGATAATACCGTGATTGCCGTCGGATATGGTGCAAGTTTGGTCTTAGCCGGGTGTATGTTGGCTATCTCTCAAACGATGTCGGCTTTAACCAAAAATCAGGTGATTGCTTTGGTGTTGGCGGTGGTGGCTAACCTGTTGTTCTTTTGGAGCGGGTTGGAATATGTGTTGGCTTTCTTTAGGTTGTTTGCGCCGTTGTCGGTAATTGATATGATTGCGTCTTTCAGCTTTTTGACCCATTTTGATACGATGAGTGCAGGAGTATTGGAGTTGCGCGATGCGGTGTTCTTTGTATCTCTTATTTTATTATTTAATTTTACGACCATGTTGGTGGTATCGTTTAAGACTTCGGGAACATCAGAATTGTTGCAATCTGGTCGCAGAGCTTATTATGCAATGGTGTTTGCTCTGATGCTGTTGGGGTTTGTCGGGCTCAATTTGATTGCTAACAATTATATGCGAAGCGTGAGGTATGACTTTACCGAAGAGAAAATGTTTACGCTGAGTAACAACACGGTTGAAATGCTCAAAAACCTTAAATATCCGGTGGTGGCTAAAGTATATTATTCCAAAGTTTTGGAGCAACGTAACCCAGTGTTTCGGCAGATGTTCGACAAAGTGCGAATCCTTTTGGCGCAGATGAGCAGCGAATCAGAGGGGAAATTTTCGTATCGAATCTATTATCCCGAGGTATTGAGCAAGCGTGAGGATTTGGCTTTGGCCGCAGGTATGCAGCCTTTGGCTTTGGTGGATAATAATACGGGGGCATTTTTTGGCGTGGAGTTTGTTGACGAAGTGGATAATCGCCAGATAATTCCGTTTTTGATGCCGGAGCGGAGTGATTATTTGGAACAAGATGTGGCCGAGAAAGTTTTTGCTTTGCGCGAGGACAAAAAAACAGTCGGAATTTGGTCTTCGTTATCAATGTTTGATACGATGCAGACGGATACAATAGTGTCGCAAAAATGGGAGATTATCAATAAAATCAGCGAGCAGTTCAAGGTTGTGAAAATTGAAAAGCCTGAAGAAATTAAAAACCTTGACGTGTTGATGATTGTGCAGCCGGACGGGTGGAATGAAGAAATGGTCGCAGCGGTCAAAAACTATACCATCAACGGCGGAAAGGTATTGTTGTTTGCTGATGTGTCACCGGAGGCGTCACGGTTGTATTCGGTGGTGAATAATGATTTGAATGCGGCAAACTTGTATGGTTTGGATGAGTTTTGGGGATTTAAGTTTAACCGCGATGTTGTGGTGGCGGATTTGGATAATTCGTTGTTGGTAGATGTGTCGGCAAGTGATGCTCAGAATCCGTTGTTTACGCAAGATGTGTTGCAGTTTGTGTTGGGGAATGAGAGCCTGACCAGAACTATGGCTGAAACGCAAAATTTGCGCGGAGTGTTGTTGGCTTCGGCAGGTGTGATTGCGCCGATAAAATCAAAAGACAGAGTGTTTTTGCCGTTAATCAGAGCAGGATATGTGTCGGAGTTGATGCCGGCGGAAGCGGCGCAGCGGAGTGTAAATCCTGCTATCTTGCTGCAGGCGTTTAAGCCAGAAAAATCTGAAAAAACGATTGCGGCTAAAATTGTGAGCCTTGATGAAAAAATGCCTTTTACAATTATTGCGGTGGCTGATACGGATTTGCTCTATGATGATTTTTGGGCGCGCAAAAACGTGGTGGCAGGAAAAGAGTATTTGGAGCCGTTGACCGATAATGCAAACTTTGTACTCAATGCTTTGGAAAGTTTGGCCGGGGGGGGTAATTTGCTCGGGTTGCGCGGTAAAAGTACCGTGAAGCGCCCGTTTGAAACGGTGGAAAATATGCGCCGGAAAAATGCTCATGAATTTAGGCTGAAAGAGGCGGAAATCTTTAAGCAGATTGAGCAAGTCAAGCTCAGCTTGCAAGATGTGTGGAACAAAAAATCTTTTGAAGGACGCGAAAACTTTACTCCGGACGAGCTGGCGGTGATTGCCGGTATCAGAAAGCATTTGGATCAGCTGAAACGCGAGCTGGCTGATATCAGAGCCGATTTGAACAGTAATGTCAGAATGATGGATTTGAAGGTTAAGTTTTTGAATATTTATTTGGTGCCTTTGGCGATTGCTTTGGGATTGTTGTTGTGGGCAATGATGCAGCCAAAGCGCAAAGAAACGCCCGAAAAAATCAGGCTTAACCGAAAGGTGGCGTTGTTGGCGGCCGCGGCGGTATTGTTGTTGGCGGGTGGTGTGTTGTCAACATATTCATCAAAGAATAATACCGATGAGCTGATTGAAGGAAAACAGGTGTTTGTTGACTTGGCTGAGAATATTAACGAGGTGGATAGAATCGTGATTGAAAATCATGATGCCAAAATCAAGCTCTATAAGCAAGAAGGCATGTGGATGCTCGCAAATCCTGCAGGTATGCCGGTATATCAGGAAAGGGTAAGAAGCTTTTTGAGTGCGTTGTTGGAGGCCAGATATTTTGAGAAAAAGACTGCCGATGCAGCGTATTTGCGGAAGTTTGATTTGAACCCGATTGAGGAAGATGGGTCTAAAAATACGCGAATTGTATTGGAAAAATCAGACGGGCGTACCATTGCCGCTTTTGAAGTGGGTAAGTATGACTTGGAAGCCGGAAGAGGAAGCCGTGCCGCTTATATTAAATTTGATAACCAGTTTCAGGTATGGTTGGTGATGGTGGATTTGATTGATATTAGCCCTGACTGGCAGAACTGGACTTATGATACGGCGTGGAATTTGCGCTTCGGTCGAATGAGTGATTTTGAAATCAGCGGGGCCGATATTCAACCATTTAAGGCTGACGGAGATGACAGAATCGCCGAGATGATGAAGGCTTTGCTGAATACTTATTTGCAGAGGGAAGTCCAGAAACCGGAAAATGCCGAGCCGCTTTTTAGCCTGATGGTGAAAGCTGAAGGCGGAGAAGAAGTCAAAATTGAGTTTTGGAAAGATAATGACAGTTTCGGGATGAATTATAATTTCTTGAAGATTGATGAGAACAAACATTTGCAAATGTTTGAAGAATATGCTAAAGGTCGCTTCTACAAGATTGCGAAAGAAGATGTGGAAGGGATTATAAATGTCATTAAACGAAGGAAATATTGATGCCTCCAATCGTTTGAAAAAAGTGGCATCGGCGGCTAGTGTAGCCTTGGCTGCGGTATTGGCTTTATTGAAAATTTTTGCGGCGATTTATACCGGTTCATTGGCAATTTTGTCGTCTTTGATTGACAGTTTGGCTGATGTGTTTGCATCTTCAATTACTTTTGTGGCAATCAGATATTCTGCAATGCCGGCAACTTATAACCACCGTTACGGATATGGAAAAGTGGAGGCTATCAGTGCTTTGGTGCAGGCCGCTTTTATTGCCGGTTCGGGGATATTTGTGCTATATGACGGAATTTATCGTTTGTTTTATCCGTCTCCGGTGGAAGATACGGGAATCGGTATTGCGATTATGGTGGTAAGTTTGCTCGCAACGCTGTCGTTGATTGTGTTTCAGAAGTATGTAGCAAAGAAAACCAACTCTATTGCGATTGCGGCGGACTCTGACCACTATACCGTAGATGTGGTGACGAATCTGTCGATTATCATAACTTTAGCCGCGGTGGCTTTGTTTGAGGCTGACTGGTTGGATACGGTTGTGGCTTGTGTGGTATCAGGGTTCTTATTGGTGAGTGCTTATAAGTTGGCAGGTCGTGCGATTAATACTTTGACTGATGCTGAGCTGCCGCCGGAAATCCGCAAAAGAGTGTGTGAGATTGTGTTAGAATCTCCGTTTGCTAAAGGAATCCATGATTTGAGAACCCGTGATTTGGGTGGAGCTTATATGTTTGAGTTCCATTTGGAGCTGGACGGCGAGGTGTCTTTGGCGGCGGCTCATGAAATGACCGAGCTGGTTGAAGACAGTTTGTGGGAAGAGTTTCCCGATGCGCAGATTATTATTCATCAGGATCCGGCGGGGGTTGATGAAGAACGTCTGGATACGAAGTTGCAAGCTCCTAAAAAGTAGTCTTAAGCTTTATAAAATCTCCATAATTTGCTTAGCAGCATCAAGTCGGTAGAAGTCTTTGATGTTGGCGGAGGCACGGTATGACTCTTGGGCTTCAAGGGCAAAGATATTGGCTTGTTGGTTGAGAAATTCGCGTCCAAGAGAGATGTGCTCGGCATTGTTTTTGAGGTAGCTTGCGAAATCAACGGCTTCTTTGATGTTGTTTTTGATTAGTCCTGTGCGGCGGGCAAATAAGCCGGTATAGTTGATGATGCCGTAGATCATGACAAATATCAAAATGCAGGTTAAAAGCCGGAAATAAAGGCTTAAATATAAAATCATTATTACGGCAGTGACGGTGCAAACAGTCTTGGTGATGAGTGATAGCCAGCGCGGTTTGAAACTGCGTCCGAAAAGCCAAATGCATAGCCCCAGAACGGCTGAGCCGATAAGCAATAAGCTGAAGTCATGGATAACATTGTAGCTCATGAGAGCGATGAAGAGTTCGGATAGCAGCAGCATTCCGACGCTGAACAAGATGTATCCTAAATTAGTGCGGAGTATAAACAGGCGGAATTTGTGCAAAGTGTCACGCCGGATGAAGTTGAATGCGCGTTCAAGAGGGAGCTTTTCAGCAGAATTGAGAGTGGTTTTGCTGCCTTGCCCAAAAATGGCTTGAAGAGCTTTCTTTTCATTGCGGCTTAAAGATGAGGTGTTGTCACTTTTTTTGATGAAGGTGATGCCGTCTGATTGGGCGCTGAAATCAATGAGTTGTTTTTTGAAAGCTTCTAATAAAAATGATACAAATGAGCGCTTATCAAAAGTGTTGAATGCCAGCAGGCGAAGCATAGGTGCACTGCGTTTGAGACCAGAGCTGCGATTGCGGGTGGTTTGCAGTTGGCGCCATGAGATGTAATAAGCTCCCAAAATGGCAATTAAGCCGATGATGCTGACAATGATTTCACCATAATCATCTAAGAACCATGAAAAGCGTTGAGACCAGTCAACCGGAATGAAGTCGGTCTTGGGCAAGGATATTAGCAAATGTAAGCCTTCACCGATGAAAAGAGGTGAGGTAGCGGCAAAGCCAAAGGAGTTGTTGTCTCCGCTGAATATGGCTGCTTGGGATTGGAGGTTGCCGCGAGTGCCGGTTAAGGCAGTTTGCCCTAAGGCTTTGCTTTGGCCGGGGAGAGTGACTATGGCGCCGGCGCGGGCAACTACCAAGTTCCAGTTGCTGCCGGTAACGTCCCAATAAAACTCATTGAAATCATCATATTCCCAAATATGGCGGTTGACGATGTATTTGAACTTGTAAGTATAAACTCCGGGAGAAAGCAGGTAGTTTTTATCAGGAATAATAAAGGTGCGATTGGCTCTGGTTTCAAGCTTGTAGGGCAGAGGAGAATCGTTGATGGTAACAGAATCGAGATTAACTTGTATGGGGTGGCGGGTGCCGTCGCGGGAAACGGAATAACGAGGCAGCGAACGAGTAAGGCCATGTTTGAGCTTTTGACCGTTGGCCAGAACCACAATGGTTTCTTCGATGCTGATTTGGCCGGTGGGAAGAATTTCAATATCTGAAAACATGAACGGAATATGCTCTTTGGCTGGTGCCAGAACCTTAGTGCCCCGTGGAGGGAGTGTGATGTTGACAACCGGAAAATCGGGAGCAGGGCGTCGCCAGTCTTGCTTTTGGCGGCGGTTTTGCGCTTCCATGGTTTGGCGGTTGTGAATGGTGTCGGCTTTTTCGGTCTCATCTTGGGCGGAGATGCGAGCTAAGGCTTTGTCGTAGATTTGCTCAAAGGTGGATTTGTTTTCTTGTTCCATGCGGTCAATATAGTCGGCACTGTGTTGGACGTTCATGGAGCTTAAGTGGTTGGGGTCGTCTTCATTGAAAGAATCAATAATTACTTTTTTGCTCAATAGGCGTTCTTTGATGAAATTAGCAATCTCTTCTTGGTCGCTGCCGTCAGGAATACGATCATCTTTTACGGGAGCAACGGGGCGCCCTATTTCACGCTGTTTGAGTTCTTCAGCGTTGTTGACCTCAATTACATCAGCATGGGCGCTGAAAGCGGCCGCTATGAAACATATTGTAAGAAAAAGTTTTTTCATAAAAAACAACCTCTGTTAACAAATAAGATATATTTGTTATGCTAGCTTATATTTATTAAAAGATGTTAAAGGAGAAAATTATGAACTCTAAAAAATTTGCCGCCGTGGTCTTGGCGGCCGGAAAAGGTACCAGAATGAAGTCTGATTTGCCTAAGGCGATGATGAAGGTATGCGGTAAGCCGATGATTAGTCATATTATGGATACGCTTGATGCTATGAATGCAGACCGAATCGTCGTTGTAACTGCCCCAGATGGTCAGATTGTGCGTGATGAAGTGGCTCCGCATGAGACTTGTATTCAAGACCAGCAGTTAGGAACAGGGCACGCTGTCAACTGTGCCAAGGAGGCTTTGCAGGGCTTTGACGGCAAAGTGTTGGTGGTGTATTGTGATAATCCGCTGATTACTCAACAGACTTTTAATAAGGCTTTGAGCAAGCTTGATGAAGGATATGCAGTGGTGGTGCTGGGCTTTACTCCTGCTGATGCGGCTCGTTACGGACGCCTCAAAATGAAGGGCGATGAGCTGGAAAAAATTGTGGAATACAAGGATGCCACCGAAGAAGAGCGCGCCATTAAGCTGTGTAATTCAGGTGTGATGGCTTTTGACGGCAAAGTGTTGTTTGAGCTATTATCAAAAATCAAAAACCAAAATGCCTCCGGTGAGTTTTATTTGACCGATGCGATAGAGATAGCCCGCAAGGAAGGGTTAAAATGCAGTGTGGTTGAAACCTCTGCCGAAGAAGTGGCCGGTGCCAATACGCAAGAAGAGTTGGCTCAATTGGAAGAGTATTTCAGAAAACGGCAGGCGGTGTAAATGACTTTTTGGCGTAATCATTGGTTTGGCTTGATGGTTTCGGTGTTTATGGGGCTGTATGTCATTGTCTTTTTGTTGGTGCTGATGGCTCCGAAGCAAGATGCCGAGCAACGCGGATTTGTAAAATGTTCAGTACAGCTGTCGGAAAATCTGCAAAACTGTCAGGCCTCAAAATGGTGTATGTTAAAAGAAGTGTTACGCAACGGCTGGTGTGATGTTAAAGTAGTGGCCGAAGGGATTAAACTATGGGTGCAAGGTGAGCAACCAACCCCGTGGGCGAATTATTTCTTTCAGCCGGTGAGCGAGGAACCGCAGATGTCTGATGAGGCGATGGAATATTATAAGCAGCATCAGGCAGAGTTGGCAAAGTCATTAAAACAGTTAAAAAAACTTAATGCAGAACTTGAAGATAAGGTGGCAAAACATGACGAAAAGTAATCTTCCCGCTTGGGATTTGACGGATTTATACAGCGGTATTGATGATCCGCAGGTCGCAAAAGATTTGGAGCAGTATAACAAGCTTAATCAAAAATTGGCTGATGGCTATAAAGGCAAAATTGCCAAGCTGGAGCCTAAAGACTTTTGGGCGGCGGTAAAGTTATATGAGCAGGCGGGAATCGTCGCATCTAAGCTCGGGATTTTTGCCTATTTAAATATGGTTACGCAGATGAATAACCAAAAGGCGGTGGCTTTTTATCAAAATATTAATGAAAAAATGACCGAGTATGGTAAAAACGCAATCTTTTTTACGCTGGAGATTAATGCTTTGTCGGAGGCCAAATTTAAATCCCTGCTCAAAGACAAAGATGTGGCCTTTTACAAGCCGTGGCTGAGCAAGGTGCGTTTGTTTAAGCCTTATGAGCTGGCAGAAGATATGGAAGCCCTGTTGGCGGATAAAGCTTTGACATCATCAGCGGCTTGGGTGCGCTTGTATGATGAAACCTCGGCTAAGCTCAAATATGTGGTTGACGGCAAAGAATATAATGATGCCGAAATCGGTAAGCTGATGCAAGACAAAGACCCTGTATTGCGTGAAAAAGCGGGTAAAGAGTTGAACCGCGTGCAGAAAGAAAACGGCGAGCTCTTTACCTTTATTTATAATATGATTGTGAAAGATAAAGCCATTAGTGATGAAAAACGCGGCTTTAAGTCTTCGATTGCGTCACGCAATTTGGATAATATGGTGGAAGACGAGGTGGTCGAGGCTTTGGCTAAAGCCGTGCAGGCTAAGTATAAGTCGATTGCAGGCCGTTTCTATAAGCTGAAAGCCAAGTGGCTCGGTAAAAAGAAAATCCAATACTGGGACAGAAATGCTCCGCTGCCTTTTGCTGATGATAAAGCTTATGGCTGGAAAGAAAGTGTCGATTTGGTGCTGAATGCTTATAACGAGTTTTCGCCCAAGCTGCGTCAGGTGGCAGAGAACTTCTTTAGCCATAATTGGATTGATGTGCCGCCCCGTAAGGGAAAACGCAGCGGTGCTTTTGCAATGCCGATGCCATCGCCGTATCATCCGTATTTGATGCTGAATTTTGTCGGCAAGCAGAATGATGTTTTGACCTTGGCGCACGAGTTGGGGCATGGCTGCCATATGTGTTTGAGCATTAAGCAAGGGGATTTGAATGATGATACTCCGTTGACTTTGGCTGAGGTGGCCTCTGTCTTTGGGGAGATGCTGACCTTTCAATCCTTGCTCAGAAACTTGGATGATGACAAAGCCAAGTTATGTTTGATTGCCGCTAAGGTTAATGATATGATTAATACCTCGCTCAGGCAGATTGCTTTTCATATCTTTGAGACCAAAGTGCATGCCGAGCGCAAAAAAGGCGAGTTGTCGCAAGAGCGGATTTGTGAGATTTGGCTCGAAGTTATGCGGGAGAGCTTGGGTGATGAGGTGATTGTGGATGATGACAGCAAGTATATTTGGTCGATAGTCAGCCACTTTTATCATTCGCCGTTTTATGTATATGCCTATTCTTTTGCCGATTGTTTGGTGAACTCTTTGTATCAAGTATATCGGGAGAACTCAGTGCCTGATTTTGCCAACAAGTATTTGACCATGTTATCCGAAACCGGTGTTAAGCGTTATGATGAATTATTAAAGCCGTTTGGGCTTGATGCGCATGATGCCTCTTTTTGGGACAAGGGGTTGGGCTTGATAGAGGAGTATATTAGGGAGTTAGAATCCCTCGATAAAAAAACACGTATAACGGTCATCTAATACGGAAACTGCGAATAAATCGCTCAGTCATGTACCTCTGTGTACACTCCAT
>CALXRR010000051.1 GCA_944390905.1 uncultured Alphaproteobacteria bacterium
TTATTTGCTGCATTAGCAGCCGCAAAGCGGCTGCCTTTAGCTACCAGCTTTTGAGTATTAGTACAGCTGGCACTAACCGCTTTATCGGTAATTCCGGTTGAATAATATGAACCTGTATCCCATGCAATACCTGTCTTAACCGGCTTAACCGTCATAATCCAACCCATCTGACTGGCCGATTTTTTATAGATAACCACACCGAGCAAAGTTTTAGAGCTTTCAAGTTTATCAGAGCAAGTATTATCTGAATAGAATAAAGCACCAATAACACAACCTGAATAATCAGGGGCACTTTGTTTGCAAGTGCCGTTTTGCCAAACATACCCGTCAGCGCAAGAGCAGTAATTATATTTCCCGTTGCAGGCTTTACCCCCGCCGCCGGTTTGGTTGGTGCCGGTGCAGGAGAGGGTGAAACCGTATTCGTTGCAAAATTCAGCCTCGGATTTGAAGCAGGCCCATTTGTTGCCAAAGGGACATTTGACACCAGAGCCACCAGCACAAGAGGTTTCGGTATAGCCCAAAGTCGCGCAATCTTGCGTCGCAACACATTGGGCATTTATGGTTTGAGGGATTAAGGACAGACTTGTCCCCATCAATAAATATTTAATTTTCATAGTCAAAGCTCCCTTATGCATTTTTACATAGGAGCAGTATAACATAAATTTTTATTTATTTCAATCACTATTTTCAAGCAAGGACAAAAACTCAACACCGGCACAATGCGAACGCAGTTCGTCTTTTAAACTCTATCTGTAAACCGTTAATTTAGGGGGTGAAGCTGGCACAGCTTCCGGCACCCGCCCCAAGAGGCATATAAGCACCGGTAATCGTTATTTTAAGTCGTAATACCTAAACGACTATCTAGTAAAGGGTTGTGACGCCCTGACGGACAAACTTTGCCCGCTAGTGATAATTTTAGCATAGCAAAGGTTAAAAATCAATATACATTCTGTAATTTGCTCCAGCGGAGCCGGAGGCACAAGCTATTCAGCTTGTGGTGGATGGTTGTTTGCATGAGACTGGGGTATAATTTAAAAGGTAAATTGTGTTCGCATTGTGCCGGTATTGAGTTTTTGTCCTTGCTTAAAAATAGTAATTGAAATAAATAAAATTTTATGATATACTGCTCTTATGTAAAAATACATAAGGGAGATTTGATTATGAAATTTCAATATTTACTTATCGGGACAAGTCTGTCCTTAATTCCCCAAACCATAAATGCCCAGTGCGTTGCGACGCAAGATTGCGCCACTTTGGGCTATACCGAAACCAGCTGCTCCGGTGGCAGTGGTGTCAAATGCCCCTTTGGAAATAAGTGGGCTTGTTTCAAATCTGGAACTGAATTTTGCAATGAATACGGATTTACTCTTTCCTGCACCGGAACCGGATATTCCAGCGGTGCTAGCAAGGTTTGTAACGGAAAATATAATTATTGCTCTTGTACTGACGGTTATACTTGGGATGCAACGAACCAAATATGTGAATATGATTATAGAACCAACTGTGTTATCGGTACATTGTATTACAGTGATGGCACATGCTCGCAAGGTAAATTAAGCTCAAAGACGCTGTTGGGTGTAGTGATTTATGAAAAATCAGCTAGCCAGAATGGTTGGATAATGACGATTAAGCCTGTTAAAACAGCTATTGCGTGGGATACTGGTTCATATCATTCAACCGGAATTACCGATAAAGCAGTTAGCGCCAGCTGCATCAATACCAAAAAACTGGTTGCTAAAGGCAGCCGCTTTGCAGCTGCCAATGCTGCAAATAATTACAAACCAACCGGTACTCCAAGCGGAAAGAGTTGGTGCTTACCGTCTTATGACTTGCTTAATAACATCAATGATTCAGTCAATTTAGCCAAAGTCAACGCCGGTATTACCATTGCCGGAGGTACAATCTTAGGAAATATATACAATGGATATGAGGACATTTGGTCGTCGTCTGAGGACTCCCAAAACACCTCGTGGCGCTTCAGCGTCTATACGAGTGGTTCGTTCGGTATGGGCTACAGCGATAAGAACAACCTCAGCAGCAACTATACCGTTCGCCCGGTAATGGAGTTTTAGTGGCAATAAAGGTGTAAAAAAAGCTCATTATATAGTAAACAAAACTCTATAATCACAAAAAAAATGCCGAAGTTGAATTCGGCATTTTTTGTGATTGTGAAACCTTGGCGGATTAGGCTGCCTTAGATTTCTTTTTAGCGGCAAATTCGTTCATCATTGCGATAACGTAATCCTGAGCTTCTTTGCTTAGATACGGATGCATCGGGATGCTCAATACGGTCTTGGACAACTTCTCACATACCGGAAGTGAACGTGTGTTCCACTTTTGATATGCAGTCTGGGTGTTGACCGGACGTGGATAATATGCTCCGCAAGGAATACCGTTCTCTTTCAAGAAAGACATTAATTCATCACGGTCTTCGCACTGGACGGTATACAAAGCATAAGCTGAATGGCAGTTGTCCAAAACTTTTTGAGTTTTGAAGTAGCTGTCGAGCTCGCTGTCATAGCGTTTGGCTATAACTTCACGGTCTTTCAATTCCTTTTCCAAAACGGTCATCTTCAGCAACAAAACTGCGGCTTGGAATGAATCCATTCTGGCGTTTAAGCCCATACGAACGTTGTCATAGTGGTCTTCAGGGCTCATACCGTGAACACGGCAAGATACCATAAGGTCACGCTCTTCTTCGCTGTTGGTCATAACCGCACCGCCGTCACCATAACCGGCCAAAGGTTTGGTTGGGTAGAATGAAGTCGATGTCATATCAGCAACAGAACCGGCTCTCTTGCCTTTATAAACTGAACCATAGCTTTGAGCGCTGTCTGACAAAACTTTCATACCATACTTATGAGCAACGGCTTTAATGGCGTCATAATCGCAGGGGTTACCAAAGATATCAACCGCGATAACGGCTTTCAGATTCAACTTGCCTTCTTGTTTTACTCTTTCAATCTGGCGTTCAAGGTCTTTGACATCCATATCCCAAGTATCAGGGTCAGAATCTACAAAAATCGGAGTTGCACCCAAAATAGCCGGAGCTTCAGCTGAAGCAACGAAAGTGAAAGATGATACAAATACAGCGTCACCTTCTTTAACACCCCAAGCCATCAACGGCAAAATCAAAGAATCGGTACCAGAGGAGCAAGTAACGGCATATTTAGCACCAGAGAATTCAGCCAATTTGGCATCGAGTTCTTTGGTTTCGGGGCCTTGGCAATAACCGCCGTGGTTCAAAATTTTTTCAAAAGCTTGCAAGAATTTTTCTTGTCCGATAACTTTTTGAGAAGATTGTACATCAAACAAATTAATAGGGCATGATGGTTTAGTTATCATTTTTAGTTCCTCCAAATAATTTAACTGTTTTGGATACTACGGTATTTTTTTGATTTATGCAAAACACAAAAGGTTTCGACTTTGTAACATATTTATCTTACCGTTACCGTATATGATGATACTTTTCCGCCTTCTATACGATGGATTAAGTAAGCCAGAGGGCGCAAAGTATCACGATTGGGTTCGGTTTTATTTGGCTCTAGTACATCTTCTCCCCAATTAGTGCTGAAACCGGATATTATTGGCACAATACCGCCGATGAGGGAGGATACTGAATTGTGAAGATGTCCGCAGAGGACAAGCTTTACCGTATCGGCATGCTCTGACACTATTTGGTTAAACTCTTTATACCATGAGGCTTGGTGGGCATCAAAAAAGCCGCTGCCGGTCGGCAGGGTGTATTGGTGCACCAAAATTACTACCGGTTTACATTCGGAGTTATCCTCAAGAGCGTGTCGGAGCCAAGCAAAATCTTTAGCCGTAAGCTCCCCTCCTCCGACGTTATGTTTGAAGCTGTCTAGTCCGATTATCCGGACCGGAAAATTATCCTCAACATAATTGAGCTTGGCTAAATTATATGCCGGTTGAGGGTGTGACGGAACGTATTGCCAAAGTGCCGAAATTAAATCTGCTGAGCGGTCATGATTGCCACTTATAACTACATAAGGGGCGGAAAGCGTTGATAATATGTCAAAACAACCGGCATAATATTCTTGATGTTCTTTCCACACCAAATCGCCGGTTATAACTACCAAATCAGGACGCGTGGCGTTGCCGTTTATTGCGCTGATAATGTGCTTGAGTTTGTTGGCACCTTCGACATCACTCGGTTGATAATGAATATCGGAAATATGATAGATATACATTCGTTTTATCCTTTAATATCTGTTTATTTGATAGAATTTTGTGTTGCTATTTATTAATTTTTTGATAATGATTTTAATTGATTTAATAAATGGACTGAAGTATCATAGGGTTACAAGTTTCAGAAAAAGAAAGGTTCGTTAATGAATTTAATCAGAAGATTGATGTCAGGCGTGGTTCTGGCTCTGGCTATTAACATCGGAAGTGCTTATGCCAATACGGATAATCATGATGTTTATGCTGATGACGACTCGGTACTGGAATCGTATAACCGTGCGATGTTTTCTTTCAACAACTATTTTAATCATTATGTGTTTATGCCTACGGCTCAGGCGTATCGTGATATTACCACTCCGTTTGTGAGAAAACGTGTTAGCAATATTTTTGATAATTTGCAAGAGCCGGTATCTTCCGGAAACTATCTGTTGCAAGCCGAACCTAAAGGAGCTTTAATCTCTTTATCCAGATTTGTGATAAACTCAACTTTGGGATTGCTCGGTATGTTTGATGTGGCTGAAGGTTGGGGACTGTCTCAGAAAACAATCGGATTTGATGATACTTTTGCCAAGTGGTGTATCCCTGACGGACCTTATATCGTGTTGCCTTTACTGGGACCTTCTACACCTCGTTCTGCAATCAGTATGGGACTGAACTTTGTGTTTGATCCTGTATATTGGGGTACCGTGAATGATGCTAATATTCATGACAAGGCTACTTATTCGCTCGCGATTGCTTATGGTGTTGTTGTCATGGAGCAAAATATGGATTTACTGAAAGATTTGGAACGTTCTTCCGTCGATTATTACGCGGCTATGAAAGCTACTTATATGCAAAATCGCAAAAATAAGGGATGTTTCAAAAATGACTCTTCTGCCAATGATTATGACTTTGATTTTGGTATTGAAGAGTAGGACTGTTAAACTACTAAGGAGTTATGATTTATGAAAAAATTGATTGCCACAGCTTTGTTTATCTTGGGGGTGTATGCAGCTCCGGCTATGGCCGAAGTTAATGCCGCTCAGGCTCAGAAGTTTGTGGAAGACGTTACTAACGACGGTATCGAAAACATTATTAATGCTAATGTGTCTCAACAAGAGAAAGACAAGCGTTTTGCGACTTTGTTCAACAATGCTTTGGATATGAAATTTATCGGTCAATTCGTACTTGGTCGTTATTGGAGAACAGCTACTCCGGAACAGCGAGATGCTTTTATTAAGGCTTATCGCGAAATGAATATCAAAACTTGGTCTAAGCGTTTTGATGAGTTTAAAGGGCGTAATTTTAAGTTTATCGGTACAACTCCATCAAACTCGGCTAACCAGATTTTTGTAAACTCAGAGGTTCCGATGCCTGAAGGGCAGCCGGCTAAAGTGGTTTGGCGCGTTAAAAAAACCGGAGATACTTTCAAAATCGTTGATATTATCATTGAAAACGTAAGTCTTGCTATCACTGCTCGCAACGAATACAGTGCTTATATCAAAAAATCTCCCAACGGAGTTGATGATTTGATTAAAGATTTGCAGCAGAAAGTTGCCGATAAGCCGGCTAAAGCAGCGTAGTAATAAACAAGTTAAAAAAAGGAAATACCATCATGGTATTTCCTTTTTTTTTATTGGCTAGCGGGTTATTTATTTTTCAACTGTTCAGGTTCAACAATTCCGCAGGAGATGATATATTTGAGCCCTTCTTCAACGCTCATATCCAGAGGAATCGTGTCTTTTTTAGGTACAAATATCAAGAAACCTGATGTGGGGTTGGGCGTCGTAGATACATAAACGCTCAACAATTCATCATCTAATCTTTGTTTGACTTCACCTTTGGTTTCAGCACTGACAAAACCTATGACCCACAAACCTTTCCTTGGGTATTCTAGCAAGACGCATTTGCTGAAAGATTGTTTGTTGGAGGATAAAAAGGTTTCAAAAATCTGCTTTAGCAATGAATAAATGCTTGAAATTACCGGAAGTTTGCGGACTATCCAGTCACCAAGGCGGACAAAGATTTTGCCAATAAAACCTGCGGCAAACATGCCGACGAGAATCAAGCCGACAATCAAAATCACTATACCCAAACCTGGGATGGTCTTGAACGGAATATTATAGCGGCTAAAAAATTCCGGCGGTATTAATTGATTGACCGAGCCATCTATCCAGATAAAAATATTATACGCAACATAAAAGGTGATGGCGACCGGAGCCGTTACCAGTACTCCGGTAAAAAAATAAGCCCTTAGTTTTTCTCCCAAGCGGAGGAAAACGGCTTTTTCTTTGTGGAGTTGCTTTATTTTTTTGACTCTTTTGTGGGCTTCTTTCGATTTAATATCCATGATATTTATATCCTTTTGGCATCATCTATAATAAACTGCACTGAGTTGCGGCCTTGCCAGTTATCTTTACGCAAGACTCCGACCACGTCATACAAGCTGCCGCTGCTTTGTAGTAAAGATTTGCCTAGCTCAGTATCTGCAATACGAAAAGCCATGGCCTTTATACTGCCACCATTATCGCCGCCCAAAAAACAGCGTATGTGCCCGCTGCCGACAATCGTAGGCTTATTAATGCGAACGTGGTGAAGCATTAATTTTGGCTCATTATTACCTGAACCATATGGCTCCAGCAAGGCTAGCTTGTCGGCTAATGCCGTTGTGGCTCCGGCGACATCTAACTCTCCGTCAACTTCGATGACCGGTGTAATCGCTTCGTGTCCCAAGCGTTGGAGGACATACTCTCCTACAAAGCGGCGGAATTCTTCAAGTTTATCTTCTGTAAGAGAAAAACCGGCGGCCATGGTATGACCTCCGCCTTTGGTCAAGATGCCTTGTTCTTTGGCGGACATGACCAAAGCTCCCAAATCGACCCCAGGGATGGAGCGTGCTGAACCTTTAACCTCGTCATCTTCAATGGACATAACAAAAGAAGGAACATTGTAGCGTTCTTTAAGCTTGCCGGCGACTATGCCGATGACGCCCTGATGCCAGTCTTTACCATATACGAAGGCTATCGGATATTCTTGCGGGGTGCTTTCCAGAATCTCGATAGCATTGAGGAGCACGTAGCCTTCTATCTCTTTGCGTTGGGCATTAAATTCGTTGAGCTTTTCAGCCAGATGCTCGGCTTCTTGGGTGTTTTTGGAGCATAGCAGGCGGTTGCCCAATGCGGCCTCTCCAACTCGTCCGCAAGCATTTATTCTGGGGCCTAAGACAAAGCCCAAATGAAATGCCTCCGGAGCTTCAGAGATGCCGGCACTGTCAATCAGCGCTTTTAAGCCGATATTGCGGCGCTGCGACATAACCTTTAAGCCTTGGCGAACAAAAGCCCTATTAAGCCCCAATAACGGAACAACATCACAAACTGTACCGAGGGCTACCAAATCAAGCATTTCCATTAATTTGGGTTCTGGTCTTATTTTATAAAAGCCTTGTTGGCGAAGCTCGCGGTTGATTGCGACAATACTCATAAATACAACACCTACTGCAGCCATATATTTGAGGTATTCATAATCATTGTCTTCATCAAGGCGTTTGGGATTAACCAGTGCACTGACTTGGGGCAATTTGACTTCAGCCTCATGGTGGTCAAGGACTATGACTTCAAATCCTTGAGAAGCGGCGTAATCAAAAACATCAAATGCTGTTGTACCGCAGTCAACCGTTATTACTAGTTTGATGCCTTGAGCTGAAAACTCATCAAAAGCGGCACAACTCGGGCCATAGCCTTCTTCTCGCTCCGGAATATGCACCGCGGGATTAATACCGCTGCTTTCTAAAAACAGGCGCAATACGGAAGTTGAGGTGGCTCCGTCGACATCGTAGTCGCCGATTATGCCGATTTTTTCGCCTTTAATAATAGCCTGTGCTATTCGCTCGGCGGCTTTTTTCATGTCTTTAAGGCAATAAGGGTCGGGCATCAGGGTTTGGAGCTTGGGCTCAATAAATGAGGCAACATCTTCAACCGCTATACCGCGAGAGGCAATAATTTTGGAGACTAGGTAAGGAAGATTATATCGCTGTGAGATGAGCTCAGAAAGGCGGTCATCTGCGGGAAGCAATTTCCACAGATTACCGCCTAAGGATTTTTCATTATTACAGAGGTCATTCACTCTTATCACCCGAAGATTTAGTAGCTAATATATACTTCGGCGCGACGGTTCAAGCGCTCACCTTCAGGCATGACCTCCAGATAGGCCGGTGCGTTATCCGAAAGAGCTTCAGTGGTGATTTTGTTGGCGGGCAACCCTGCTTTACGAAGAGCTTTTGCTACTGCCTCGGCTCGTTCTTGAGAAACTTTGAAATTGGTCAATTTATGAGTGGCTATATCGGTATTGCGGGTACGGCTGGAGGCATGTCCCAAAATACGAATCTTGGCATTATTCTGTTTGGCAATACGGACGATTTCCTTAATCCGGCTCTGATAATCTTTATCTAAAAATGAGCTGCCGTTAGAAAAATAGAAAGTTTCTAAACGATAAGTAACGCTGGGGGTGTCTTCAACATCTTCTGCAACCAAAACCTCTTCTAATGTAGGAGCATCTGCTTCAGAGATGTTTGCCGGAGCTTGTGAAATGTCTTCTGATTTGATAACAGGAGTAGTCTTGACGGCCTTAATTCTTTCAACTTCCTTGGCAAACTCTTCTTCTGACATAAGCTCATTATTGAGAGATGTCGATTTTGATTTGGCTGGTTTTTCAGCATCTGCTGTTTTGGGTGCTGGTGATTTGGCTTTAGGCTTATCTTCTTTGACCTTGGCTTCTTCGGCTATGGTGATTTTTGATTTAAGTTTATCATCAGCTGGCGCTGCGGCTTCCTTGCCAGAATCGGAGCCAAGACCATCTCCGGCTACCAAAACATTACCCTGTTCTTCATCCGAAAAATCAGGAAATGTAGCAACCGCGCATGATGATAATAAAAATAAAGCCCCTAATATTCCTATTTTATTTCCCAAAGACATTGCTGTTCCTTAAACCATAATAAGTTATAAACCTTTTTTATTGATATAATATATTATTGATTAAAACAAGATAAAAAAGCACGTAGCCACAAATTTTACACTTAGAATCGCTTTAACTACTAATTGCATGCGAAAAATATTTGTATTTTTATTTTATTGTTTTATAATTCTCAACAGCAAAACAGATGAAAGGTTAAAAAAACATGGCTTATCCAATAGTCGAATCTGCCGTTGATGTGGCTTATTGGTTCTTTGATAAAGCATCAGATACCAGAAAACCTTTAGATGATTATAAAATGCAACAGATGTTGTTTTTGTCCCAAATCTTGTTTGCTCAGGCTTATAATCAGGAAATGTTGTTTCCGTCTTATTTTATTTGTGATGAAAACGGTTTCTTTGAGCCTAATATCAAAAAAATACTTGCTCAGGGGCGCCCTTTTATGCCTCGGGCTCACTTTGACAGCAGGACATCAGATTTCTTGGAAGAAGTATGGATGAAGTTTGCTGCCATGACTTCCGATGAAATTAAAGTTTTTATCTTAAACTCTGAGATTTATAATCGTTTCACTCGGAACGCTCAAAAATCTTTAATCGACTTTAAATCTATTATTGAGTTTTTAAATAAACATGCTAGCATATTGCAGGAGCCCAATGCCTCTAATCAAAGGAAAGTACTCCTTTCGCAAAACGGGCCGGTTATGGTTTCAGAATGGAAACCTCGCAAAATTATTAAGACCGATATCACTAAAGGAGACTAATTATGTATAAAAATGTATGTAAATTGTTGGCTGCCATTTTGTTTGTTACGGCTTGCTCCGAAAAAAATGATAACCCTCAGCCCAGCGGCGAGCCGAATCTGACTATTATATCTGCCGAGACAGGGAAAGAATCTTTGTTCATCGTTGAAAATGCCGTGACTCCGGAAGAACTCCAAACCGGTTTGATGTTCCGTGATTCTTTGGAGCCGGCTCATGGCATGGCTTTTGACCTCAGAGGATATGGAAACGCCGTAATGTGGATGAAAGATACTAAAATTCCTTTGGATATGGTGTTTGCCAACAACGGAAAAGTTATTTGGGTTTATGAAAATGCCGAGCCTATGTCTACCAAAAATATATCTTCTCCGGAGCATGCTGATGTTGTATTTGAGCTCAATGCAGGTGATGTAAAACTATACAACATTAAGCCCGGTGATACGGTTAAGCATGTGTTCTTTGGCAATACTTCAGAAGATGCTCCTAAGCCGGCAGATGAGAGCACAGAATCAAGCGAGCCGGAGGCAAATCAACCTGCCGAAAGTATCGTGGTTGTTGAATAACATTTATTAAACGACATGACAAAGAGCTTTCAGATTGATTTTGAAGGCTCTTTTTTTATGCTGCCGCAAGCGTTGCAATCTGAACAGCCGTTACAAATCATCTGGCTGCCGCAGGTTGAGCATCTCTGTCGAAAATGTTTTTGATACAAGTGTGACGAATCCGTAAACAGGCTGCCCTGCTCGGCTTCTGATAGCTTAAAATGCTGAGGGCGACCTTGGTGCCTAAGTCCGGACTTATAGGCTTGTTGGCTTTGCACGCTTTTGTCCGGAATGTGATAGCGTTTGCCGTCTTTGACAAAGTTGGTGCCGGTTTCCATAAAGCAAAAGGTGGTATTAGTCGCCACGCAATCATCGTAAAGCTGTTTGACCCATTCATAATACAATGGGCGGCTGCCGTCGTAATTTTCACCTCCGGCAACGACTTGTTCTATTATCCCTTGTTCCAGATAGGGCTTGATTTTGACCTCACCGACAAAAGGGGCAACCATTATCCCTTTATGCTTAAACGGGAGTTCAAAGAGAATCGGTATCCGCTCATCTGCCCGTTGTTGGTTTTCACAAGTAACGTTAAAGAAAATATTTTCCCAACCGTCTTGCCAATCCGGCGGCAGGTGCGAGGCTACTCTTTCCGGACGTTTGGTTAGCAAGAAGAAGACCACATCCGGACGGCGGCGCATTATGTTCCAAGCATCAGGACGCCATTTATCGGCTTCTTCCAAGAAAAAATCTGATGTCATGCAGACGCGGATTTGCTCTCCGCTTTTGATTTTATAGCGGCCGTTTTTATCCTTATGGAGCGGATAGTCAAAATTGTTTTTGACCTTATAGATTAAGCTGCCGTCTTTATCGCGTTGTTTATCCAGAAAATACATGTAACAGTTTTGGCAGCCTTCGCTCTTTTTGATACAGCCGTGCCAAGGGTTCCAAATATCGTGCATATGCTCAACCTATTTGCCGACACTGTCCTGCCAAAGTTTTTTTAACTTATCGAACCAGGTTTGCGGTATCTCACAACTTTGGGTTTGCTCATTCCAGGTGCCGCCGCTGTCTTCACAAGCTACGATATCTCGGCGAGACCAATAGTAAATGCCGTAAATAACCAGAAAGATTATAATTATGGTTACGATAAGCTTAAACAAATGACGAACCAAAAACAATATTAACCACAACGCAGCTACGCAGCCCATCAAAAGCTTATTAAACATCGGGTCGGTATTAAAGATATAGGCTTGAGCGCCGAAATAAAGCAAAGCCAAGATGGCGGCGGTATTAATCGGCGAGAGAACCATGGCCTTTAGAAGTCTGATTATCCAATGGGGTTTTTGTTCTTCATTCATGAATATTGTCCTTATAGTGTTTGGATAAGGGATATGGGCTTGTTCCTTTGCTTGGTTAGTCTAGATGTTTTAGTTCTTGCCATACCTGCCGGCACCAATCTTTTTCGTGCCCTTCTCGGAGGCAATTTTGCATATGGCTAAACTCTTGATAATATGGAAATATAAACCACATGCAAATAGCCAGTAAAGCGCATGTACCAATAGCAATTAGAATCGCGGTGGTTATTCTATCTAAGATTTTGCGGGCAAGGCTTGGCTGTTTAGAAAACATTAAATTCCCTTAGCTAAAAAATACGGTAACTATTTTATAATCAGTGATTATAATAAAAAAGCAACCATAATTTCAATAAAAATCTCTACTAAATTATATCTACGGCTAGGCTCCATAAGTAATCAAATTATATCTACGGCTAGATTCCATAAGTAATCAAAACGAGGAAGCGGGTGCCGCAAGCTGTGCCAGCTTGACCCCCTAGGTTAGCGGTTGGCAGATTGGGGCAAGGAAGTCGCGATGCTCGCATGGTGTCGGTGTTGAGTTCTTGGCACTGGATCCCCGGGTCAAGCCCGAGGATGACAGTGCCGGTAGTGGGATAAAAACCTAGA
>CALXRR010000052.1 GCA_944390905.1 uncultured Alphaproteobacteria bacterium
TAACTAAGCGGCATTTGTTTTAACTATAAAAACAATGGAGCTTTTGTTATGAAAATACGCTTTTTATTGCTAGGGACTTCTCTGTCCTTAATTCCCCAAACCATAAATGCCCAATGCGTTGCCACGCAGGATTGCGCCACGCTGGGCTATACCGAAACCTCTTGCTCCGGCAGCACCGGCGTCAAATGCCCCTTCGGCAACAAATGGGCTTGCTTCAAATCCGATTCGGAAATCAAAAACCAACTCTGTAATGACCTTGGGTTCACCCTTTCCTGCACCGGCACCAACCAAACCGGCGGCGGGGGTAAGGCTTGTAACGGGAAATATAATTACTGCTCTTGCGCAGAAGGTTACGTTTGGCAAAACGGCACTTGCAAAAGTAGTGAACCTGATTACTCAGATTGTGTTATTGGCGCTTTATTCTATGCAGACAATACTTGCTCTAATGAACTCAAAAGCTCTAAAACTCTGCTCGGTGTGGTTATTTATGAAAAATCAGCTAGCCAGAATGGCTGGATTATGACGGTTAAGCCGGTTAAGACAGGTATTGCATGGGGTGTATATGGAACAACAACCGGTATTACGGATAAAGCAGTTAGTGCCAGCTGTACTAATACCCAAAAGCTGGTAGCTTTGGGCAGCAATTATGCTACTGCTATTACAGCAAATAATTATAAACCAACCGGCACTCCGAGCGGTAAATCATGGTGTTTACCGTCTTATGACTTGCTTAACAATCTCAATAATTCCGTCAATTTCGCCAAAGTCAACGCCGGCATCACCACTGCCGGAGGCACTAAATTAGGATATGGCGGACAACCTTCCTATTCCTATGAGTACGTTAGGTCGTCGTCTGAGTCCTCCGACGACTACGCGTGGGGCTTCGGCGCCGATACGAGTGGTTCGTTCAATATGCGCAACCTCTATAAGTACGGCAGCGACAGCTACTACTCCGTTCGCCCGGTGCTCGCTTTCTAGATTCTCAACAGGGGCACGATGCGAACGCAGTTCGTTCCTCTGCCCCTATCTGCCAACAGCTAACCTAGGGCTCCACGGGCACCGTGGCGGCACCCGCTTCCAACCGCTAACCTTAAGGCTCGCCGTATCACGACGAGCCTTTTAACTATAGAATCCAAGAGTTTGATATTTAGGTGTGCTGCGCAGTGATTTTTGAGCGACATGTACAAAAACCAGTACACGAGCGAAAAAATTGCAAGCATGACGCCTGAAGAGCAAACTCCCCACCCCTGCGCAGGGATTAAAAACGAAAATATATAAAAGGATTATACGTCGACGCCGCCAGCGATATTGTCGATAAAAACAACAATACAAACAACCATACATTAATCGCCCCGCGCAAAACCTTCCGCTCATAAGCCACATTAAGAATATTGCGCATCAAAGGCATACTAAGCAATAACCCGCAACCCAAAGCCAAAGCAAACTTTACATTAATCCCATAATCAAACTTCGGAATACCATGATTATCAATAATACCGAACATCACCTGAATATACTCCCAAGCATAGCCCAAAGACGATGCCCTGAACATTACCCAGCCAACTACTACGACAATTAGAGCATATACATGGCGCAAAGCTCGCCCATACCAAGTCCTAACTTCATCTTTGCCCCAACCGAGAGCTTTTTCCATAATTATAAACACGGCATGCCATATCCCCCAAACCACAAAAGCCCAATCAGCTCCATGCCAGACGCCGGTTGCCAAAAACACCACAAACAAATTCACATAAGTCCGCAATTTTCCTCTGCGATTGCCACCAAGAGGAATATACAAATATTGCTTAAACCACGTCGATAAAGATATATGCCAGCGCCGCCAAAATTCCGTAATTGATTTTGAAATATAAGGATAATTAAAGTTCTCCATAAACTTAAAACCAAACATCAGCCCCAAGCCTATGGCCATATCCGAATATCCGCTAAAATCAAAATACAACTGCAATGTATAAGCAATCGCGCCGATAATGGCATCACCTTGCCGAAGCATATCGGTACTCTGCGCAAAAATATTATCCACGACCACCGCCAAAGTATTGGCAATCAACACCTTTTTAGCCAGCCCCATAATAAAACGCTTAAAACCGATAATCACATTAGCAAAACGCACTTCACGCTTGTCAATTTGCTCACACACATCGTGGTATTTGACAATCGGTCCGGCCACCAGCTGCGGAAAGAGCACTATGTACAGCGCCAATTTATAAATATCTTTTTGCGCTTTGACCTCGCGGCGATATACATCAATCAAATACGACATCGCTTGAAAGGTGTAGAATGAAATACCAATCGGCATAATTACATCAATCACATCAAGCGATGTCTGGAACCAACCGTTAATATTGTCAACAATAAAGTTGAAGTATTTGAAATACACCAAAAAGCTCAAATCCACCCCAATGGTTGCCGCCAATATAAGCTTGCGCTTGGTTTTGTTATAGAAGCGCGCCATCTCGATAGCCCCGACATAGTTCACCAAGATAGTCAAAATCATAATAGCCAAATATCTGGGCTCACCCCAAGCATAAAAGATAATGCTCGCCACCAGCAAAACATAATTACGGATTTCTCGTTTAGACAATCCATAAACCGTAATCACCAACGGCATAAATACAAACAAAAATGTCATTGAGCTGAACAGCATGGCTTAATCCTCCGGAGCATTCAATTGTTTAAGACGGTCCAAGAAACGTTCCGTTGTCTGAATTATCAATATATCAGGTTTAAACCGGCGAATATCTTCAGCCATAAAGTCCACATCAAACATCCGCCCATAACCGGTATAAATATGCTCAAATTCCGCAAAACTTTCCGCCATATACCAGTTCATACGGAGCATAAAACTGTCACCATACAGCACTGCCCGCAGTTTTTTGGACTTATCGGCATTAACATAGTCAAAAGTCTCGATTCTGCGTTCTTCATCAACAAAAGTATGCTTGCTTGAGGTGCGAGGATTTTTGACCTCAAATTTATCATAGGTCAAGTCCTCCGCCGGAAAGGTATTATAAGCATTAACCCCAAGCGCCGAAGCAATATCGACATCAGCCTCCAGCACCGGCTTAATGTTAAAGTCTTTTTCCTTCATCACATATAAAGAGGGAAAATCCTTTTTAATCCGCTTCATCAGCTGCGTATAAGCCACAAACGCCCCGCGATGACTCCAGTGAGTACCGGTTTTATAATACAAGAGGTGGTCTTTTTTGGCTTTGAGCAGCTCATCATACACAAATACCAACGGCACCTTGACATTATTTTTAATATAATCAGCCACCTGCTCGATGCGTGACAAATCCCCTACCGGTTTAAACTCTTCGGGGTAGAACTCCGGATACACTCTTTCTTTGTCGGGATTAATCATCACATAAAACTTGATGTTATTTTTAGCGGCCCATTTGTTAACGGCCTCCAAATTTTCCTTAATTTCAAGGAGTTCATCGTCTGAATACAAGTTTTTGTTTTGGAAAGTTTCTACCGAGTTCCACCTTTTGGTAAACAACCAGTTGTCTTTTCCGGCCATTGCCTTAGCATTTTTGAGCTTTCGGTCGAGCAAACGCGACAGCTTGCTGTGAATATCAATAAAGAACTCACGCGAGTTAAAATGGTCATTAAACCAGCTCTCAAAATCACGCCCAAAGTTATAATTGATTTTTCCGTCTGTAACCAAAGGCTTATATACAGCCAGATTGCGGTTTTCTTGCACAGATACGGTTTCATGGCTGATATTTGACGCCGGAAAATACAAAAAAGCCACCACACATACCACAAACACGATATCGATTCTGGAGTTATGTTCAACAATTTTGAACTGAGCCAAATATCCGACCAGCTTATACATAGCCAAAAAACCCAATGACGCAAAGATAACAAACACCTTCCAGTCAAAGGAGGCTAAGCCCTCCGGGCAATAAAAGCTATACGCCCAGCCCAAAATCAATACCGTCAAAAAGACACTAATCCACAAACGTTTCATAAAACAAATCCTTATAACATCTTTTTGAAGTTTTAAATAAAATCCTCTCCCTTGTCAATTATTTGATTTCGAAGCTGTTATTTAATCTTTTTTAACCAAGGAGGAGTAGATTAAAGCAAAACCAATTTTTAATAAGGAACCCCAACACTATGAAAAAAACACTATTGTTAGCCGGTCTGGCTTGCGGAATGTTTGCCGCCTCGGCTCAAGCCAAAATCTGGACACCATACGTCGGTGTTGATTATGTTTATAATGATGCCGACTTTGAAAGCCCCTACCACAAACAACTGGCCAGTGAGTTCAATGCGGTTTCAGGCAGCGTCGGTATTAAGATTCTCCCCGGCATGGCCTTAGAAGCCTTCTACCAGCAATCCGGAGATGAGAGCCAAGTCAGCCACAATAATATCATCGCCGGCGATACGCTTGATGCCTCAGTCAAATATAAGTCTTACGGTGTTGACTTAGTCAGCGACATGCTCAACTTAGGCATGGTCGAAGTTTTGAGCTCCGTAGGTGTTTCGCGCTACGAGTTTGACATCAGCCGCAACTACAACAGCGGCACCGGCCTTTATAACAACCACGACATTACCTTAGACGGCAATGCCTTGCGCTTTGGCTTGGGCGGACAAGTCAACCTGACTGAGAATATCGGCATCAGAGCTATGGGGCGCTATATTTTTACTGACATCTCTGATGTTAAAACCATCAAAGAGTTCACCGTCGGCTTAAGATATACGTTTTAAGCTCTTTTTTACCCAATAAAAAACAGGGCGGCTGAAACCACCCTGTTTTTTTAGTATCAATAACAGAATTCAATCATTCTCCAGATTATCAATACAGTAAAGATAAAAGCAATAATTGTTGCCGGCTGTCTGGCTATAACTAACAGATTTTCATTATCATCCAATTGATTCAGATAACAACCGCGTAGATAGCCTCCAAAATCATCCAATAGTGCACTTACTAACAGAGCAATAAACATTACCATTATAGACATGAGGGCCAAACCTACGACATTACCGAAAGGAAGAAATCGATAAAACAATAAATCTACCGCCAACAAACCAAGTAACAATATTCCACCGCCACAATAAAATAACTTACTGGCAGCATCCTCATCTTCTGTAACATAGGCTAACCAAAAGGCCCATAGACACAACAAGACTGCAGTCAAAATTGCATTTATCACCCAACGAAATCCTTGCCAAGTTTCAAAAGACATTTGATCCTCCTTTAGGCTTTGCGCTTTAGATTCCAAATCAGCCAATTGTCTATCCAAATCATCCATATTTTTCTGGTACAATTTCTGATTAATTTCTTGAATCGTCGCATCTCCTTTAGTACGAATCTGCAGCCATTCAGCCCTAAGAGTATCTTTCTGCACCAACAATTCTTGGCGTTCAAGTTTTATTTGAGCCAAACGTTGCTCTTTATAAACTTTATTTTCATCCAGATACATCTTAAACCGAAACATAGCCGCCGCTTCGGAATACCAAACATCATCATCATTTTCTGACGCCCATTTAACGCTGATTTTGCTTGGTTTTGCAGGGAGTTGTTGGTCAGCTTGCTTTTCAGTCATCGTTTTTTGCACTTGTTCAGCTGCTTGCTTTTCGGCCATTATTTTTTGCACTTGTTCAGCCGCTCGCTTTTCCACCATTTTGTTCCAATGAATTGAAATTGCGAACCCGCCGCTACAAACCACAACCACCGCAGCAATCGCCCACAACATAACCAATTTTAATCTGGTTTTGCGCTGCTGATAAGTAGTTTCAACCTGCTGAGCGCCAATTTCCGGCTCCAAGTCAAAAACCGTAACAGGCTTCTTTTGCTGGCTTTGCTGATATTGCTTACTCAAGTTTCTTCGCTGGTATAAACCATACCCGACAATCAGTGCGATTAGCACCAATCCAATAATAATCCATGCCATAACAATATAAATTTATAAATTAATAATAGATTTAACGCTGCAACTTTAACACTTTTTCCGCTTTTGTCAACTATATTTTGTCCACAAAAAACAGGGCGGCTGAAACCACCCTGTTTTTTTAGCTCTAATAAAACCCTCACCACCAGCACTATCTAAGCATCGCGATTCCTCAGCCCCAATCTCGCTACCGCTAATTGATGCCCGCGGAGGCTCTCCGCTCAAACGGCGCCCAGTTTGCCCCAATCTTGCTACCGGTGACCGATGTCCCCACCGTCTCGGTGGTGAGCATCGCGCCTCCTTTGGCACCGAACAAGATACCGGAAACCGAGCGAATCAAACGGCGCCCGTTTGCATCATAAATGCCGGCAAACGCATCGGACGCTTGCGAGCCAAGCTCACATACGCCAACTTCACTTTCATTACCACCAATAAAGTCTCTCCGCGCCAAATCTCCTGCAACATTTCTGCCGTTGCCCCTTTAGCCTCAGTCAACACACAAGTTACTGATAACAAATCATCCAGCACGGCCGGCGCTTTATAATCGACCTCAAGCGAGCGCACCATAAACCCGCAGCGGTCTTCAGCCAAAGCCGGCTGCTGATTAACCCCCAAAGAGCGAATAAACTCCGTGCGTGCCCTTTCAGCAAACTTCAAATAATTAGCATAATACACCACGCCGCCGGCATCCGTATCTTCATAATATACCCTTGCCGGAAACACAAACACTTTTCCTTCTAAACGCCCTTGCGGAGCTGTAATATCATAAGCCATGTTCTTCTTCCTCAATCACACTTAATAAATCAAACTGTGCCGGAGCCGCTTTCATTCCGCGTTTTATCCTCGGGGCACCTAAATACTCACACCCCAAGTCTGATATCACACGTCCGCGCGGCGTCCGTTGCAAAAATCCGAGCTTTAACAAAAACGGCTCAATTACTTCCTCAATTGTATCTCTTTCTTCAGACAAAGCCGCCGCCAAAGTATCAGCACCGACCGGCCCTCCGCCATAATTCTGCAAAATGCAATTCAAATAGCGGCGGTCAAAAGCATCCAAACCATAATTATCCACATCAAGCCGACGCAAGGCTTTGTCAGCTATAGCGGTTCCCACCTCATCAACTTTCGCCACTACGCCAAAATCACGTACTCGGCGCAACAAACGCCCTGCCACACGCGGTGTCCCGCGGGAACGCTTGGCAATTTCCATAGCACCATCGTCTGAAATCGGCATTCCGAGCAAATGCGCTCCACGCACCACAATTTTCATCAAATCTTCCGGAGAATAAAAATCCAACCGCAGCGGAATTCCAAACCTTTCCCGCAACGGGGTTGATAACAAACCCGAGCGCGTCGTCGCCCCCACCAACGTAAACGGCTGTAAGTCGATTCGCACTGAGCGTGCTGACGGCCCTTCCCCTATAATCAAATCAAGCTGGAAGTCCTCCATCGCCGAATACAGCACCTCTTCTATCGCGGGGTTAAGACGATGAATTTCATCAATAAACAACACATCATTCCGCTCCAAATTGGTCAGAATGGCCGCCAAATCGCCTGACTTGGTAATCATCGGAGCCGATGTAGCCCTAAAGCCCACCCCCAGCTCTTTGGCAATAATTGAGGCCAGAGTAGTTTTGCCCAACCCCGGAGGGCCAAACAACAACACATGGTCCAGCGCATCACCGCGAGCTTTGGCGGCCTCAATAAACACCTTTAAATTTTCGCAAACTGCCTTCTGCCCCACAAACTCATCAAGCGAATTCGGACGCAAACTCACGGGGTTAGCCGAAGAAGTTTCATCTTCACTTTGCTTTTTTGGGCTCACAATTCTCTCTTCATCAATCATGGATTATATTTCTTTCGTTGCAAATTCTTTCAAAGCCGCCTTAATCAAAGCTGACACATCAGCATCCGGATTATCCTTCAGGGCCAAGTTCACTGCCCGATAAGCCTCAATTCGTTGATACCCAAGGTTTACCAAAGCCGAGATAGCATCTTCAGTTTTAGTATCATCAGCAGTAGACTGCATCTCAACCACCGCATCTTCATAAGCCTCAGTCTCGGTAGCAGCGTCACCTTCTATGGTTGAGTTCAAATCAGATTTCACGGTTGCCTCCATCGGAATTGTTACAATTTTATCTTTCAGTTCCGTCACAATACGCGCCGCCAGTTTAGGCCCGACACCACTGGCTCTGGTAAAAGAAGCCTTATCTTGAGCTGACACCGCCTGCGCCAACTGGTTCGGCGTCAAAACCGACAAAATGCTCAAACAAACTTTTGCCCCCACACCTTGGACTTTAGTCAGGGTCAAAAACCACTCTTTCTCCCACGCATCAGCAAAACCAAACAGCGTAATACTGTCTTCTCTGACCACGGTTTCCACCAAGATTGATGCACTTCCGCCGCGCGGTAATTTAGCCAAAGTTTTGGCCGATGCAAACACCAAATATCCGACCCCGTTTACATCAATAATCGCATAATCTTCACCAATCGTATCTACAATTCCGCGCAACTTTGCAATCATCTTCTCAATCCTTACCGCATTTTTAAGTTAAGCCACTGTTTTGTGGCGCAACAAATACTGCTCCAAATATTCATTCCACTCCGGAGCTCTTTCTTCACGGAACCACTCGCGCAAAAAGCTCAGCATAAACTCGTGCCTGATTTTTCCTTCTTTTTTAGCCGCTTGCGTAAACAACATTGATTGCAGCTTTAAGAGTTTATCAAAAAAGTGCTTAACAAACCCGTTTGGCGCTGCCTTAGCCGCCATATAAGTACCATAAGTCACCTCATCATCGGGAAATATGCCACGCTCAAAGCTTGGCGAGCCACCCTTCGCCAAATGATAGGTAAGCGAGCGCAGTATAGCCTGAGCGCCCATCACATCCAACATATCCGCATCGGAGACTATTTTGCCTTCCAACGTCTGCGGCCTGATGCCTTTCAGCGCTTTGCTATACCCCATGGTAGAAATAATCTCACCCACTTTAGCCTGCATGGCATCATTAATATTGCATTCGCACATTATCCGCCGTGCATTAGGCAAGTTTTTTGCCACCTCCAGCCCAAAGATTTTATAATCATCAACATCATGGAGCAACGCCGCCAAACCCACCACCTGCTTATCGGCGTTTTCGGCCTCGGCCAAATCCATTGCCGTCATAAACACGCGTTCCACATGTTCAATCCCATGGCCTGATTTATCATCTTCCATTAAGGCTTTTATTTTATCTTTGACCTGCTCCCACATTTTGCATCCTTTTAGTTATACTTCAGCAAGCTTACACAAATCTCCGTCCGACTGCAAGCATTTTTTTGCACTTATAGAACAAAAAAAGAACAGAGGTTTTAGCCCAACCTCTGTTCTTACGTTTACCTTTCTTCCTGTGCAATAGCCTTTTGCAGTTCCGGAATTTTCTCAAAAGCACTCACCGCGCTAATAATCAAAATCTGCCCATTCTGCACCAGCATCGCCTCAAAAGGCAAATCTTTAGTCTCAAAATAATATTCAACCACATCTAAAGTCGACTTTACGTCTATCACGTAATACCCGTCATACTCCGGATTTTCCTCATTTCCGGTTCTGACTATAATCGAACCCCTGCGCGGTTGATGCTCATATTGATGGCACATCCGGTCGATAAACGAGCCGAAATCATATTCCGCATCATCTTCAAACATAATGTTTGAATACTGATACAAAAATGTTTTCTGCTCCGCCGAAACTCCATGCTTAACGATTTTATAGAGCTCCTGATACACCTGCTCGCCGTCTTGCTTATTAACGGCATCAAGCAAATCTTCAAACGTCAAATCATCTGCCGTTTTGTCGCCCCAGTCTACGCCAAACAGCTCGCTCCAGCGCACCATAATCCTGTTTTTTTGTATATAAGATTGCCTGTCAACCTCATATACCATATCATTTGTTTTCATATATATATATAGATTTTAATAATAAACTACTGTCAGAATATTATCATACAACTATACTTATTGCAACGATTATTTTTGACAAAATTAAACAAATTTTATTTTAACCAGTTCCGCGCATAAATTTTACGATAAGTATTATGCGCAATCGCCATTGCCAAAGCATCAGATGAATCATTGTTTTTGGGCTGACACCCAGGGAGCAAAACCTTCACCATAGTTTCCACCTGCTGTTTTTCGGCTCTTCCCACCCCAACGATTGCTTTTTTAATCAGGGTTGGCTCATACTCTCTCACCGGAATATCATGCAGCGCCGGCGCCAAAATCACCACTCCACGCGCCATTCCCAGCTTAATGGTTGACTTTGGGTTGTCGTTTAAGAACACCTGCTCAATCGCCGCCTCATCAGGTTTATAAGTTTCAATCACTTGCTCCAGTGTTTTGTGAATGGTTGTCAGGCGCTCCGGCAGTGATAATTGCGGATTAGTTTTAATAAAACCATCTGCCACATATTTCATCCGGTTATTTTCCACCTCAATCACGCCCCAACCGGTTGAGGCCAAGCTCGGATCCAACCCCAAAATACGCATACACCAACCCCATCTAGTTTTAAAAACAAAAAAGGCAGAGAGCTCAACCACCCTCTGCCCTTTATTTTAATTATAATGACTGCAAAATCTCATCGGCAATTTCAGCGTTATGATAAACTTTTTGCACGTCATCATCATCTTCCAACGCGTCAATAAAGTCCAAAAACTTCTGAGCTGTTTCAGCATCATTAATTTCCGTCATCACGGTAGGTTTCCAGTCCAAACGAGAAGCCGACGGAGTTCCGAACACTTTTTCCAAAGCATCGGTAACCGTACCCAAATCATCCGGCAAGGTCTCAATTTCATGAGCATCTTCATCCGAAGCCACATCATTGGCACCAGCCTCCAAAGCAGCCTCAAACATTTTATCAGCTTCGGCAACATTAGCCGGATACTTGATATATCCGATTCTCTCAAAGTTAAACGCAACCGAACCGGACTCACCCATCACGCCGCCGCGTTTACCAAATATGGTACGTACATTACCGGCAGTACGATTTTTGTTATCAGTCATAGCCTCCACGATAACGGCCACTTTTCCGGGGCCAAAACCCTCATAACGAGCCGCCACATAATCAGCACCTCCGGCAGTTTGGGTAGCTTTGGCAATAGCGCGTTCAATATTATCTTTAGGCATACTTTCAGCGCGCGCCGCTTGGATGGCCAAACGCAAGCGCGGGTTTTTATCAGGTTCAGGCAAACCGCTTTTAGCCGCAATGGTAATATCACGAGCAAGTTTAGCAAAAACCTTAGCTTTTTTAGCATCTTGAGCACCTTTACGGTACATAATATTTTTAAACTGGGAATGTCCAGACATATTCAAATCTCCCATAAAAAACTATAATTCTCCGCATTTTTACTCCAAAAATTTGATAAAATCAACCCCAAAATAACATAAGTTTCATAAGACAGAGCATAAGCATATCATAAACTTCTAATTTAGCCCTCCGCATTTCACCTCCCCAAAAAACCTATTGCACACAAATTTATT
>CALXRR010000053.1 GCA_944390905.1 uncultured Alphaproteobacteria bacterium
AAAAAAAAACACGGTGCAAGAAACATCTTAATGAGGGGGTGAAGCTGGCGCTGCTGCCCTCTCCCGACGACTCAGTCGTCGACCTCTCCCTGCACGGGAGAGGATAATAATTGGGTGGAGCTGGTACAGCTTCATGCACGGGAGAGGAATTGGGCGAGGTGTGCGGGAGAGGAGGATGTTGGTGCGGCAAAAGGGTAACCTAATGCTCAAAAGTTAAACCAGCTCATCGACCTCGTCCGGCAAGCTATTGTTTTCATACAAATGTTTGACGTAGTTCTCATTGTAGAACTTATCAAGCTCGGCGTTCTCTTCTTTATCATAGAGGTTTTGATTGGTGCCATAAACTCCGACCCTTTGGTTGCGTGTGCTGGCAGTGGTCTTTTCTTCGGTTATATCACTGGAGTTTAATTCTTCTACCGAGCCGCGAAGCAAGCTGCGTCCGGAATAAATATCTTCGTGGACGGCTCCTTTTGATGATGAGTTTTGTTGCTGCTCTTTTTCATGCTCATGAGAATCTTCTTTGACGGAGACTTTATTTGACACGTCAATGTTCTCAACATATTCTTCCTCAGCAGGGGCATAATAAACCGAAGACACTTTATTGTTGCTGTGTCCTGCACTGCGACTGCTTGAAGAACCGGATACTTTTCTAGTAGCGGATATATTCATAACTACCTCCTTTTTCTAGGGGTTATGAATATATTCTAGCACAATATTATTTAAAAAACTATATATATTTTAGCTAAAATCAGATTTTTAGGGTGATTTGAGGGCTTTTTTTTGCCCTAAAACATATCCTAAGCTGTGGTGCGGCTCATTTTAAACAAAACTTCTGTCGCATCATAGGTTTCTTGATAAGGGGTAATCGTACCTACTAATTGGGCATAATCGGCATAGTTTAGGGATATTGGTGAGGATTGATTATGTAATATTTGCGTCATGGCAGCAAATCTTGAGAGGCTATCAGCTTCTAAATAATGTTTTCCGGCAACAAGCTCTTGCATTTCAGCTATGTTTCCTCCGCAGTAGCAGACGCAGTCGCATCCAGCGCGGAGGCTTTGCTCGGCTTTGTCGCTGATAGTGCCTTTGAGGGCGTGCATATCAATAGCATCAGAAATAAGAAAACCTTTGAAGCCTAGCTCTTGTCGGATAAAATTGATGCCGATGGGGCTTTGAGTTATCGGGTGGTTTGTATCCAGCGCTGAAAGGACTATATGTGCGGTCATGCCGCAGGGGCTGTCGTTTAAATCTATAAAAGGGCGAAAGTCATCAGCCAGTTCGGACAGAGGCTTGTTGATTATCGGTAGTCCCAAATGCGGGTCAGTGGTGGCTTGTCCGTGTCCGGGGAGGTGTTTGATACAAGGGATAATGCCTTGGGTGATGTAGGTGTCTACCATAATGCGCCCAAGTTCTCCGATAATGTGTGAATCTTCAGACAAACACCGGCTGGAAAGGGCCGGAGTAGTATCAGGATGGATTAAGTCCAATGAAGGGGCATAGTTAAGGTTGATGCCAAGTCCTTTTAAATCTTGGCTGATGAGAGAAGCGTGCAAAAAACAGGCTTTTTGAGCTGCCGCGGGTGAGGCTTCGTGATATAGTCGCCCCAGAGTTTGTTGGCCGGCATAGGGCGGGTAGTCCGGTTCACTCAAACGTCGGACTCGGCCGCCTTCTTGGTCGATGGCAATAATAACATCATCTCTGCCGATGATTGATTTTATGTTTGTAATTAAGTTCTTGAGCTGTTGCGGTGATGATATATTGCGTTTGAATAAGCTTATGCCGATAGGGTTGGCCTCAGACAAAAGGTGTTTTTCATCATCTTTGAGCTCTGGACCGGAAAGTGATAGCAGGGCGGCGAGTATTGGGCGTTCCATGGCCAAACTCCTAAACTAAGAGTGAAACTAAATATGAGGTGCTTTTCAGAATAAAATATCCAAAAAAGTTTAAGTCAAAGCCAAGATAATTGCCGATTACCGGAAGAATAAAAATCAGTATAACCAAAGCGGCCATGCCTTGTTGGTCCGAATTTACATAATTCTGTGCCCAAGGTTTGTTTATCCAGCCGAAAAAGATTTTAGAGCCATCAAGCGGTGGTATCGGTATGATATTAAATACGGCCAGCAAAATGTTTATTACTACCATATTTAAGAAAAAGAGACTCAGTATCCCTTGGATATAAAAAACAGGAATAAATGAGGTGAGTGACAGAAATAGGGCAGATACTATGGCTAGCCATAGGTTCATCAGTATACCGGCGGAGGCTGTCAAAACTATATCGCGGCGAAAGTGCTTGAAGTTGTTATAGTTGACAGGTACAGGTTTGGCCCAGCCAAAGACAATGCCGATTTTTGACAGCAACAAAATTGCCGGTAAAATTACGGAACCGAATAAATCAATATGTTTTAGCGGATTTAGTGATAAGCGTCCGTTGTCTTTGGCTGTACTATCTCCAAGGTAGCATGACATCCAACCGTGTGCAAGTTCGTGTGCAATAATTGCTATTAAAACCGGAATGAAAGTCAGTATAATGCTAGTCAGATTCATATTATTTTTTCTTTACTATACAGCTGCCGCCTTGTTTCTTGATGGTGTTGCAGATTTTGTCTGCATCACTTCTGTCTGCAAAGCCTCCGGCCAACAGACGGTAATAAGTCCCTTTGGCACCGAGATCAGCGGTTTCGATTTCATGATTGAGGCCTGATAAAACACTATGTTTCTTTGCCATGTTGTTCCATGCGGAAGCGACGGCTTTTTGGTTGGGTGATGACATGAGTTGAACCATCCAATCACCTTTAGCGGCAGAGCTTGGTTTGGTCTCGGCTGCTGGTTTGGGGGCTGATTGAGCCATCTTGTCAAGCAAACCTGCTGTTGACTTAGAAACTCCGGCTACCGGCTGACCTGAAGCTGATGGCATTGGCGCAGCTTTGGACGGTTTTGCAATTGTCTCAATTGCCGGAGCTTTAGGTTCGGGAGCAATTGTAGGGGTTGGAGCCTCAACTTTAGGCTCTGCTACTGGAGCAACCGGGGCTATGCTGACAACAGTTTCTTCAACGGCAACGGTTGCCGGAGCGGATTGCTCGGCGGTTTGCGGAGCACTGGGAGCTACAGTCGGCATAACCGGTTGTTCAGGAGGAGGAAGAATACTCTCGACTTTAGATGTTGTATTGTCAGTATTGTCAATAATGTCATAGACACTTTTATCTTGGTTAAGAATTTCCATACCACCGGGGTTTTCCGGACGAACTTTTACGGCTTCTTGCGGGCGACGAATGGTAGGAATTTCGGTCTGAGCGTTATTGGTGTAACGCGGCGAAAGGGCAAACCAGCCGACTACTCCGGCAAGAGCTAAACCTGAAACAGCTCCGATAAAAACGCTTTTGGAACGATGTAAATCATTTTTGCGTTCTTCAAGATTGAAAACATTTTCTTCGGCTATCTTTTGGCGACGCTCGCTGAGAAAGTTGCTGTTTAAGTTGTCATCAGGAAATTCTTGAAACATGGTGATTGTCCTATCTCTTTTTTTCGAATCTATCTTTGAAGAAGAGTTTATACATTAAAGCTTTATAATTTATTACCAAATTTATTAAAATCTGGAAGAAGGGTCAAATAATTTGCGATGTTCTTCTATGGCCATGGCGTCGGTCATGTTGGCGATGTAGTCGCAGATGATTTCGGCGGTTTGGGAGTCGGTGGCATTGTGCGGAATGCGGCGGCGTTCTTCCATTGGCAGGAGTTTAGGTTCATTCATGAACAAGGTAAATAATTCTTCTACCAAGCGCTGTGATTTCATGTCCATACGGGCAATTGGCGTCGTAGTGTAAAAATGTTCTTTAAGAAAACGGCGCAACTCTTTGATTTCAGATAGCATTTGAGGTGAAAAACCAACCATGAAGCTCTTTTGGGTGCGGGCGTCATCCGGTGTGCGAATGGCATGGCGACGGAGGTTGGCGGACGAAAACTCCATAACATCAAAAATCATCCGCGTAATCATTTTGCGGGTGATGTTGTAAATAATCAGGCTTTGATTATCAGCGCATTCGGGGTGTTCTTCAAGGAAAGATACAATAATCTTGTCCATGAAAGGGAGCTCGCGTAAGTTTTTGATGCTGAAAAAGCCGGCGCGAAAACCATCGTCAATATCATGGTTGTTGTAAGCGATATCATCGGCAATGCCGGCAACTTGTCCTTCCAGAGAAGGGTAGTGTTTGAGGTCAAGGTCAAAGCTTTTGTTAAATTCTTTGAGATAAGGCGCGGTTATCTTTTTTATCGGGCCGTTGTGTTTGACGGTAGATTCAATTGTCTCCCAGCTGAGGTTTAAGCCGGGAAATTCCGGATAACGGACTTCAAGTTTGGTCATAATCTTGAGTGAATTGACATTGTGGTCAAAGCCGCCAAAGTTCTTCATCGAATTTTGCAAGGCGCGTTCGCCGGCGTGTCCGAAAGGTGAGTGCCCAAGGTCATGAGCCAAGGCAATGGCTTCGCCAAGCTCCTCGTTTAAGCCGAGGCTCTTGCACAATGTGCGGGTGATTTGGGAAACCTCAATACTATGGGTTAAACGAGTGCGGTAGTTTTTGCCTTCGTGATAGGCAAAAACTTGGGTTTTGCCATCCAAACGACGAAATGAGGCCGAATGTATCAAGCGGTCACGGTCGCGTTGGAAGGGTGAACGGTTGATGTTGGCAAAGTCTGGATATTGACGGCCGCGGCTGTTTTGGGCGGTGGTGGCATAAGTTGCGAGTTCCATTGCTTTTTTTCCTGTTATCTGCTATTAGATGCTAATATAATCAACTAACATTTATTAAAGGTTAAAAACTCAAGATGAAATTTGCTACTTATAACATCAACTCAATTAATGCCAGAATCCAAAACCTGATTAGTTGGCTCAAAAGTGCTCAGCCTGATGTGGTTTTGCTACAAGAAATCAAGTGTTTGGAAAATGATTTTCCGTGGCTGGAAATCCAAGCTGCAGGGTATGATGCGCAGGTGTTGGGGCAAAAAAGTTATAATGGTGTGGCGGTGTTAAGCCAACGTAAAATCAAAACAATATACAAAGGACTGCCACAGTTTGAGGACGAAAATGCTCGCTATCTGGAAGTGGAAATCGAATCTGACAAAGAGCCGATTGTTGTGGCATCGCTATATTTGCCAAACGGGAACCCTCCGTATAATGCTCCAAATGACGAATCTAAGTTTGAGTATAAGTTGAGATGGATGGAGGCTCTTTATGCCAGAGCCAAAGACTTGCTCCAACAGGGCAAAATAGTGTTGCTCGGCGGGGATTATAACGTGATTTTGACTGATGATGATGTCTATAATCCGGAGCTGTTCAAAAATAACGCTTTATGCCGTGAGGAGGTTCGTCAACGCTTTAAGGCTATTGAATATTTGGGCTGGTATGATGCTTATCGTGTTTTGCACCCCAAAGATATTGGTTATACTTATTGGGATTATTCGGGGAATGCTTTGGCGGCCGACTGGGGAATGCGAATCGATTACTTTATGTTATCACCTAAGGCGGTTGATGCCTTAGAGGCTTGCTATGTGGATAAAACCCCGCGCTTGGCAGATAAGCCTTCGGACCATACACCGCTGATTGTTGAGCTGAAATGTTAATGGTGGATTATAAGATTAAACGCTTGATGTCTGATATTACTCGTTTTATGATTAGTCAGATTAGTTTAGGCATTTTACCGAAGGGGTTGTTGTCGTGAAAAAGTTGGGTATTTTGTTTTTGGCTCTATGGGCGCTGGGGGCTAAGCCGGCTCTGGCGGATAATCAGGCTTTGTTGGAGGCTGTGTATCAGACGGTTAATGATGAGTTTTTGGGCAAAGTGCCGATGTCGGAGTTTGCGGTGTGGACCATGCAAGGTTTGCAAACGATGGATAAAAATCTTCGTATCGCAGATGATTCTTCACGCGTAACTATCTATTATAAGTCAAAAATTTATAAAAGCTTGATGAAGCCAGGCTATTTTGATGACAACAAGCAGGCTTGGGCTAAAATGACGCTTAAAGTGGTGAAAGCCGCGGCAAAAGTTTCTCCGGCTATTAAGCAAAAAGATTTTGAGGCGGTGGACAGGATGTTGGCTTATGCGGTGGCAAAGCTTGATAAAAGCTCAAAATATTATTCGGATTTGCTCCAAGATGAGGGCAAGCTTACCAAGTTTAGCCGTGAATATGCCGCCAGAATGCTCGATGGGCGCGTGTTGTATATCAAGTTGGCAGCGTTGACCAAGTTTAGTGCCGCCAATATTACTCAATCAGTAATTCAATATCGGGATATGGTTGAGGGGATTATTCTTGATTTGCGCGGGTGTCAGGGTGGATCTTTGCAAGGCGCGATTGATGTGGCCGACCTGTTCCTTGATGAGGGGATTATTGTTTCAACCAAAGGACGTAAGCCTGATTCAGCCGTGTATTATAAAGCACATGAGGATTTGTTGGTGAAAAACGTGCCGATGGTGCTGCTGGTGGACGGCAAAACCGCTTCCGCGGCGGAGGCTTTGGCTGCGGCTTTGCAAGAGCAGGGAGTGGCCGCCGTGTTGGGCAGTGGGACTTTTGGCAAGGGAACCGTACAGAATGTAATCGAGCTGCCGGATAACAACAAGATGTTGTTGACCAATGCTTATTATTTTACTCCGGCAGGCAACCCTCTGGATAAAACCGGTCTTAAACCCGATGTATGTTTGTTCCGTGCCAAGGATACTGATGATTTGATGACGGTGTTGACCCGCAAAGATCCTGAGGTTTGTTTGCAGGAAGAGCGTGCCGAGCGCAAGGTCGATTTGGACATTGCTAAAGATTTGCTGATTTCGAGAATCGATGCTAATCGGGCAATGGCCGCTCAAAAGCAATAAAAGTAGGCGAATCTTTGTCAGAGCCGAAAAAGGTGCTTGACAATTGTGCAGAAATGTGTATATTACGCCTAAATGTTAATTTTGTAACTCTATAAAAAGGGGCAAAAGGCTGGTTTGGTGCCGGTTGTGAGTGTCGAGCGTGGCGCTGGGGCGTTGGAGGTTCGGCAAGTGCAGCGGGTGCATGGCGAGGCGAGGTCGTAATACGGCGGAGTTTCGGTAAGTGCAATGAGTGCATGGCGAGGCGGGGCGTAGTACGGCGGAGTTTCGGCAGGCGGCAGCAGATGAGTTCTATAAGCCCGAGGGAAAGTGAAAAATGGCTAAAGCAGTAAAAGTTAAAGTTAAATTGGAAAGCACCGCAGGTACAGGTACATTTTATCTTGCTGAAAAAAATCCGAGAACTCATCCGGAAAAATTGACTTTGAAAAAATATGACAAGAAGTCTAAAAAACACGAAGAGTTCGTTGAGAAGAAGTTGAAGTAATTTTTTTTCAGAGCGAAGATTTATAAAAAAAGGCCGGGGCGGTTATGCTTTCCGGCCTTTTTGGTTATGTGTTGCAGAATTGGCATGGTCTAAATAGTTGTTTCTATCTTCAACCAGAGCCGGTTAGGCAAATTAGTAAAAATAAAGCAAGCTGTGCCAGCTTGACCCCTAACTTTGCTGTTTGGGGATTGGGGCAGGGAAGCCGCGATGCTCACATCCTGCCCCTGTTGAGAATTACCAAGAAGTGAGAATAGGGCGAACGAGGTAGCCGTTGTTGTCGGGGACGCGGTAGGTGTAGTTCACGTTACCATTGGATATATCCACGAGGTAGTAGCCGTTGTCGCCGCTGAGGGTCGACGACCAATAATAACCATTTGTTAATTGCGACCTGCTATTTGTTGAAAGCAAGCTGTTTATTGTTGATTTATTATTATAAATTGATAGCAATTGATGTGATGTTGGCAAGGTACCTTTAAGATTGCTACAGAATGAGTAGCTATTGCATAAAGAATTAGCTTCATTCCAGTGCATTTTTCCTAAATCTTTCATTGCAACATAGAAGTTCATACCGCTGGCCTTAACACCGACCACCGTACCGTTGCACTTATAGACATTTCCATCTGGACCATTAAGAACTTGTTTCTGGCAGCTACCGTCTTTCCATTCATAGTCACTGGCGCAGGTACATGCGGTGTATTTGCCGCCACAGGCGGAGCCGGAGCCTTCGGAGTATCCTGTGCCGGAGCAGGTGTATTGGTAAGTATCTTGGCAATCGCATTGTTTATACAAGTTTGCGCAGCTTTCGCCTTTGCCCAGTTGTCCGGTGTCGGTGCAGGTGAGAGTAAAGCCGTATTGCTGGCAGACTTCCGACTCGGACTTAAAGCAAGCCCAGGAGTTGCCAAACGGGCATTTGACCCCACTGCCGCCGGAGCAGCTGGTTTCCGTATAACCCAGCGTGGCGCAATTCTGCGTTGCTACGCATTGAGCGTTAATAGTTTGGGGGATTAAGGACAGAGAAGTCCCTAGCAATAAAAAGCGTATTTTCATAACAAAAGCTCCATATCATTTTACATAGGAGCAGTATAACATAAAATTTTATTTGTTTCAATTATTATTTTCGGCGACGGACGGGAAAGGAGGCAAAAAAATTAAAAAAAATAAATGTCGGCGCTTGTGCGTCGGGGCTGCCCTCTCCCGACGACTCAGTCGTCGACCTCTCCCTGCACGGGAGAGGAAATTGTTTGGGTGAAGCTGGTACAGCTTCCTGCACGGGAGAGGGAGTTGTTTGGGTGAAGCTGGCACAGTTTCCTGCACGGGAGAGGGAGTTGTTTGGGTGAAGTTGGCACAGTTTCCTACAAGGGAGAGGAGGGGTATTTTTGTTCTAAGGGGTGGGCGTGGTGATATTCTTTTTTTAAGGTTTCAATTTCTACTTCGGTATAGCGTTGGGTCGTGCTCAATGATGCGTGTCCCAACAACTCTTGAATAGAGCGCAAATCAGTGCCTTGTGCCAAAAGGTGGGTGGCGTAAGAATGTCTTAAGGCGTGTGGTGTGACTGTATCAGGCAAACCTAAGTAAGCCCTGATTTTAGCCAACTGTCGTTGTATGATGCGGGGGTTTAGTCTGTCACCGCGGGCGCCTAAAAACAGGGCATCATCTGCTCTTAAGGTATAGGGGCATTCGGCTTTATAAGCATTAATTGCCTCGATGACTTCCGGCAGTAACGGCACAATGCGTGTCTTATTGCCTTTACCGGTAATCCGTAAGGTCGAGCCGTTGTCTGTATCACCGGCATTGAGCCCCAGTGCCTCTGAAATTCGCAATCCGCAACCATATAGCAATGTTAAGATGGCTTTATCTCTCAATCCTTCCCAGTTTTTTTTGCTGAAATCGGCAGCTGAATCCAAAACGTTAAAGGTCTCAGTGACATCTATGGCTTTGGGCAGAATTTTGCCTTTGCGCGGTGAGCTTATTACCTGTATGGCGGCGTTTTTGACAATATCATTATTATCAAGCCAGCGGAAAAAATTTTTGACGGTGGAAATCTCCCTTGCCAGAGAGGTCTTTTCTAAATGTTTGGCGGCACGGGCACTGATAAAGCCCCTAAAATCGCGCACGTCAAGTTTGGCAAGTTGTTTTAGGCTGATAGGCTTGTCAAAAAAAAATGTAAATGCCGAAAAATCACGCGCATAGGCATCAAGTGTATGTGGTGAGTAGCGGCGTTCATCTTTGAGCCAGCCGAGCCATTGGCTAATCAGGCTATTGACTTCATTGCTGGCGTTATATTTAATGCTTTGTTTCATGGCTCTTTATTATATTTGAGTGAGGTTAATAAAAGATTGACAAACTTATATCTTCGGGGTAGTGTGTCGGCGTCAAATGATTATTGTTGTACTTAAATTATTAGTGTTATGAAAGTTACAGGTAGATTATTCGCCAAGACGTCGCAATTTATGCTGAAAGGCGAACTTTATGCGCACGGACCTTCAGGTTTTTTTGTTTGTGTTGCCTTTTTGGTTCGGGATAATGAAACCGGTAAGTTGATGGAGTTCTATGTTGGGCAAGATATGAAAGACTGCAAAGCAGACCCTTGTTTTAAGCTGATATTATATTCTAAAGAAGGGGATGAGCTGACATTGACCGCCAGTGGTGAAAAAGCGCCTATTGGGGTTTTGGTTGGAATCGGAAAGCTGGCTGAAACGTTAGAAAATCTGTCTCAACCGGAGCTGAATGAGGTGTTTGGGGCTTAAATCTGTAATGATGAAGGGTTTGTACCATAAAGGTGACAAACCCTTTTTTGTGTGTAGTGAAAACAAAAGCGCAATGCCCAAGCTGTGGCAGCTTGAGCGGGGAGCCCCCGCGGGTATTAATTAGCTGTTGCTTGTTCCGCGTTTTAATTATTTGCGTTGCTTACATGGTGTCGGTGTTGAGTTCTTTGGTATTGTCATCCTCTGGATAAGTCCGAGGATGATAGTGTCCGTGGAGGGATAAAACCTAGTAAGAAGTGAGGACTGGGCGAACATAGTGGTTGCTGGTATAGTAGTTGGAGGATGCGTTACCACTGGACATATACACTACGTAGAAGTTGTAGTCTTTGTTGCTGTCAAAGGTAGATGACCAATACCAGTTATTTGTCAATTGCGTTCCACCGTTTACTGAAAGTAAGCTGTTTATTGTTGATTTGTTATTATATATGGTTAATAATTGAGCTCTACTTGGCAAAGTTCCCTTAACATTGCCGCAGAATACGTAATTTTCACAACTGCGTCTTGCATTATACCAATCATTTCTTTCTAAATCTTTTATAGCTATGTAAAAGTTCATACCGCTAGCTTTAATACCAACTACCGTGCCGTTGCAGTAGTACAAATCTCCATGGGCGCCATCTTGAATTTTACAACTGCCGTCTTTCCATTCGTATCCGCTGGCGCAGGTGCATTCAGAGTATTTACCATTGCAGGCTTTGCCGACTCCGGTTTGGTTGGTGCTGGTGCAGGCGTTGGTGAAGCCGTATTTTTCACAGACTTCCGAATCGGATTTGAAGCAAGCCCATTTGTTGCCAAATGGGCATTTGACGCCGCTGCCGCCGGGGCAAGAGGTTTCGGTATAGCCCAGCGTGGCGCAATCTTGGGTTGCAACGCATTGAGCGTTAATAGTTTGGGGAATTAAGGACAAACTTGTCCCGATTAATAAAAAGCGTATTTTCATAACAAAAGCTCCATTGTTTTTATAGTTAAAACAACGCACCTTTGTCAG
>CALXRR010000054.1 GCA_944390905.1 uncultured Alphaproteobacteria bacterium
GGTAAAGGTGTCAAATGCCCCTTTGGCAGCAAATGGTTCTGCGGCGGTGATAGTACTACTATCTGCAAACAAGAGGGCTTCACCAACGCCTGCACCGGCACCGGACAAATCGGTAAGGGCGAAAGCTGCGCCAATCTGTATAAACAATGCGATTGCCAGAGCACTTATAAATACACCTGCTCCGGCAAAGGTTACGCCGGTGGCTCCGGCTCCGCCTGTGGCGGCAAATACACTCAATGTAAATGTGCCACAAATTATGTTTGGAAAGACGGCGCTTGTAAACCCAAAGAAGACTACTCTGCTTGTAAAATCGGCGCCTTGTTCTACTCCGATAATACTTGTTCATCAAATAAGGTTAGCGGTAAGACTATCCTTGGTGTAGTCATTTATGAAAAATCAGCCAGCCAGAATGGTTGGATTATGACGCATAAGCCGATAGCTACTAATATTGTGTGGTCTACGGAATTTGTTAACGTTCCTGGGATTACAAGTACTACAAGTTGGAGTACCGCAGCCAAAGACTTTGATAGCTGTGGTAATACTGATAAAATAAGGGCCCAAGGTAATAGTTCAAAATATCCGGCGGCCTGGGCAGCTTATAATTACCAGCCGTCAGGCACACCAACGGGCAAACGTTGGTGTCTGCCTGCGGCTGGCGTAATTAATAGTTTGTACAATAATTTGTCCACTATTAATACTGCTATTAGTAAAGCAGGAGGTACTAAATTAGTAAATGATAATGAACACATTTGGTCGTCGTCTGAGTATGGTAGCTACCGCTCGTGGTTCTTCTGTCCGGATATTGGCGCTGATTCGGGCGGCTTGGACTACGACCTTAAGAACCTCAGCGACGACGGCACCAGCAGCGTTGTTCGCCCGGTGCTCGCTTTCTAGGTTTTTATACCACTACCGACACTGTCATCCTCGGGCTTGCCCCGGGGATCCAGTGCTAAGAACCCAACACTGGCACGATGCGAGCATCGCGCCTCCCCTGCCCCTATCTGCCAACAGCTAACTTAGTGGGTGAAGCGGCACCCGCTTCCTGCAGCTTGTACAGCGGCTTCAATCTTTCCGGCCAAATCCTCAACCAATGCCTTGTCTTTTCCGCCGACCCAAATTCTGACTACCGGCTCCGTGCCTGATGCTCTGAACACCACCCTGCCCTGGCCGGCAATAGCCGACTTTGCCGCCTCAGCCTCCGCCAAAACCGTATCATCAGCCATAATCTTTTTGACCTGCTCATTAGATGCAAAACGTAGGTTTTTGAAGGCGCAGGCATCTTCCTTAAATACGGGGAACACCTCGCTCATCTTCTTGCCGCTTTTCAACAGCCCCATACTCAAAACCAAACTTACGACCAGCGCATCACCGGTTTTAGAATAGTCGCCCAGCACCACATGACCGGATTCTTCGCCACCCAAAGCACCGTTGACCTCTTGCATTTTTTCAATCACATAGCGCTCGCCGACTTTGGTCGCAAAATATTCCACTCCCAAAGACGCAATAAAACTATCCAGCCCCGTGTTTGATAAAATGGTTGACACCACCGGACGCCCCTGCAAAGTTCCGTTTTCAGCCATATATTTGGCAATAAAGGCGATTACCTGCTCGCTTGATACTTTCTCACCTTTTTCATTGCAAACAATAATCCTGTCGCCATCACCGTCACAAGCCACACCCAGCTGAGCATGCGCCTCTTTGACCACCTTTTGCATCTGCTCAATATGCTGCGACCCGCAGTCTTTGTTAATATTCATACCATTAGGCTCATTGCCGATAACAATCACGCCGGCGCCAAACTGCTTAAACATCTCCGGCATAAGCTTATAAAAAGCCCCGTTGGCACAGTCCAGCACCACGCGCAATCCTGCTAAAGGACGCTCGTTGTCACCAACCAGCTCACACAATTTTTCCACATACAGCATCACCGCATCCGGCATTGAAGATGATGTCCCGATTTTATCCGGATTGAGGCTAAACTCACCTTTGGCAATCAACTGCTCAATCTCTGCTGTCGCTTTATCTGAAAACTTGTTGCCTTCTGCATCAATCAACTTAATCCCGTTATCATGATAAGGGTTATGAGAGGCCGTAATCATCACCGCCATATCAACATCTAAGGCTGATGTTATGGCCGTCAGCACCGGTGTCGGCATCACACCGAGCAGCAGCACATCAACCCCAGCGGCCATAAATCCGGACGCCATCGCGGTTTCAAGCATTTCACCCGAGATTCGCGTATCTCTGGCGATTGCGACTTTTTTCTTGTTAGTGCAGACTTTTTCTCCGGCGGCCATTGCCAGTTTCAAGGCGAACTCCGCCGTCATTGGGTATTGGTTAGCCACGCCGCGCACGCCGTCGGTTCCGAATAATTTATCGCTCATTTTCCAACTCCTGCTATCAAGTCAAAACATGGTCACATCATAACCGCAAAAGATAATTCAAGCAAGCCTTTTAATCAGATTTCACGATAACAAGATATTATCAATTATAACAAAAAAGGAGAAAAGGTTAGTCCCCTTTTCCCCAATATCAATTACCACAACAAACCTTCGGCTTTGAGCTTAGCTGTTTCTGCGGCTAAACATTCGGCGACCCAAGCCTTGTGCACCTCGTCCGGCGCATATAACGCCGCACAGCACTGCCCAAAGCAAAAGCTGGAGCACCCCCACTTAGGCATCAAAGCTCTTGCAATCCGCTGATACCCAAAATAAAAGGCACAATTTTGGGCAAAAATCACCACATTAACAAAGCGTTGCAGCCAAAACACCCTATCCAAGATAGGCAAAAAGCCCTCAAAGCTTACATCACTCACCTTAAAATCCCAATCCACAACCAAATATTCCGGTTGTTGAGGAGCCTTAGCGAGCGCTTCATCCAGAGCTTGCTGAGCTGAAGCTTCCGCCTTTTCATCAAACCCCAAAGCTTTGCGATTTTCAGTTTGCAAGTGCTCAATTTCTTGGCGTTCATAACCGCCCATAATCAGGTCTTGCACATTTACGCAGCCTCGCCCCAGATGAGAATTACCACAACAATACTCCAACACTGCCAAGGGCCAATCACTGATTCCCTTATTCAACATCACCAACAGCTTATACAAGAAAGCATCGGTAATCTTGTGATAATAGCAATCATCACGATAAGCCACCCCCACATAATAAGGCACAAAACCTTGGGCAATCAGCTCATCTTCCTCATCTTTGGTAAAGATATACGGAGCCTCCAAACACTTGAACGGCAGCTTATGCTCAACCAAAAGCTTGATGGCTTCCACCACCATTAAATTCCGCTGCCCGATGACAAAATAATAATTTTTTTCCATATACATACAGATTTAATTAATAATAACATTAACAACAAGCACTATACCACACAGAATATTTTTGTCAATATTTTTTACAACATCAGCTTTATCTCCTACAGATTGCCTGTTTTCCTTCTAAGATTCATTCCTCTCCCATGCAAGAAGCTGGGGCAGATTTAAAAGGCTCGTCATTGTGACGAGCCTTTTAACTATGGAATCCAAGAGTTTGATATTTAGGCGTGCTGTGCAGGAATTTTTGAGCGACGTGTATAAAAAAGCAACATACTCTATCTAAGCATCGCGACTAATTAAAACTCCGAGCAAACTACCGCTAACTGATGCCCGCGGAGGCTCTCCGCCTCCCTCCCCAGCCCCAGCTTGGATTATAACTCCGGAACAGACGCCTGCGTCCTCTTGTCTTCCGGCACCGGAGCATCTTTAGCCACAGAAATCGGCTCCCCTTTAATCACGGCTTGAATATCCTCACCGGTTAAGGTTTCATATTCAATCAAGGCCTGAGCCAAACGCTCCCACTCGGTGTTTTTCTCCTTCAACAAGTTGAGCGCCTTCTCATAAGCATCAAGCACCAAAGACTTGATTTCGGCATCAACCAGCCGTGCGGTTTCCTCACTCATATTTTTGTTTTGAGTTACGGACTTGCCCAAGAATACCTCACCGGAATTTTCCGCATAAAGCACGGGGCCCAGCTTGTCACTCATACCCCATTCGGTCACCATGGAGCGAGCCAAATTAGTAGCCGCTGAAATATCTGAAGATGCACCAGAAGTCACCTCCATATGGCCAAACTTCAGCTCTTCCGCCGCACGTCCGCCCAAGGCTGATACCAAACGCGCCAACATCTGCTGACGAGTAAACGAGTAGCGGTCTTTTTCCGGCAAATACTGCACCATACCCAAAGCTCGCCCACGCGGAATAATCGTCGCTTTATGAATGGGGTCTGCCCCTTCCACAAACAACCCGCAGATTGCGTGCCCAGCCTCATGATAAGCGGTCAGCTGTTTTTCTTTTTCATCCATAGCCATAGACTTGCGTTCATTACCCATCAGCACTTTGTCTTTAGCATCATCAAAATCTTTAGATGTGACCTTGCGCTTGTTTTTGCGCGCCGCCAAGAGGGCAGCCTCGTTCACCAGGTTAGCCAAATCCGCACCCGAGAACCCCGGAGTCCCGCGAGCAATAACCGAAAGGTTAACATCTTTGGCCAAAGGCACATTCTTCACATGAACTTTGAGGATTTCCTCACGACCTTTAATATCAGGGTTAACCACTGCCACCTGACGGTCAAATCTCCCCGGACGGAGCAAAGCCGGATCCAGCACATCCGGACGGTTGGTTGCCGCAATCAAAATCACATTTTCATTAGCGTCAAAACCATCCATCTCAACCAACAACTGGTTTAGGGTTTGCTCGCGTTCATCATTACCACCGCCCAAACCGGCGCCACGATGGCGCCCCACGGCATCAATTTCATCAATAAACAACAGGCACGGAGCATTCTTTTTGGCCTGAGCAAACATATCTCTCACACGAGACGCACCCACGCCCACAAACATCTCCACAAAGTCAGAACCCGAGATTGAGAAGAACGGCACATTAGCCTCACCGGCCACGGCCTTAGCCAACAAGGTCTTACCGGTACCCGGAGGGCCAACGAGCAACACGCCTTTCGGAATTTTGCCGCCCAAGCGTTGGAACTTTTCCGGATCTTTCAAAAAGTCAATAATCTCTTCCAGCTCTTGCTTAGATTCGTCGCAACCGGCAACATCAGCAAAGGTCACCTTTTTAGTATTTTCAATCAACCTTGCGCGCGACTTTCCAAAACTCATGGCTTTATTGTTGCCTGAGTTTGCCTGCCGCATAAAGTAAATCCACACGCCGACCAGCAAAATCATCGGAAACCACGAAACGAACACGCTCCAAAAAGTTGAAGACGATGTATCTTGCGGTCTGGCCTCAACTTTGACGCCGTTTTGACGCAGAGTCTCGACCATTGTCGGGTCATAAGGAGAATAAGAATAGAACTTTTTCCCATCGGATAAAGTACCCGAGATATCCGGCCCTTCGATTAACACCTCAGAGACTTTTTTAGATTCGGCCAAATTCATAAAATCCGAAAAAGCCAACTTCTCACTTCCGGCTCGTTGCCCGGCATTATTAATCCCGCCCATAAACATCGACAAGACCAGCAGAGCGACCAACCAAATTAAAAAGCTTTTAGATTGTTTCATTCCGATTCCTCAAGCAAATAAAAACATAACCTTATAATATATAGTTTGAACTACGACAAAACACAAGAGAGATTATAACTTCCCCCCAACAAGTCCTCAACAACTTACATCAAACAAAATTTTACGCAACTTATAAGGCAACACAAGCTTTGCATATTGCGGATGACGAGCTACAAACTCCTCCCAGTCTTTTTTGCGTAGCACTGCAGCTTGCCTGTTGGCCTCCGGCAGCAGCCAAATCTGCCGCCTAAACACCAAGAGCTCACACCCGCCGAGCGTTGCCCCTCTAAAATCAGGTTTTGCCAATGCCTCTGCCAAACGCAACACCTCTGCCGCCTCAGGCATATAATCACGCTGCCCGATTCCTCGCAACAGCTCCGCCAAAATATGAAACTTGATTTCTTGCGGCCACTTTTTAAAATCCGCAATACTAAAAGACGCCCCGACACCTGCCCATCGGCGCACCTGATTTTGAATAATCTTTTGCACTTCAGCTTCAATAAAGGCTCTGGTCTCGGCTAATACTGCAGCCGTAGCCGCCAAGCGCTCCTCGGTCAAACCGATTCCTTGCGCCAACTTGGGCAAAAACTTGCGAACTTTCACCCGCAAAAAATCTTGATTTTGGTTAGAAGGGTCTTCCACCCAACGCACACCGCGCTCCCGCAAATAGCCTCGCAACTCATCTGGAGTTTTATCCAGCTGCGGTCGCACAATAATCAACCCGCCGCGCTCGCTCACCGGCAAGATTCCACTCAAACCATAGACCCCGCTGCCTCTGATTAAGCGCAGCAAAAAAGTCTCCGCTTGGTCGCGCAAATGATGTCCGGTAGCCAACACCCTAACCTTGTTAGCTTTGCACCATTCCGCCAACAAGTCATAACGAGCCTTGCGCGCTGCTTCTTCGATTCCGGTATCAGGTTTATCCCCGACCCACGGCAAAATATGATGCTCAATCCCAAACTCAGTCATCAGCTTTGCCACATATTGCGCCTCAGCTGCCGATTCGTCACGCAAGCCATGCTCAACCGTCAGCGCCACGATTCTCCGCCCGTTTTGCTTAGCCCAATCATTCAGGCGCAAGACCAAAGCCAAAGAGTCCGCCCCGCCAGACACACCGGCCGCAATCACCTCATCATCAATTTGATATTGCTCAAAAAAACCTGACATTTATCTTATTTACACTTCAAAGTCTGAGCCGCCTTTTTGGCCTTATCGAGCAAAGCTTTTTCAGCCTTAGGAAACTCACTCGGCAACGACTGATAAGCCGCGCAAGCCTCGGCATTTTTGCCCAAACGCTGCATCGCTACCCCGAGTTTGTACATACTATCGGCGCCTTTATTGCCGTCTTTATAATTTTTATACCCTTTACCGAAAGCGACCGCCGCCTTAGCAAAATCATTCCGACTAAAATAAACTTCACCCAGCCAGTACTGAGCATTTCCGGCCAGTTTATCTTTAGGATAATCCTTCAAAATCAGCTCAAAATCATCTTCAGCGGCATCATACTTTTTGGCATTAAAAGCATCAAGCCCTTCCTGATAAATTTCCTGCACTGAACGTGTCTTGCTCTCAGCCTTCGGAGTCTCTTTCTTAGGCAATTCCAAAGGAGCCAAATCTTCACCGGTTACAGCCTCTCCGACCACGGCTTTAGGAGCATTTTGAGCCTTAGGCGCTTCATAACGTTTGGTTTTAGCGGCTGTTCCGGCACCTGTTCCTTTAATAGGTTTGCCTTCCAACAATTTAAAACGCACATCAATATCTTTATTCATCAACTCAAAGCGCTCATCTACTTTTTTCAGCTGATACTCCAACTCATCCATCCGGCCTGAGACTTGACGCACGGTTTCTTCCAGCTGGCTCAATCGCTGTTGCACGTTTCCGGAGGTTGCCGGCGCACTAAAATCATTTTTGTCTCGATACATCTGGCGTTGCAACACCTCCACATCTTCGCGCAAAGTTTTAACCTCGCGCTGCAAAGCCTCAACAGACTGAGCCTTTGCCCCCTGAGCCGTAGCCAAAACCAAGATTGAAGCACCAAGCAACATTTTCCATTTATTCATCATCAAGCATCTCCGCAAAACAATTATTTTCCTTGAGACTAAACCCAAAAGCACATTTTCACAACAACAATCTTCAAGATATCAAAAAAAACGCCCTTGCGAACAAGAGCGTTTTTAAAGTCACGAATCAAAACCCGCTTAGTTAGCAGCCTTAACGACAGTAACGGCACGACGGTTCTGAGCCCAGGCAGCTTCATTATTACCCAAGACAGCCGGTCTTTCTTTACCATAAGAAATGGTAGAAATTCTGTCAGCGGCAATACCCTGAGAAATCAAGTACTGTTTTACAGCATTGGCACGGCGTTCACCCAAAGCCAAGTTGTATTCTCTGGTACCTCTTTCATCGCAATAACCTTGAACGATGACATCAACATTTTCATTTTTCTTCAACCATTCAACCTGAGTCTGCAAAACTTCAACAGCGTTGTTAGACAAGGCAGAACTATCAAAAGCGAAGAAAACTCTGTCTTCAGCATTAGCCATAAAGTCACGAGCTTCTTCAGAAGCGCATTCAGCACCGCCGAACAAACCGCCGTTAGAATCAAAAGCTGAACATCCAGACAAAAATGCAAGAGCACAGAACAAACTTAAAAGCTTTTTCATATTATTTTCTCCATATGGTTTTTTATATTCTTAATTGTTGCACAATTAATACATAGACTAACTTAAGCAATAAAAGTTAAATTTTCAACAACAAAAACCACCAAATAAAAAAATTTTTTATTCCGGCACAAAAAAAGCGCAACCCTCAACAAGGTTGCGCTTTTATTTTTTTTGACACCAGCTAGGAAACTCTTATATAGTCTCCCTTTGCGGATACCTTTTTAAGACCGATAAAATTGGTCATGATCAAATTTTTGCCGGAGACATCGCCCTTAATTGAGCATTGCTCAGCATCCAGCACCCAGATTTTACCGGAGTTTAAGGACATTACGATACACTTTTTCGCACCACCCCACTCCTCACAGTCGACCACGCGAGCGGCACGTATCTCCACAACTTTATTTGACAAGTGAAGCATACATTCCGCCAGTTGCGGTTCAGAGTTATACCAAATCAGAGCCTTAGCTTCCGCAACTTTCGCAAAAGCCTGCAGCGCCTTCTTACTATCCAGCCACTCATCTTTATCCAAGAGGAGCTCCAGCTCATAGCGACCATAATTTTTTTTCACCAAATAGGTCTGTGATGTCATGACCCTTTTGGCAAAGCGCTGATAGCGGCCGCTATTCTTTGACTCTCGACTAGATGCCACATAATTATAGCATCCATCCTCATTTTTCAGAATCACCAAGAAATCCTCTATGAAATCCGGCTTTCCATTTTTCACCCCTTCATAGAAATATATACCACATTCTGAAGGTTTTTGCAGCTGAACCAAATCTCCAGTCTTCAAGTCATTACTCTGCCCAAACGCCTGAACATTTTCTGGGCTCAAAAAACGTGTTAGCTTTTCTTCAAAGCTCTCACGAGCCACCACCTGCGAAGACATTCTCCGCGATGAAAAATCACAACTATAATGTAAATTTACCGTGATTGGTTGAGAAATGTTGTTTGCCATAATAATTATATTTTAATTGTTACACATAATCATACAAAAGCAATTATCTTTTACTATATTTTCACTATTTTGTCAACAAAAAAACAACACAAAAAAAGAGCCGCCCTCCGGCAGCCCTTTTACCAACACAATTCTTAATCTTTTCTCTCCAAGTGTACAGGCACCTCTACCGCATTTTGAAAACACATCAAATCTGTTTTCAAATACAGGCCATTCTTTGCCAAAGCGGTAATATCTTCCACGTTAGCAAAGCACAAAGCCCCGTTGTCCACATCACAGACAATGGCTTTGGTAGCCATATTGCGCATTCCCATACACCAAGCCGCTTTAATACTCTTTCCGCTTTCACTTTGAACTCGCCCCAAATACACACAGACATCTATCTGGTCATCATACAAAGCCGCCAATTTTTTAGCCGCTTGTTTGACTTTTTCACCTTCAAGCCAATCATCATTATCCAACAACAATTCCGGTTTATACCCGTATTGCTCCGAATACCTAACCAAATATGTCCGCGCATAGACCATACGCTTTGCTCGTCTTAATGCTTTTTTCAGCACCCAGCGTGATGATTTCCCTGCAAAATATAGCGAGTGACATGTTTCAGGATTAATCACCTTAATCCCTTCCACAAACATCAGCATATCATCATCTCCGCCGATAATTGTTATCGCCTCGCGCCACACTGCCGGAACCGCCACTTGCAACACCACTCCATCTTGCAGATGATTAAATGCGCAATATCTGGCAAAATCATCTTTGACAAACAACTCAACCCTGTCCTTCGGAGTAAGCTGAGGTTCATTAACCTTCTTAACCTTTTTAGACTTGTGCTCTGCCATAAAAGCATTACTTACATGATGCAAACCTGAGCGTCTCAAGCTCAAAGAAACCTCTTGTCCAGCCATAATTATAATTAATAAATAAGTAAAACAAAAAAATAAATTATCATTCTCTCGATAACACACGTTTGTCTTTTTGTCAACTTATATTTATAAACCAAAAGCCCTGCAAAAAATTCATCTGCAGGGCTCAAAATCAAATTTAATCCAAGGCTATTAAGCTACTGGCTCACCATATTGATTAGCCTTTTCATCACCTTTAAATATAGCAAAAACCAAAACCACAATATTAAGCACAATAGCAACAATTGGTCCCAGTACAAACACTACAGTCTTAAACGATCCCCAAGCGGTTCCTGCCATTGGCCCTATAGCATATTCAACCACGGCCGAAATCATGGCCAAAACAGCCAACACAGCAAAGACCAACCACGGACTAAAAGCCCACCAAGCACTTTTTCCAACATCATGCATACGTCTGACCAACACCGCCAAAGACGGAAACAACGTCGCTAATAGATATAAAGAGCTCAATATACTGCTCCCCAAAAATGCATCAACCACACTCAATATCAAAGCAATTATAAAACTAACCAATATAAAAGCCCAGTATTCATAACGAGACGCACGCCCTTTAAAAGTAAAATATTTTTTCAAACACTGAACATAATTTCCCCACATATTTCTCTCAGCCATAACCGTTCTCCTTATACATAGCTAAAACCTAACAACTATATTTAGCCCAAAGTTACAATTAAAAATCAACTATTATAAATATTTTATACAACAAAATGACACCCATAAGCCCAAATTTATCACCTCATCCACCCTTAAAGAAAAATCTATATTTACAATAACAAATTTTTGTGATAATATAAGATTCGTAGGAAAGAGGTTTGCGAGGAGATATTATCATGAAACGGCATGTTTACTTA
>CALXRR010000055.1 GCA_944390905.1 uncultured Alphaproteobacteria bacterium
GGGCTTGCTTCAAATCCGATTCGGAATGTGAACAACAATTCTGTGATAAATACGGTTTCACCCTCTCCTGCACCGGCTCCAATCAAACCGGCGGAGTCGGCAAAGCCTGTAACGGCAAATACAATATCTGTAAATGTGCTACGAATCTTACATGGAACACGGATACCAAATCATGTGAGGCTAATACTGCCAACTGTACTATTGGTGCGTTGTATTATAGCGACGGTACTTGCTCTGATAAACTCGAAAGCTCCAAAACTCTGCTCGGTATTGTAATCTATAAAAAATCCGCCAGCGAAAGCGGCTGGATTATGACCGTGGAACCGGTTAAGACTGGTATTGAGTGGTCTACGGAATATAAAGATATTCCGGGGCTTACTAACATAACATCAAAATCAAACTTAACTGATGTACAAGCCAGCTGCACTAATACGGATGTTATTATCGCATATAGCAGTAGTTCAAAATATCCGGTAGCATGGGCAGCTAAAAACTATAAACCGACCGGTACCCCAAGCGGTAAAAGCTGGTGCCTACCTTCAGGTGGATTATTGAATAACATCAATAATACCGACAATTTCGCCAAAGTAAATGCCGGTATTGCCATTGCCGGAGGCACAATCCTAGGAAAGGTTAAAAAAAACGGAACTTATTCCTATGAGGACGTTTGGTCGTCGTCTGAGTACTCCGACAGCTACGTGTGGACCTTCTACGCCAATACGAAAAGTTCATTCAGTATGGAGAGCTACAGTAAGGACAACTACTACAACTACGGCTCCGTTCGCCCGGTGCTCGCTTTCTAGATTCTCAACAGGGGAACGGTGCGAACGTAGTTCGTCCTATGCCCCTATCTGGCAACAGCTAGGTTAGGGGGGGCAAGCTGGCACAGCTTGTGGCACAGCTTGTGGCACAGCTTGCGGCTCTAACCTCAAGAAGAATACTTGCGATTTCAGAATAAATAAGCTAGAATAAAAATTTGGTAATATTTAAGTTAGGAATCACCAAGGATGAGGAAGCCGCGCGCCCGCAAATATTATGCCCCGCAAAACGAACCGCACGTTGAGCATCGTTGCGATTACCCCGGTTGTACCAAAAAGGGGGAATACCGCGCGCCCAAAGACCGCAAGTTAAAAGACTACTATTGGTTTTGTTTGGAGCATGTCCAAGAATATAATGCCAAATGGAACTACTACGACGGCATCTCCACTGATGAGCCGGAGGAAGACGACAAACCTCATATGCACTTTCGCGGTTTTCGCTCTAAAGTCAAATATAAGCGTGGCTATAACTTTTTTGACGACTACGAGTTTTTTGAGGAAAACTACCATACTGACTACTCATCAATGGATAGCGTCTATTATACCATTGAGGAGCGCCGCTATCTTGAAATTATGGAGTTAAGCGCCCACGAACTGACGCCAGACAACCTAAAAAAACAATATAAAAAGCTGGTCAAAAAATATCATCCGGACTTGCACCCCGAAGACCGCGAAGCCGCCGAAGAAAAATTCAAACAGTTGAGCAATGCTTACCAGCGCCTGCAAGACCGCTTATCACGCCAGCCTTAACCAAACTTTTTTAGTCAGCAAATTCTTTGAGCGCAGTCTGTTTCAGCATAATTTGATTAAACTCTTTCTGGGCTTTAAGTGATGTCTTTTTTAGCTTTTTCTTTTTAGCTTTGCGACCGGTTTTTTGCAAAATTAAGCGGGCGATTTTTTTGTCATTTGTCTTAGGGTTTCCGGCTTCCAGAGCGTGTTTTAGCGGCATTCCGCATAAGGCATCTTTTCCGCCGATAGCTTCCACCCTTCTAATTCCGCGCAATAATAGCGCAATATCTTTGCTCTTTAACCTTTGTAAAGGCTTGAGTTTGAGGGGTTTAACCACATTTCTGATAACCAACTTTTTAAGAATTTCTTGCGGAGCATCAGTATCAAGTTCGGCTTTGGCGGCGGATTCTCTGCTGACGTTTTTAAGCCCCGCAATGCCGTTAAACTTCTGCACCGTATTAACCACGGCGGCTTTTAAGGCTTTGTCCTGCAGGCACATATGGCTTTTTTGCGATGATATGCGCTCTTGTTCAATAATTTCATCTTTATTAAAATATATCTTATTTGAAGCCGGAGCATTGGCGAGCTCTTTACCGGTTGAGGTATCATCTTCCTCCTCGTCCAGATTGCAGATTTTATGTCGAGATTGATTAATTTTCGGTGACAAGTCGGCAGGCGTTAAGGAGCTTCCATCTTTTTTGAAAGCGGCGATTCTTCCGGCTTGGCGCTCATCGATTCGACGTGAGTTTTTTTCACGGCAGCCGACACCGGCATTTTTCCATTGGATATTTGGGTCATCATCAAATTTTTTAGGAGCCAAGACTTATCCTCCCCATACATCATACCCTACTTATATGATGCCACAAAACAGGGTCTTAGTCAAGGTTTGGGCGGCATGTAACCATCAACGATCCGTCAGACAATTCAGCCGAAACGACCTCGATTTCAGAATGGTCATTTCGCACTAAAGAGAAAGATTTTGTGGTAGAGTTGGTTATATGGTTGACAATATCGGAGCGGAGCTGTTCCCAATCTGCCACATGGGAGAAGAACGCGCGGCATGATTCGACCAATTCCGGAATTGAAGGCTCGTTTTGTAAAAATATTTCTTTGCATTTCCAAAGGTTTGCAAACTCTTTATTATACAAACGCAACCTTCCGTTTGCAGCAAAAATCGCGATTCCAGCACTTAGATTATCAAGTATTTCTTTTTGGGTTGAGACCAAGTCATTATACGCACGCCGTGTTGCCAAGCGGTCGGTCACATCCTCAAAAGCAAAGAGCAACCCGCCCATAGGGTACTGGGCACGCACTCTGCGAAATGTTCGTCCGTCCGGCAAATGCAACAAGTCTTCTTTAGCCTCAATAATTTTGTTAAAATCTTTAATTTCTTCATCTTTGTAGTGAACAAAGTCCGGCACTTCCGGCAGCAGTCTTTTTTCTCTGATTTCATCCAAAAACATCACATAAGAAGGCTGTTTCTCGAGCCAAGCGTTATCAAGCTCCCACATTTTAGCAAAAGCCTTGTTATAGAAAGCAAGCTTTTTCTTGGCATCAAATACGGCAAAGGCAGTACCTAGAGCCCCCAAAATTTCCAAGTGAGAATTTTGGTGCTGTTTAAGGTTTCGTTTAAGTTCATCAAGCTCGGTAATATCAGTCATAGAGCCGACCGAGTATACTTTGTCAAGGGTTTGCTCGGCTCTGAACGGCACTTCGGTCACATCAAAAGAGCGCCGTTCCCCATTGCGTACCAAAGCCACCTTTTGCCTCTTTTGCTTAATGGATGCATGAGCCGCTTGAGCCAAATCTTTAGATATGCTTTCGTTGTTAGATGTGCAAATCTCGATTCCCTCACGCACAACGGCATCTTTATCTTTTGGAGTATTGATAAAGTCCAAATATTTGCGGTTTACCAGCTTCAGATAAAGGTTTTCGTCTCTTAACCATACCGGATAAGGCAGGTTGTCAAACAAGTCATTAAGCAGGCGGTTTTTTTCAAGCACCTTTTGGCGTTCAGCTTCCAGCTCGTCGATTTGTGTCGATTCGTTGCTCACATCGCGAAACCATACCATATCGCAATACAAGTTTCCTGCTGCATCAGATATTCTAGCCCCCGATAATCTAAGTACGCGCCCGCCGTTTTTAATGCTGAACATATCTTCAAAAGCCACCCCGTTATTCTGCAGCAAGCCCACATATTTTTGTAGTTTTAGCGCATCATCTTTATAAAAACATTTGAGCACATCATCAAACGAGCTTTGGGTTCCGTTGGGCAGGTTAAGCATCACGGCGAGCCTTCTGGAGCATGATTCTTTAATCCCTTTTCTGGGGTCATTAATTTTGGTGTCAGGATAAATAAAGGAGAAATATCCGTCTTTAGCCGCGTATAAAGTCTCGGCAAATCTCTCGCGGTCGCGGTTCAGAAAATAGTTTTTTTGATTAAGCTTCAGAATATGTATAACACTGTAAAACAACAGCGCAATCAATATCGCAAACAACAACCAAATCACATACCACAGCTCCGGAGCTGCATAAAACATATTGACTAAAAGGTTTGATGACATTATCTTTCTGCCAGAGTTAAAATATATTGTTTATTTTCTGATTTTATAATATAAAAACCAATATTAAAACGTAAAAAAACAGATAGTGAATAAAAAATGTATACCATAGCGTTTGACACCACGGCCGCCGGCTGTTACATAGCCCTATTGAAGGACAACAAAATTTCGCGCACTTTTGAGCAGAACATGGATTTCGGGCAGGCCGAAGTACTTCTTCCTGAGATACAAAATCTTCTGCAAAAAGAGCGTATAAGCTTCGCTGATATAAATTTGGTAGTAGTTTGTACCGGCCCCGGCTCGTTTACGGGAGTCCGCTCTTCCATTTCAGCCGCTCGTACATTAGGGCTGTGCCGTGCCGGTCTGACCGTGGCGGGAGTTTCAGCATTTGAAGCTTATGCCGCCAGCCTCAAACCCGATGAGATAGCAGAGGTCAATGCCGTTATAATAGAAACTAAACGTGATGATTTTTACTACCAGCTGTTTGATTCATCGCTGCACAAGCTGACCGAGCCTTCAGCGGATACTCGTGCTAATATAATTTCGCTCCTTCGTGATAAAAAAGTCACCTTTGTCGGCGATGGAGTTGAGCGCTTTTTGTCCTCTCCGAGTGGCTTGAGCCTGCATGCTATCCGCAATGATTCGCACCTCCCGATAGAACATCTGGCATGGTGCGGCCTCCAGCACTTCTTGTCAGGCCGTCCTGATTTTCCCAAGCCGTTGTATATCAGAGCTCCTGATGTCTGCCTCAAATAATTAGCAATCGTCCTATAACTCTTATTTAGTGATTGCAAAAGCTTATCAAAACTTATATACCTAAAACAACGACATAATAAATCAAAAAGTTTAGCGATGGGATATCTAAGTCAAAAAAAACAACAAGAAAGAATAAATCTGTTTCTCAATGTCACAGGTTTTGCGGCCTTGGCCTTTACGCTTGTTGTTCTTTTTGAACCATCTTGGGGTATCTATCATCATTTCATCAATTATTATTTCCAGTACTATATAGTTTTGCTGGTTGTCTTTTGTTATGCCTTATATGTTAGCCGCTATGCTCAGGCCACGGTTCTGTTGAGCCTTATAATACTCAACTTTTTTCGCCTTAGTCCGTATGCCAACCTGTTTTTTAATATCACCGGCAAAGGGAATGAAAGCCTAAAAGTCGTTTATCAAAATAGTGTCCAGAGTGTTACCGCTTCACTGGATTCCGCCCGTCAGGGTCAGGCTGAAGTCGTAGCGCTTAATGCCGATAGCTCTCTTCCTTATGTTTATGACTATATCTACAAACAGCTCCAAACCGAAGACACCGCGGATAAAAGCTTCATATTTTCAAGCCTTCCTGCTGAAAGAGGTGGACGTGTTCACTTTACTCCGGAGCGCATGGCCTCTTACCTTAATGTTAAGAAAGGCGACAAGCAAATCCTGCTGCTGAATGTTAATTTTACAGATTTATCTGATGCAGAGGTTGACACGGTTTATAATAACCTAACGGAGTTTGTCTTAGAGCAAAATCTCCCTATCGTCATCATTGGCAACTTTGGCCTTCCAAGCTGGTCACAGCGTTTTCAAAAGTTTTTGACAGACACCGAGCTGGAAGTAAAAAACCGGATTATTTTGAGCGATGGTCGCCACTTGTTTAACCCTTTGCAAATCCCCGAGCTTAATGTTCTGGGTTATAAGGCATTGGGTCTTGTTGATATAGATTTTCTGTCAGAACAAGAGAGTGGCGGTTATCCGATTCTATTTAAGCTCCGCCTTTAGTTCGGCAATTTTATGCTCCAAAATTTGCAAAATATCACTGTCTCCGCAAACTAAAGCATATTCCAACGCAGTCTGAAAAGTCTTCAACGCCTGACCAATATCACCTTTTTTATATTCGATTAGAGCAATATTATGATAATCAGTAGCCGCCGCCCCAAAACGCTCATCTTTTTGTTCTCGCGCTGCCGATTGTAAAAAAATGGCTTTAGCTCGTTCCGGCTGGTTTTTTTTAAGCAAAATCAGCCCCAGCAGATTATATGCATTTCCGATATAAAAGCATGATTCGCTTTTAAGAGCTAAATCAATCAATTTGCGCAAACGCTTTTCAGCTGCCTCAATTTCGCCTGTTTCATTTTCAGCCCACGCGGCCAAGTAATCTGTTTCCAAAAAAGCCGCAATATTTTTTTCTTGCCAATAAAGGGGCGCAGCTTTAGCGGTATATTTTTTGAGCTGTTCCCAATTTTTATTTTCATATGCGGCATAAGCCAAAATCTCATAAGCCAGAGCCGCCCCGCTAAAGTTAAGAATTTTTTCTTGGATTCTGATAGCATACTTAAGTCTGGCATAAGCTTTATTGTAGTTATGCTGCAACAGCGCCGCTAATCCGGACTGAGTCAACACATAAGCTCCGGCGGCTTGCCGTTTAAGTTTATGGTTTATTTTAAGGCTTTTGGCAAAATATTTTGCCGCATCATCAAATTTTTCGTTCATCACCCACAACATACCAAGATTAGCCGCTGTGTCGGCTATTCCTTGATTAATGCGCATTTTTTCAAAAATTTTAAGCGCAGTCGCAAACATAAAATGAGCCACATCTTCCACCGCAGCAGCCCGATAAATTATTCCTAATTCCAAATAAGCATAAGCTTCCTCTGCAAAAGCCCGCTTTTTTTGAAAGAAACGCGCCGCCAACATCATGTTTTGAGAAGCCTGCTGTAAATCGCCGTTTTTCAGAGCAATTTGAGCCAGCAGTCTCATTTTTTCAGCCTCAAGCAATAAGGGGAGCTTGGCTTCCGGCATTGAGGTCAAAATTTCAGCCGCCTTGTCCAAATCAGCATTGCGTGCTGCCAGTTGTGCCTGCAAAATTATTCCAGCCGTATCATTAGGATTCGTATCCTCCGTTTTGCCGGCAGAAGGCGCAAAAATTGCCGCCAAAAATTCCGCCTCAACTTTCATGCCGTATTTATATAGCTTTCTGATTAAGCGCTTTCCGTCACCGGCGGCGGCATATCTGCGGTCATTTTTTTTGCGGAGCATTTTATTGATGATATTTCGCAATAAAAAAGTATTCAAAAGTGGAGTTTCGGCTGAGGCATCAGCTTGTTTTGCAATTAAAACTTTTTCCAAGATTCGCTCCAAATGCCGCCGCCAAATATCGCGCTTTGCGATAATCAAAATCGGCCCACACCCCGCGATAATAAAAAAAAGCACCCCATATAACATAAAATTTACTCTAAATTTATTTTTGAAGACGTATATTGACTCTATCAATCAATATATAGGAAAAAACACAAAATGGCTATATCAAAATTAACACCGGAAGAACTTTACAAAAAATGTGATTACCGCAAGTTTGACTTCTCGACCACAGCCGAGCTTGAAGAAAGACTATCAGCACTGGGGCAAGACCGAGCCATCAGCGCCGTAGAATTAGGAATCAACATCAAATCCAAGGGCTATAACTTGTTTTGCTTAGGGCCTGAAGGTACCGGAAAAACCAGTTTGGTAAAAAGGATTCTGGAAAAAGAGGCCAAAACCCGCCCCACTCCGGACGACTGGGCCTATGTCTATAATTTTGAAGAACCCTATAAGCCTAAAGCCATTAACTTTCCAGCCGGAGAGGCCGCAGATTTTGCCAAAGATATTGATGAACTTATTTCAGATTTTTCGGTCAATATTCCCTCCATTTTAGAAAGTGATGAATACAAAGCCGGCCTTAATATAATCAAAGAAAAATATCGCCAAAAGAAAGAAGAATACATCTGCATTCTCCAAAAGAAAGCTAAAGGCAAGAGCGTCTCGCTACTGCACATGCAGGCAGGCTTGGTCGTTGCTCCGACTAAAAACGGTGAGGTCATCAGCCCTGATGTCTTTGACCAACTCCCTGAAGAAGAGAAAAAAGCCCTGATGGCTGATTTAAACGCCATGCAAAACGAGATAGAAAGCGTAGCGCAAGACCTTCCGAATTGGGAAGAAAAACAACGTCAGGAAATCAGCAACCTTAAGGAAAGATACATCCGCATCGCCGTCAAACGCCCAATAGACGAGCTCCGCAAAAAATACAAAGGTCAAAAAGCCGCTATTGAGTTTTTGAAAAATGTTCAAAACCATATCATCAATAATATAGATGACTTTTTGCCCGAAAGCGAACAGCCGCAAGGCGAAGACGGCAGCGACGCACTCAGCTTGCTGTTGTCAAAAATGAACAAGAATGAGGAAGACAAGTTCGCCAAGTTCAAAGTAAACGTTATCGTCAAACACGAAAAAGACAGCGGCGCACCGATAATCTTGCTAGACCACCCGACACAGGGCAACTTGGTAGGCAAGGTTGAAAGAATACAACAATACGGTGCCTTGCTGACCGACTTTACGTTGATAAAAGCCGGAGCTCTGCACCACGCCAACGGCGGCTTCCTGCTTATGGATGCGCGCAAACTTTTGCTCCAGCCGTTTTCATGGGATTCTCTAAAGCGTGCCTTAGCTTCTAAAACAGTCAAAATTGAAGCTCCCAGTGATGAGACCAGCTTTACCACCATTTCACTTGATCCGGAGCCGATTCCGCTGGATGTCAAAGTCATCTTGACCGGAGACGCCGAGCTTTTTGAACTCTTGAGTGAAAGAGACCCCGACTTCCGCGACTATTTCAAGGTTGAAGCTGATTTCGGTATCCTGATGGATAGAACCGATGAAAACGAAATTGAATACGCCAAGCTCATCGGCTCCTTGTCCAAGAAAAAGAAACTCCGCTCACTTAACAAACAAGCGGTAGCGCGAGTTATCGAATATTCTTCACGCTTGGCCGAAGATACGGAAAAACTCACCGCCCATATAACTTCTATCGGAGATTTGTTAAGAGAAGCCGACTTCTGGGCGCGCAAGTCCAAAGCCAACCAAATCGGCAAAAACCACATAGAACAAGCCATAGAGGCGCAAATCTATCGTAGCGACCGCATCAAACAAGCCATGCAAGAGCAGATAGATAAAGGCACGATTCTGATGGATGTCGAAGGCAGCCGAGTAGGGCAGATAAACGGCTTGGTAGTCTATAATCTGTCTCGCACATCATTTGGCAAACCATCAAGAATAACCACACAAGTTCGTATCGGTCGCGGCGAGTTTGTAAATATCGAGCGTGAAGTCGAAATGTCCGGCCCGATTCACACCAAAGGCGTGTTGATATTGCAGTCTCTGTTATCCAACCGCTTTGCCAAGTATAGCCCGCTGTCCTTGAGTGCCTCCATAGTCTTTGAGCAGTCCTACGGCGGGGTCGATGGTGATAGCGCCTCCTCAACCGAGTACTATTGCTTGCTGTCAGCTATTTCTGAAATTCCGATAAAACAGAGCATAGCCGTCACCGGTTCAATCAACCAGTTTGGTGAGATTCAGCCCATCGGCGGAGTTAATGAAAAGATAGAGGGCTTCTTTGATGTCTGCAAACACAACGGTTTGACCGGCAAACAAGGAGTTATCATTCCGCGAACCAATGTCAGCAATCTGATGCTAAGGGAAGATATTGTCAAAGCCGTAGAAGAGGGCACATTTAGCATCTACGCCATAGATACGGTAGACGACGGCATAGAAATCTTGACCGGAATTCCGGCCGGCAAGCCTGATAAAAAAGGCAATTATCCCAAAGGCACGGTCAATTATAAGGTCAAACAAAAACTGGATGAGTATTACCGCCTCTATGCCAAATATGCCAAAGAAACTCACGGTTGTATAGCAGGGTAAAGGTAAGCGATAAATGTATAAGATTTTGTTTGTCTGCACCGGCAACATCTGCCGCTCACCGACAGCCGAAGGCATAATGCGGCGCTTGATAAAAGAGCGCGGCCTTTCAAACAAAATCATGGTTGATTCCGCGGGCACCAGCGGCTTTCATAGCGGCGATGCCCCGGATTCTCGAGCGGTAGCTTGTGCATTTGAGCATGGTTTGGATATTACCATGCTGCGTTCACGCCCGCTCCGAGCTGAAGACTTTGCCGAGTTTGACTTGATACTTGCGATGGACAGACTTAATCTAATAGATATAGAGTACCGCCGCCCACATGGAGACGCCCGCTACCAACGAGCACGAGTAGAGCTAATATTGCATTATGCTCCCGAATATGGCCAAGAAGTCCCCGACCCTTATTACCATAATGGATTTGATAAAGTTTTTGCCATGCTTGAAACCGCTTGCCGCAACCTCCTTGCCGAGCTAAAATTATAAATTTAATCCATTTCTGCCTATTTTTTACTTTTTTCATCACAATAGACTGATACGTTTCAGCTTTTTAAACACGTTTAATTCAAAATCTCTATTTACAACAATAAATTTTTGTGATAATATAAGATTCGTAGGAAAGAGGTTTGCGAGGAGATATTATCATGAAACGGCATGTTTACTTATTGATTTCCGTATCTTGTCTGAGTTTGGGTAGTGTTTTATCTGCCCAAGCCGGTATTCTCCCATCAGAAACAGATTTATCTTCACACACACATAATACACACCTTGTTTCTCAAACCAAACTTCTTTCCTTATCTCAATTATCTGCACAATCGGAGCATCGCGACTTCTCTGCCCCTATCTGGCAAACGCTAACTGATGGGGTCAAGCTGGCACAGCTTGCGTCCGTGTGTTTTATTACGGATGCGGGGAATTGTGGTGGAGCCGGAGGTGGAACGGATAGCAGTTCTTCCAGCGGTGCGGGGCCGATTGACCCTGATACTGATAATATGTGCAAACTGGAAGGTTATGTAAACACGGTCTGCAATTCTACTCAAGACAAAGGAACTCTGTGTCCTTATGATAATGGTTGGCACACCGGTTGTACTTGTAAGCCGGAATACAAC
>CALXRR010000056.1 GCA_944390905.1 uncultured Alphaproteobacteria bacterium
CCTTGCTTGCCAAGAAGTTCCGAAGATTTTGCAGATACAAAAGCAACGTTGGTTGCTTTTGCCCTTAGCAATCCGTTCGCGATTTTTCTGGTTTCCTATTATATGACTCGTTCTCCGCATTTTTTTATGAGCGCATAGGTCGATTTGGGCGTTATATGTTGGAATATAAAATAAAAAAGCCATCTGTTTAAGATGGCTTATATTATGGCGTACCCGGAGGGATTTGAACCCACGACCCTCGGCGTCGGAGGCCGATACTCTATCCAACTGAGCTACGGGTACATCAATATAACTTCACATCTTGTAGCCCATTTTGTTGCAAGACTCAAGCAAAAATTACATATTGTATGAAAATTTATGCTTCCTCCTCAAATAAGCTTGAGAGGGATTTTATATATAGAAAAAATAATACTTGACAATAAGTATACATATATATTACAATATATATTATTAACGATATGTATGGAGCTGGAAATGTATTGGGGTTTATTTTGTGGATTAGGAGTATTATTCTTAGCTAAAGCAGCTTGGGCTAATCCGGCTTGTGTGGTGTGTACGGTGGCTATTGGCGCATCGTTAGAGTTGGCGCGGGCCTTAGGGATTAGTGATGAAGTGGTGGGCCTGTGGGCCGGCGCTTTGTTTGCGCTGTTGGGGTATTGGCTGATTTTGTGGTTTGAGCGGAAAGGATGGCGTTTTGCCGGACGAGATTGGCTGTTGATGGCGTTGTCTTTGGCCTCAATCGGGTTTATGTATATGGGAGAGTTGGAATATTCGCCTCAAATCATCGGATGTTTTTATATAGATAGTTTTTTGTTGGCGGCCTTGGCGGGAGCGGCGTTATATGTGGTATCGCAAAAGTTATATGCTTATATGAAGGCGTCCAACGGCGGGCATGCTCATTTTCCGTTTGAAAAAGTGGTGTTGCCTTTGGTGATGCTGGCCGGAGCCAGTTGGTGGGTAAATTTATATACTTTTTAGGAGGAGGTTATTATGAAAAAAATTGAAAACGTTAAGGAACTGGTAGAAAAAATTGACGCTACCAAAAAAGTCAATCCTAAAGATTTGTCATCAGACCAGGATTTGACAATTGCTTTGATGAATCTAATCAGCATTGAGGAGCACTTGGTGTTTTCGGGGGCTAAAACCGGCAAAACCTCTTTTTATGACTTGATTGAGGGAATCAGAGAAACCCGCAAAACCCTTATGCAGAAGGTGATTCCGGCTTATGAGGGGGAGGTTTGGTGCATATCTAAACACTTGCTGGCCTCATCTATGCGTTTGATTGAGGTGGGGACAAAGCAGCAGTCTTTGGGGCATAAGGAAGAAGCTTATAAGCTCTTTGACCAAGCTTATGAACTTTATTGTCTGTTTTGGGGCTTAAATATGAATATGCTGAATGTGGACGATGTAAAATGGGTGGCCGACAAACCGGAAGACATTAAAAAGCTTTCAGCTAAAGTGGAGGCGGCAACCACGGTCAAGGCTGAGCCCAAAGCCGAGGGAAAATTGGCTAAAATGAAGGCTTTTGTCCGCAAGGCCGTAGATTGCTGCATTGAATAGGAGGCAAAAATGCGGAGATTATGCTATTTGTGGGTGGCGATGCTGTGCTTGCTCGGTGCTTGTGGTGAGAAAAAAACTGAAGTTGAGGATTTGCAGCCGGATAAGCTATATTTCTTTTATTCCAACGGGTGTCCGCATTGCCATAGTGCGCTGGAGTATATTAACCAAAAATACCCGAAGCTTAGTTTATCAATGGTGAATGTGGCTAATGCCGGAGGCTATGAATTGTTGGTGAAATGTGCCCGCAAGTTTAAGCTCGGAAATCAAATCGGGACGCCGCTGTTGTGTATGGGTGATAATTATTTGATGGGGTGGGCGCCCGAATATGAGACCAAGTTTGACAGCTATGTGAAACCTTATCTTTAAAAAGGCCAAAAAACGCTCCGGTTGAGAACTGAGAGCGTTTTTTTGTTGCGATAAATATTACAATTCTGCTATATATAGTTTTATGCAGGAGAGGAGCAAGCCGATGGATGAGATTTTGCCTGATGAAATAATGAAAAAAGCCGTGAAAGGGATTAGCTATTTGTCACATCCTTTGCGGTTGCGGATTTTGGAGTTTTTGGATGTAAACGGGGCGGCTTCGGTTTCTGAAATTACCAAGGCGGTGCGAGAGGAGCAGGTGATTGTATCTCAGAGCCTAAAAAAACTGCGAGACGCCCATTTGGTGAAGACTACGCGGCGCGGGATTTTTATTTTTTATGCGATTTGTGAGGAATATCCGGCAAGTATTTTTGTGTGTATGCGCAAACTCTTTGGTTATATGACCGATAATTTTTATTTTTTGCAGGAAGGATATAAGGCTTTGCTGCCGCATGATTATACTTTGATGGTGGCGAATCGAATCAAGCTCTTTGCTAATTATGAAAAAATGCGGATTCTGGATTATTTGCTGGTGTTTGGGGAGAGCAAAGTCGGCGATATTGTTAAAGGTATTGGCAGCGAGCAGCTAAAGGTTTCACAAAACCTGAAACGCTTGAAAGATGACGGCTTTGTTACCAACCGCAAAGACGGTCGCTTTGTGTATTATACGATTACGTCCGGTGTGCACAAAACGGCTTTGCAATGTATTCATCATCGCTTTGATAAATTAGCCGATAAAAATGATTTTTAGGCAGTTTTAGGCGCGACCACGGTGCCCGTGGAGGCGAGGAGCCCCCGCGGGCACAAGCTGGTGCAGCTTGACCCACTAACCTAGCTGTTGGCAGATAGGGGCAGAGAAACGAACTGCGTTCGCACCGTGCCCCGATTGAGAATTACCACGAAGTAAGAATCGGGCGAACTAAGAAGTAGGTGTCCCTAAAGTTTGTTCGGTCTATACTGCCGTTGTACATATTAAGATATGCATGATAGCCGGTGTCGCCGCTAGATGACCAATACGAGGTGTTTGCTAATTCTGCCCCTCCGTTTGTTAATAACAAACTGTTCAATGAAGACTTATTATTATAAATAGTCTCTAACTGATTTATAGTTGGAAAAGTTCCCTTTAAATTACTGCAGAAATAATATCTTCGGCAGCCATTTTCCGCGCTGTTCCAGTCCATTTGTCCTAAATTGTTCATTGCAACATAGAAGTTCATGCCAGTAGCTTTGACTGCAACTACTCTACCATTGCAATAATACAAATCTCCTTGAACTCCATTTAATAGAGGTTGACAACTGCCATTTTTCCATTCGTAACCGCTGGCACAAGTGCATTCGGAGTATTTTCCGTTGCAGGATTTGCCGATGCCACCGGTTTGATTGGTACCAGTGCAGGTTTGGGTGAAGCCGTATTGTTGGCAGACTTCCGACTCGGATTTGAAGCAAGCCCATTTGTTGCCGAAGGGGCATTTGATGCCAGAGCCGCCAGAGCAGGAAGTTTCAGTATAGCCCAGCGTGGCGCAATCTTGGGTGGCGACACATTGAGCGTTAATAGTTTGGGGGATTAAGGACAGACTTGTCCCTATCAATAAAAAGCGTATTTTCATAACAAAAGCTCCATTGTTTTTATAGTTAAAACAAATGCCGCTTAGTTATGGAACCAAGACGGCATGGAGCTCAAAACTGCTTACATATCAGTCGCTGTTATTCAATATATTACCAGCACTCCACACCAAGGTGGATATTTCATGTAAGGGTGTTTTGAGACACCACAGCCGGTTCATCCAACTGCAGATTTAGAATACCACTTTGGCGCCAAGGTTGCAAGCGATTTTTGATGTAATGGTGAAATATCGATTTTCAAGGTGAAGTAGAGATATTTAGTGCTGTTTGGCTAATTTTGTCTAGCTGCTTAGGGAGGGGATTAAAGAGGTGGAGTTGGAGGAGGATGAAGGTGGGCAAGGATTGGAGAGCGTAGGATTGGTGTTTAGAAAAACGAGGAGAGGATTGGAAGGAAGGGGAAGGCAAAAGAGGGAAGAGGCTCCGGCGGAGCCGGAGGCACAGGCTTGCAGCCTGTGGTGGATAGTTTTTGGGGATAGATTTTGTGTGTTTGCGCTAATTTTGTCTAACGGCTTTAGGTAGGGGATGTTAAGGAGGAAAGAGAGGATGTTAGAGAGAGGACACAGTTTAGAGGAGGATAGTTTGGAGAAAAGAAAGTAATGTGTGAAGTTAATTGCTCCGGCTCTGCCGGAGGCACAAGCTGAAACAGCTTGTGTTGGATGGTTTTTTATGAGACTGTTTTTCAAGATAATGTTTAGAAACAAAGTCCTTATGCAATAAGCTAGGTAAGGTTCTACGAGCTTGGTGGTGAGAATTGCGACTAATTGAAACACGGGACAAACTACTGCAAAGTTAGGGGTGAAGTTGGCACAGCTTCTCCGGCTCTGCCGGAGGCACAAGCTGAAACAGCTTGTGGTGGATGGTTTTATAATGGCATGAGTTTGAAGTTAATAAGGAGATATTGATATACAGCGAGCACTATCTAAGCAACGCGACTTCTTGGCACGAAACAAGTATCAGCTAACCTAGGGCTCTACGAGCATCGTGGCGCGACTTTTTTGTCACTATCCCTCAACAGCAAAGTTAGGGGGTGAAGCTGGCACAGCTTCTTAAATTTAGGCAGTTAAATCAGCCAGGCTGAAGTTTAAGGCTTTAGGCAAGTCAGTGAGTGAGACCTCTACCTGAAAGCCGATTTTGCCGGCGCTGAAAATTATGGTCTCAAAGTTTTGGGCGCTGAGGTCAATAACGGTGGGGAAGGTTTTTTTCATTCCCAGAGGCGAGCAGCCGCCGTGGACATAGCCGGTTAAGGGCAAAAGCTCTTTGCTTTTGAGCATTTCGATGGATTTTTCTTTGACGGCGGAGGCGGCTTTTTTGAGGTCAAGTTCGGCTCCGGAGGGAATCACAAAAACATAGTTCTTTTTTGACTTGGCTACTGTAACCAGAGTTTTGAAAACCTGAGCAGGGTCGCGGTTCAATATTTGGGCGACCTCAACTCCGCTCAAGGCTTGCGGCGCAGGGTAAGTGTAGTGGCGGTAAGGAATATGGAGCTTGTCAAGCATACGCATAACGTTGGTTTTGTCTTCCATGGTAAAAATCCAAAATTGATAAATTAAGAGAAAAAGCTCCGGCACTCACTGAGGCCGGAGCTGGTTGGCAAATTTGAAATATGTTTATTCCAACATTGCATCAACTTCATCTAATATTTGGCAGCCATTACTGAATGTGCTAGGATTTTGAGCCCATTGTTGATTGGCTTCCTGCATTTTGGCCAGAGCTTGTTCGACGAGTTCGGGGTTGGTTTTCTGCAGAGATAGAACTTTTGATTTGAGTATTGCGGCTTTGGCGTCATATTCTTCCAGTGTGCATGAAGCGGAGCTGCTACCCATAAAGAAATAAGCAAGACCGGCAATAACGATGACTGCTATTGCAATAATGATGTTCTTTTTTGACATATGATTTTTCCTCTTAAAAATTAGAATTTCAGGTCACCCTGATGTGGTTAGGTTAGCGCGGCCGGAGGGTAGAGTCAACTCTATTATTGAGATGTTTGACGTTTTTATATAAAGGGTAAGGTTAGGATAAAGTAACGCAAAAATTTGCCTAAAAATATGAAGAGGGAGGTGATGACAAAGTTGCTCCTCATTAAGCCCAGTGCTAAGGGAATAAAATCGCCAATAAACGGAAGAAAGCTGAAAAACGCCAGCCAGGGACCAAAACGATTGATGTGTCTTTGGGTGGTGAGAAGTTGCCGGTGGGTGATGTGCAGATATTTTTCTATCCACTCCAATCGGCCAAAGCGCCCGAGGGCGTATCCGCTTAAACCACCCAAGGTGTTGCCGATTGATGCAGTCCAGAGGCAGAGCCAAGGGTTTAAGCCTAAACTCTGCAGAGCTATAAAAGTGGCTTCTGACCCAAAAGGAATGATTGTGGCAGCTAAAAAGCTGTGGGCAAATAAGGTGATTAGGCCGTAAAGGGATAAAGAATCCATGGCTTGAGGTTAGTCTTGGTTTTGGCGGTTGAGGGTAATAAGGCGTTTGAGCATGTCTTGTAAGATGATTTGGAGCTCTTCTTCATTAAGGCCGGCGGCAATCGGGCCGCAGTCTGGTGCGCAATAGCGGTTTTTGCTGTATAGCATTCCATAAAAGCAATAGACATTGGTGCGGATTTTTTCAAGATGTGTCAGCATTTTTTGCTCATCTTCAGGGTTGGTGAAGGCTTGGCGAATCTGCTGTTTGATTTCTTCAATCAGGCAATCGTTGGTATCCCATGCGGCGCGGCGCATATCGACCTCACTTTGAGGGTCTTCTTTATAGGCGTAGTCGCAGCAACGTTCGGTAATGGATGTAACTTCGGCTTCAACAGCTTGGCTGACCTGACGGTTGGTCAACGGAGCCCCCGCCATTGCGGAAGATATAGAAATATGCAGGGCGCTGATTAAACTTAAGATAAAAATTGATGATCTCATTATTTGTAATTGCTCCGTTAATCAATCATGTTTATAATGTTAGCTTGATTGCGGAGCAAAGGCAAGGGTTTGTTGTTGATTAATCACGAGAAAATGATAGACTTGCCGTAAGGAGGGCAAAATGAGAGAAAAGCTCAAAGCTATGGCTGAGGAAAAATATCGCCGATTTGCGGCATCACTATTGCCGCCGGAGACTAAAATGCTGGGCGTCAGACTGCCTAAGCTGCGGGATTTGGCTAAGCAAATGGCTAAGCAGAGAGAGCTTAATAAGTGGCGGGCGCCTCATGATGCTTTTATGGAAGAAAAAATGCTGGAAGGCATGATTATCGGTTATGCTGATTTGTGCTTTGCCGAGCGCGCGGAAAGGGTGCGGGGTTTTGTGCCCAAAATTGACAACTGGTCGGTTTGTGACAGCGTGTGTGTATCACTCAAATCTTGGGTAAAGCAAGATAAAGCCGCGGTGTGGGATATGCTTGGAGAGTTTTTGGTATCGCAAAAGGCTTATCAGCTGCGGTTTGCCGTGGTGATGATGTTGGATTTTTTTGTGGACGAGGAATATCTGCCTCAAGTTTTGGTGAGGCTTGATGCTGTAAAGCATGAGGATTATTATGTCAAAATGGCGGTGGCGTGGGCGGTGTCAGTCTGCTTTGCCAAATATCCGGCTGAGACTATGCCTTATTTACTGCGTTGCTCGTTAGATGATGACACTTTTAACAAGGCTTTGCAAAAGATTGTAGAATCATACCGTGTGACGCCAGAGCTGAAACTTAAAATCAAAGCTATGAAACGAAGATAAAAAAATCCCCGCCGTGAAAGCGGGGATTAATTCACTTAAGCGGCTTTTTGCCCGTAGGTGTTATTGGAATTGTCACTCGGCAAGCAGCAGAGGTAAATATTGTACAGCGGTATCAAGCACCACCAGCCGGATTTGTTAATATCATGCATACGGCGAATGGTCAAGCATACTCCCGGGCACAAAACAGCCAGAGAATACAAAGTGCTTAAAATGTATAATGTAGTAACAGAGGCGATGATTGAAACAATCAGGCTGCAGATGAAGTTAAACAAAACAAAATACCAAAACTTGGAGCGGGTTGCTCTGCCGTTATAAGTGATGTATTCGTTTTTGAGTACGGAAATAAAATACTCGTTAAACATGTTTTTGATTTTATTGAAATCCATGGTCTTTGGTCTCCGTTGCTAAAAGGTTGTTACTGCTTTTATCTAAGCTTGTTTTAATAATTTTGGCAAATGCAAAATTAAGGCTGTGCACATAGTTGTTATTGGTGCCAGGGAAGCTCGGTTTGGTGATGGGTATATAGGTATTTGGTGCCCAGCTGGTGAATGGCATAGTGGTAACCAAAGAATAATACCGTTGAGGCTCCTATCCAGGCTATCGGGCTGGCCCAGCAGATGCCGATAAAGCCAAAGTGCGAGGCTAGATATATGGCTGCAAATGATCTGACCCCGAGCTCAACAATGCTTGAAATCAGCGGCATCGTCGGTTTGCCTAAGCCTTGCAAGGCATTGCGGTAGATAAAAATTTGTCCCAGAAAAAAGTAAAAAACAATGCTGATGTTCAAGTATGATAAAGCAATCTGTCGGACTTGGTCGTGCCCTTCCTTGGTGAAAATATCAATAATCGAGCCGCCGATGCTGAATATCATCAATGCCAATAAAAGGCTGATGCCCAAAGATATAAAAGAGCAATTAATTACTCCACGGCGGATGCGGCCAATCATACCGGCGCCATAGTTTTGCGCGGTGTAAGTGGCCAAAGCAATCCCGAAGGAAACCATCGGTTGAGTAGCTAGCTGCTCAGTACGAAGGGCAGATGTAAAGGCGGCTATGGTGATGGGTCCAAAGGTGTTGCATACACTTTGGATTATCATGCTGCTTAACGCCAGAATCGAAAACTGAATCGTCATCGGTAGGGCTATGGCTAAGTGTTCTTTGCAAAAGTTCCAGTCAAGGCGGTGGTCTTCTTTGTGCGGAATCAAAATCGGGAATTTGTGCTTTATCCACCAGATGCAACAGGCTGATGATATGGTCAGCGAAGCTATTGTGCCCAGAGCCGAACCCCTGACATCCATGCCGCAAAAGCCAATTAGAAAATAATTAAGCGCAATGTTTATTAATGATGTAAAAATCAAGAAATATAACGGGGTGCGGCTGTCGCCCAAGGCGCGCAAAAAACCTGACAGCAGGTTGTAGAGTACAAACATTATTAAGCCGCCGCAGATAATTACAATAAAGTTATAGGCGTCTTGCATGATTTCTGCCGGTACATTCATCAGGCGGAGCAAGGGCGGCATAATCAATACAAAAAAGATACTGCTGATAATGGTGAAACTCAGGCTGATAAAGGTTGATGTGGCAACTGAGCGGCGCATGCCTTTTTCATCTCCGGCGCCAAAGCGTTGAGCTGTAATGACGGTCAAGCCACTGGTAAACCCGATGATAATAGCCAGCAGCAAAAAGAATATCGGGCCGGTGGCGCCAACGGCTGCCAGAGCATTAACTCCCAGTAAGCGGCCGACGATGATAATGTCAGAAATACTATATAGCTGCTGGAAGATGTTGCCTATCAGCAGTGGAATTGTAAACCAGATAATTAATTTAGTCGGGTTTCCCGATGTCATATTTTGAATCATGCGAATCACCATATATTTTTATTCGGGAGGTATATATATACTGGCAATTATTAATTTACAACTAATTTATGGGGAGGGGAGTTTGCAAGCTGTGCCAGCTTGAGCGGGGAGCCCCGCGGGCATTAGTTAGCGGTAGAGAGATAGGGGCAGAGGAGGCGCGATGCTTGGATGGTGCCGCCTACTTATTGTTTTGTATCGTCATCCTCGGACAAGCGTAGCGCGATCCGGGGATCCATGTTTAATTTAGATAAAACATCTATGTTTAACCCTAAGATTATGCTCTTATAAAACATTATCCACCACAGGCGGGACGCCTGTGCCTCCGGCTCAAGCCGGAGCTTGCCGGAGAAGATGGTGTACATACTTAAAATTGGAAAATATTGATAAATACGGCTAATTTTGTCTAACGATTTTGGAGAGGTGAGGATTGAAGAAGGGAGTGGGTGGAGGAAAAGGTAAAGAAAGGGGCAGGGGAGACGCGATGCTCGCATGGTGCCGGTGTTGAGTTCTTGGCACTGGATCCCCGGGTCAAGCCCGAGGATGACAGTGCCGGTAGTGGGATAAAAACCTAGAAAGCGAGCACCGGGCGAACAACGGCGTCGTTGCTGGTGCTGCCGTAGTTATTATCGTAGTGGTCCAAGCCGCCCGAACTAGTAGTACAGAAGACCCACGCGTAGTGGTAGGAGTACTGAGACGACGACCAAATGTGTTCATTATCATTTACTAATTTAGTACCTCCTGCTTTACCAATAGCGGTATTAATAGTGGACAAATTATTGTACAAACTATTAATT
>CALXRR010000057.1 GCA_944390905.1 uncultured Alphaproteobacteria bacterium
CTCCCATCAGAAACAGATTTATCTTCACACACACATAATACACACCTTGTTTCTCAAACCAAACTTCTTTCCTTATCCAATTTTGCAAACGCCAAGCGTTTGTTGGTCAACTATCCCGACGGCTCAGCCGCCACCCTCTCTATCCAGAGAGGGGTGGGGTCAAGTGCCCGTTTGGCGTCTGTGTGCTTCATCACGGATGCGGGGAATTGTGGTGGTGCCGGTGGCGGGATTGACAGCAGTTCCTCGAGCAGCGGGTTGGGGCCGATTGACCCTGACAGCGCCAATATGTGCAAACTTGAGGGTTATGTAAACACCATTTGCAACTCTACTCAAGATAAAGGCTCGTTGTGCCCTTATAACAACAGCTGGCACACCGGTTGTAAATGTAAGGCGGAATACAACAAGGCTTGTACCGGTACCGACGAGCAAGGCAAAGGAACTGCATGTAACGGCAAATATAAAAAATGTTGTAAAAAGTGTACCGGATATAACTACACCGCCAGCAATGTCCCGACCGGACACGTCAAAAACGGAAGCTGTGAGAGCTGTAACGGTACTAAATATAAGACTAAATGCGATACTAACAGCAGTAATACCGGAACTTATATTGACTGTGGCTCTGCAAGCGGCAGCGGAACAAGCTGTAAAGATGATACCGGAACTTATTATACCAAATGCACCTGCCCAACCATGTATGAATGGAGCGCGTCGGCGAAAAAATGTGTTTGCTCGACGGGGTACAAATATACTTGCTCCGGTACCGGATATTCCGGCGGAGAAGGCAACAGCTGTGATAGCAAATATCAAAAATGTAAATGCGCCACAGGCTATACTTGGAATGCGTCGACCGGAACTTGCGTTTGCGGCAGTACTTATAAATATACCTGCTCGGGCAGCAATATTACCGGCGGGTCGGGTACGGCTTGTGGCGGCAAATATACCGCCTGCAAATGCGCAACCGGATTTACTTGGAACTCATCAAGCGGCATGTGCGTTTGTAATGGTACAGATTGGTGCACCTTGAACCAAGATTGCGCCAGCTTAGGATACAAAAAACAAAGCTGCACCGAACGCACTATCAAATGCCCGTTTGACACCAGCTATGTTTATTGCATTAGTTGCCAGTCCGAATACAAATACACTTGCTCCGGCACCGGCTACACCGGAGGGATGGGTACTGCTTGCGGTGGAAAATATACTAAATGCACCTGCAAATCACCTTATACATGGACGAATGGTGTTTGCTCTTGCCCGACAACCTATAAATACACCTGCTCTGGCACTGGATATTCCGGCGGCTCAGGTACTGTCTGCGGCGGAAAATATACTGCTTGTAAATGTTCCAGCGGTTATGAATGGAAAAATGGGACTTGCGTTGACTCTTGTGCCGGCTATTACAGCTGTGGAGGAACTTGGCAATACTGCACCGGAACTGTTTGTTCTCATGATAGTTCTAAATGTAGTGTATATTGCGTAAATGATTACTTTCCCAATAAATGCTCTTCTTCATCTTGCTGCAATGGAGTTTATCGTAACGGATATTGCTCAGGAAGCTGTTCTTGTTCTTCTTCGTCAAGTTCAAGCAGTAGTTCATCTTCTGGTGGAGATGTTTCTTTAATTCGTCGTGAGGAATATAACTGCTATGACGAAACTACTAATTTTGATAATGGCGACATAAGTACATGTACTATTTGTGATTGTGATTGGTATTGGTCTGATGATACGATGACAACTTCAGAATGTAGAGATTGTCGTTGGATTGTGCGTAATTAAAATTTTGAGATAATAATAAAAAGACGGAGAAAAATCATGAAAAACTACTTATATTTAACAACTGTCATTATTGGGAGTAGTATGGTTATCGTTAATACTATGTCTTGGGCACAATGTGTGACTACGCAAGACTGTACAGCTCTGGGCTATACCGAAACATCTTGCCCCAACGGCGGCGTTAAGTGTCCGTTTGGCAACAGGTGGGCTTGCTTTCCTGAACCGGATAAAACTGCCGGCTGTATCATCGGTGCGTTGTATTATAGTGACGGTACTTGCTCTGATAAACTTGAAAGTTCAAAAACACTATTGGGCGTCGTTATCTATGAAAAATCAGACAGTGAAAATGGCTGGATTATGGCGGTTAATCCGATTGATACACTTGCGTGGGAACCTGGGGAACAACATTATTCAACCGGCATTACCGATAAAGCGGTTAGTGCCAGCTGTACCAATACCCAAAAGCTGGTTGCTAAAGGCAGTGACTATGAGGCTGCTAATGCAGCAAATAATTATAAACCAACCGGTACTCCTAGTGGCAAATCTTGGTGTTTACCGTCTTATGATTTACTTAACAATCTTACTAATTCTTTCAATTTCGCTAAAGTAAATGCCGGCTTTACTATTGCTAAAGGCTCAATTCTAGGAACTTTAGAGGTTGGAAGTTCGCAGATTTCATCATCGTCTGAGCATGACTCCCACAGCGTGTGGATCTTCAAGGCCGATACTAGGGATGGTAAGTTCAATATGGTCTCAGGCAGTAAGTCCGATGACTACAACATCTCCGTTCGTCCGGTGATGGAGTTTTAGTAGGTTTAGTGGCCGAAGAGGCGGAGGCGGGCGGCTCTGAACTCAGGTTCTTGTTGAACTTGGCTTAGGCTGCCTTGCTTTACGGCGGCATCATACAAGCGAATCTTATATTGAATCTTGGCCAGATTGGTGTTGAGCTCCTGCATTTTGGTCTTAATATTTTGCTCTTGTTGCCGAAACATGGCAAGCCTTTGCGAAAGGGTTGAATCTCCCTGATGGTACCAGTCAATATATTGTTTGATGCCTTTGAGCGGCATGCCGGTTGCTTTGAGGCATTCAATCATTCCGAGCCAATTGATGTCATCATCTGAAAAGACCCTAAGTCCGGAGCTGGTTTTGCGAATAAAGGGTAGTAGGCCTTCTTTCTCATAGTATCTTAAAGTATGGACGCTGAGCCCGGTTTTTTTGGCGACTTGGCCGATGGAGTATCCCATAGTTTGTTCCTTTGCTTAAACTGATAATGACTTAGTCTAAAACCTAGAGTATACTCTAAGTCAAGGATTTTTTATAAAAAAATGGGGATTTTATTGGTTTAACTCTTGACCTAGACCATACTCTAAACATTATCATATAACCAATTTATAGCAGAATTGCGGAGGAAAAATGGGAAAGTTTTATCGTTACGGGCGAGCGATTTTTGCCTTGCTTGTCGCGGTATTGGCCGTTGGTGGAATCTTCGGTTTATTTTATCCGTTGAAGATTTTTGATATACAATTAGTGCCGTTGTTGCAGCGGAGCTTGGTTAATTTTTCGTGGTTTGTGCTGATTTTGCTGTTGGGCTTGATGGTGCTGGCTTTGGTGTTTGGGCGCGTGTATTGCTCCGTTTTGTGTCCGTTAGGACTCTTGCAAGAGGCGATGATGATAATCTTTAGACGCAAAAATACGATGCATAAAAACTTGCCCTATAAATATTTTATTGCAGCGATATCCTTCGGAGTATTAATCGGCGGCTCAGCTCTTGTAGTACGCTGGATTGACCCTTATACGCTGTTTGGTTCAGCGGCCATCGGTGCGGCAATCGGCTTGGGTGCGCTGATATTGCTGGCGGTGTTGGTATGGTTTAAGGGACGATGGTTTTGCTCCAATATATGTCCGGTCGGCGCAGTGCTGGGGTTGATTGCTAAGCGAGCTTTGGTGAAGGTATATATTGATGATGCCAAATGCGTGGCTTGCGGTATGTGTGCCAAACAATGTCCGGTCGGTTGTATTGATATTAAAAACAAGACCGTCGACAATGAAATGTGCATAAAATGTATGAAATGCCAGGGCGTGTGCAAATTTGGAGCATTGCAATTGGGTAAGGCTCCTAAAACTGAGCCGAAGTTTAATGCCGGAAGACGCAGATTTTTGATTGGCGGGGCGGCTTTGTTGGTACTGGCGGCCGCGGCTAAAAGCGGTATTTCCATTGCTAAATCTATCGGCAAAAAGGTAAAAGCGACCATTTTGCCTGCCGGTGCCGGAAATGTGGAAGATTTTGCTAACCGTTGCTTGAACTGCAACCTGTGTGTGGCGCGCTGCCCTATGAAAATCATTAAAAAAGCAGATGCCGAGCATCCGACGGTGCATTTGGATTATAGTGAGGCATTTTGTAATTATAAGTGCCATCGCTGCTCGAAGGTTTGTCCGTCCGGAGCAATTAAAACTTTGAGCCTGGAGGAAAAACGCCGTACGCAGATTGCCATTGCTCAGGTTGATGAAAGTGTATGTGTCAAGTGCGGGTTGTGTGTGCATGAATGTCCGCGTCAGATTATTGTAAAAGAAGAGGGAGGTTTCCCTAAAATCAGTCCGGATGAGTGTATCGGCTGCGGTAAGTGCTACAATGCATGTCCGGTCAGAGCGATATCTATGCAGGAAGTGGCGCAACAGAGGTTGCTGGATAAATAAGGAGAAATAAGATGTCTTTAGGTTTAACTGAAATTGCTTTAATCTTAGTGGTTATTTTGCTGCTGTTTGGCGGAAAACGTATTCCGGAACTGGCCAAGGCTTTGGGCAAGGCACAATATGAATACAAAAAAGCCAAAGAGCTGCTCCAAAATGAGGCGCAGGATTTGAAAGATACGGTCGCCAAAGCTGCCGAGCAGGAAGAGAAAAAAGACAGCAAAAAGTAAGCCGAAGTTGATGGAAGACAAAGACGAAAGCTTGGTTGCGCATTTGGAAGCGCTGCGCTCGACATTATTAAAATGTGTGGCGGCGTTAGCCATTGGTTTGGTGCCGATGTTTTTGGCGGCGCCGTATTGTATGGAGGCGCTGATTAAGGTAATGCTGAGCGGGCATGATTTGCAGCTGAATTATTTTTCCCCGATGGAAGTGTTTATTTTGCAGATTAAGGTGGCGGTGGTGTTGGACTTGTTAATCTGCTTTCCTTACATTGCCCGCAAAATTTGGGACTTTGTCTTGCCGGCCTTATATGACAACGAGCGGCGATTTATAAAGTCAATAGTCGGTTTATCAAGCTTGTTGTTTGTGTTGGGGGCTTTATTTTGTATATTTTTTATTTTGCCGCTGATTATTAACTTTGGGGTGAGTTTTGCATCTCCGCAGATTAAGGCGGTATTTGGAATATCAAACGTAATATCAACGGCCTTATGGCTGGCGGTGGTTTTTGGGCTGATGTTCCAGTTTCCGATAGTGACTTATGCTTTAATCCGTTGGGGAATAGCCTCTTATGAAGGGGTAAAAAGCAAGCGGCCTTATGTGTTTGTGGCAATATTGATTGTAGCTGCACTTTTAACCCCGCCCGATGTCGTCAGCCAGCTGATGTTGGCGATACCGACTTATTTGTTGTTCGAGGCGGGGTTGTTCTGTGCCAGAAAAAGTATAAACAACACAAAAAAAGACTTGACCTAGAGTATACTCTAAAAACTATACTTGCCGTGTAAATAACCTCAAACAGAGGAGAATCGTAATGAAAAGACGTGATTTTTTGATGAGCTCGTTGGCTTTGTTTGCTCTGTCGGCATTGCCTAAGTTAACATTGGCCGAGGCTATTGCCGTGCCTGATGCAGTGAAAGCTAAAGTAAATAACGCCAATAAACTGGGCTTTGGGTTTATGCGCCTGCCGCTGAAAAATCCGGATGACCAGACCTCAATTGACTATGCGACTCTGGATAAAATGGTGGATTTGTTCTTGGAGCGCGGGTTTACGTATTTTGATACGGCATGGATGTATATGGGGTATGAGAGTGAAGTGGCTTTGCGCAAGTCATTGGTGGAGCGTTATCCGCGGGATAAATTTACCGTAGCAAGCAAGCTGCCTATCGGCTTTTTGAAAAGCAAGGAAGAACAGGAAGAAATTTTTAATAAGCAGCTGGAAAAAACCGGTCTGGAGTATTTTGACTATTATCTGGTACATAATGTTAATGCCAATACTATCGGCAATGCCCGCAAGTATGACAGCTTTAAGTTTGTGGCTGACAAAAAGAAGGAAGGGAAGGTTAAGCATATTGGCTTCTCATTCCATGATTCGCCGGAGCTGTTGGAAGAAGTGCTGAAAGAGCATCCGGAAGTAGAATTTGTGCAGCTGCAGATTAATTATGTGGACTGGGATAATGCCAGTATTCAGTCGCGGCGGTGTTATGAAATTGCCCTTAAATACAACAAACCGGTAATCGTGATGGAGCCGGTCAAGGGCGGAACACTTGCCAACCTGCCGCCGGCGGTGGAAAAGGTGTTCAAAGAGGCGGAGCCTAATATGTCTCCGGCGTCTTGGGCGATTAGATATGCCGCCAGCTTAGAGGGTGTAATGATGGTGTTGAGCGGAATGTCTACCTTGGAGCAGGTGGAAGATAATACTGCTTATATGCAGAATTTTAAGCCTTTGACAGCGCAAGAAATGAAAGTAATCGAAAAGGCAATTGAGACTTTGCATGCTTCAGTCGCTATTCCGTGCACGGGGTGTCAGTACTGTGTGGAATGGTGCCCGATGAAGATTGCAATACCTAGTTATTTTGCACTCTATAATGCTGAAAAACAAGAGATTAGCAACAAGCCGTTTACAGCGCAAAAAGTGTATTATGCTAATTTAGCCAAGACGCATGGCAAAGCATCAGCCTGTGTGCAGTGCCACCGTTGCGAAAAGCATTGTCCGCAGCATATTGAAATTGTGAAGTGGCTCAAAGAAGTAGCAAAAACTTTTGAAGCTTAAAAGTTAAAGGAGAAAACTAATGAATAAAAGCAAGAGATTGATTTTTAGCTCTTTAATGTCAATGACAATGGGGTTGTTCAGCCACAATGCTTTAGCGCAAGAGGTATCAAATACTACGGCTCTGAGTAATCCTAAAGTGTTGGTGGCTTATTATTCGTGGTCAGGCAACACCAAAGAAGTCGCGGCTGCAATTCATAAACAAGTTGGCGGTGATTTGTTTGAAATTCAGACGGTTGAAGCTTATCCCACGGAATATCGCGAAACGACAGCTCAAGCCAAAAAAGAAATTAATGAAGGCTTTAGACCCAAGCTGAAAGGCAGTGTGGACAATATGGCGCAGTATGATGTAGTGTTTATCGGTTCGCCAAACTGGTGGGGAACGATTGCGCCGGCGGTCAGCGCGTTTATTGAAAGTTATGACTTGAAGGGCAAGACGGTGATTCCGTTTATTACCCATGGAGGCGGCGGTGAGCAAAACACCATTCGTGATATGACGGCGCAATGCAAAGGTTGCAACGTCAAAAGCGATGGCTGGGTTGGTTACGGCAGCCGCACTTTCGGGGTTTCCGGCTGGCTTGAGGATATGGGTTTCCCTGAAAAATAATAACTTAAACCAAAACTTGAAAACCGCCTGTTAAAAGGCGGTTTTTAAATGCTAAATTGATGGTTTGCTGTGGCGTGCTACAATGGTATTGATAATCATTATGACCATAAATGAGGCAACCATACTGAATATCGTATGTGATAAAAAGTGTTGTCCTCTCATCATTTGATAGATTCCGGCGACCCAGCCTAAAATAATCCCTATGCTTAAGCCGAGGTAACGGTTGCGGCGGTTCTTGAAACACTAAAACACTGCCATTAACGCGACTCCCGCCGTGGCGTGGCCAGCCGGAAAGCATCGTCCCGGTTTGGGCTGAATGAAATCAGCCGGATAAGCATCAACAATACGCACAAACGGGTAGGCTCCATTATAAATATCAAGTTGGTAAGGGCAATATACGTTAGTGAAATATTTGGCGCCCGCAACAACCAATGGTACAAAAATAATGCTGAGCAATAAAATCAGAAAAGGGCGGTTGTTGGTGCGCAAGTCTTTATATTTGATTGAGGCAAGCAGGCGGACAAAGCAAAAAATTCCGATAACCATAAGTACTTGTTTTAGCCCTTTATAAAATAAAAAGCTCAGTTCTTTATGTAGAGCAGGGTAAATTAGCCAGCGTTGGTTCTCTCGGTCAAAAAAGACATTTTCAATCTGAATATCAATGTTGCTGTAGTGCTCAAATCCTAAAATCAGGCAGAGAAATATTATACCTAGTGAGAATTTGAAAACAAATCGATGCATGTGCTTCAAGCTTTAGTTGTTAACTTTACTTTTTTTAGCATAATATGTATTATTTAATTGTAAATTAATTTGTCAATGTTATTATAGGTTTTGTTTAAGCAAACAGAATAATGCATATGAATGTTTAGCTCATCGACGTACTGAGAAGGCGGATACTCAGGCGAAAGTTATGTATATTTGATTTAGGAGTTAAACATGAAAGATTTTTATTTGAGCTGGTTGTGGCCGATAGTTAATTTGTTTTTACTGATTGCTGTTTTTGTATGTTCCGGAGCATTTGGGTTCTTTTCTTGGCCGGTGTTGGCTGTGGTAATTGTTTGCGGCTTTCATTGGTGCGGGGGTGAGCTTTTTGAAATTGATGGTGAGGCCGTAATGCTAAAAGATGTTTTATGGCATGTAGGTTGTTTTGTTGGATTGGGAATCATAATAATCTTAGGAATTCTGGCTTGATTTTAGAGCCTATATATGTTATACCTTTGCAAAATTAGGTTGTTTGAGGGGTAAGTATTGTCTAAGTTTTTATTGCTGTCTTGTTGTGCGCCTTGTTCTTGTGCTGTGATTGAAAAGCTGGCACAGGAAAAAGCTGATTTTGCCGTGGCTTTTTATAATCCAAATATTGCACCGGAGGACGAATATCACCGCCGTTGTGCCGAAAACAAAAGAGTATGTGAAATTTATCAAGTGCCGTTTATTGAGTTGGAATACAATCCGGAATGTTGGCGGGTTATGACCAAAGGCTTGGAAAAAGAGCCAGAGCGCGGGCGGCGTTGCGATGTGTGCTTTTATATGCGTCTGAAAAGGGTGATGGAATATGCCAAAGCCAATGGTTTTGACGAGGTAGCCTCGGTACTAGGTGTCTCCCGTTACAAAGATTTAGCGCAAGTAAACCGTGCGGCGGCCAAGGCTTCTGCTGAGACAATGGTACCTTACAAGGAGGTTGAGGGGCGCAAGGGAGGAATGCAGGATCGGCGTTCTTTGCTCACCAAAGAATTGAACCTATATAGGCAAAGGTATTGTGGGTGTCCTTTTTCCGCGTCCGTTTCCGCGGCCGTATAATGGTCGATTTGGGCGTTATCTGCGGGTCTCGAAAAATTCACCTACCTCTATGTAGGCTAAAATTTTTCTCACCCTTGATGCCTACAACTCGACTCATTCTCCGGCCGCGGGCTGGTTGTGTATGGTCGATTTGGGCGTTATCTGCGGGTTTCGAAAAATTCACCTACCTCTATGTAGGCTAAAATTTTTCTCACCCTTGATGCCTACAACTCGACTCATTCTCCGACCGTGGGCTGGTCGTGTATGGTCGATTTGGGCGTTGGCCGCAGGTTGAAAGTGTCCTCACCTACCTTTATGTAGGCTCCGGTACTTTCACCTTTGCCGCCTACAACTCGACTCATTCTCCGGCCGCGGGCTGGTCGTGTATGGTCGATTTGGGCGTTATCTGCGGGTTTCGAAAAATTCACCTACCTCTATGTAGGCTAAAATTTTTCTCAC
>CALXRR010000058.1 GCA_944390905.1 uncultured Alphaproteobacteria bacterium
TGGTGAGCGCGTCGGGATTCGAACCCGAGACCCTTTGATTAAAAGTCAAATGCTCTACCGACTGAGCTACGCACCCAATGTGTGTCATTCAACAACGAGGTGTTTATAGTGTATTATTTTTGCTTAGTCAATAAAAAAAATTATATTTTTTTCAAAAAAAGTCATTTTTGTAGTTTATTTGTTAATAATTATATGCTATTATTCTTTTCAGTTCTTTCGTAATACTAGTGAAATAGGTGTAATATGGTTGAAAATAATATTCCTCAGACAGAAGGTCAGTATGATATTTTGCAAAATGCTGCAGGTGAAATCCTGATTATTATTCAATATCATGCCGGCGGGCCGGAGAATCCGCGCTTGGTTTATGATGGCGGTGAGCAGGCTTTGCTCTATCGGAGTCGTGAAAGCGCCGTTATGCTTGATAATATTAATGTGGAAGCTCGTAGCCCGTTGAAGTCTGTTAATGAAGTGCTTATGGTTGAGCTTGAAGATGATGATGTCGCTCGCGAGTATCGCGTACCGGTTAGAGCTGTTAAAAGTTTGGAAGCTTTAATGCGATAATTTGTTCATTTAGTCGTAGAATATCTTTGAATAAGGGCTTTAAATGCCCTTATTTTTTGTTATATTAACAGCAACTTAATCTTTTTTTAGGTGCGATTATGCTGGCTCTTTCTTTGTTTAAGTTGTTTTGTTTGGGATTGTTCTCTGAAATATTTCAGAAAAACCGACTCCAGAAGTCTTGGGCCGTTATTGTCCTTATATTTGCCGCCGCTATTATCGTTAATATGTTGACGCCAGATGTTATGGTGGCAGGGAAAAACTTTGTATTTCAATGGATTGATACCAGTGCTATTAAAGTAAAATTATTGCTGAAGCCATCAACCGAAATGTATCGATTCGGAGCCTTGCTCGGTATGATTACTTTAGTGGTGATGTTTTATAATTGCTTCTATGATGAAGGCAAAATGCGACTCCGTAACGGAGGGTTGTATTTGTTAATCTTTATTGTAATGATGTTTTTGATTTCTGCCCAAAATATGATGCAGATTTTAATTTCGGTGTGTTTTGTGGATATTTTGTGCTTCTATTTGTTAAAGGATTCTAATCTAAAACGGCGGTATATGTTCTATAATATGATGGCAGATATGGCCTTGATTATTATGTGTGCTTTGATTTGGGGGCAAATAAAAAGCTTGAATTTGGGGGATATGCTGCAGTTTGTTAAAAAGGCTCCGGATAAAAATATTATTCTGGGATTGTGGTGTTTGGTCGTTGCGGTCAAATCAGGAGTCGTTCTGTTTCATGATTTTGTGTTGGATTTGAAAAAGGTCAGTTTGGTTCGGGGGTTGTTTATCTTTTATGTGGCAACTCCGATGGCTGGTTTGCTCTTGATGTGGAAAATGTATCCTTTGTTGGCGGCTTCGGCATGGGGGCATTATGTATTTTATGCTTGGACTGCGGCGAGTGTGGTTTGGGCTTTTTTGGCGGTCTTTGCCGTAGATGATTTGAAGGCTAAAATCATGTATTGGAACATGATGTTGATGGGGATAATGATGGGCGTGTTGGCGGTGTCTAAACTTGCTTTTGTGAAGTTGGTGCCGTGGTTGCCGTGGTGCGGAATTATGATTTCAACGGCTATGATTTTGCCGATTGTGGCCGCTTCTAATGAAGTGTTGGTCTCTAAAATGGGGCAGTTTGCTAAAAAAATAAAGTTTTCACTGTTATTTACTTTATTGGTGATTGCGGCTGAGGTGCAGATTATATCAGCTTTGGCAACAAAAGATGTGTATTGGTATTTGTGGATTGCCGTGGCGTTGCAGCTTTTGAGCGTGGCTCATGTTTTGGGGCAAATCTATTTTGCTCCGGCGGTGGTGGATGAAAAAGTATGGGCTTTGCTGAAAAATCCGAATCTGTTTTATTTTTTGCCGCTTATGGCTTTTGTGGGGCTGGTCTTTAGCCATTTTGAGTTCGCGGCGGGGGCGGTGTGTCTGGCTCTAGGTGTGGTGATTTTGGTGATTGTATTGCGGCCGATGCGGGGGCTTAATTGCTTCTATAGAGATGATACATTACAACGAGTCTCGCCTTGTTCGGTATTGTATGACTGGCTGTTGGTGACGCCGATTAAGGTGGTGGGACGTGTGTTGTGGTTGATGATTGATTTTGTGTTTATTGAACGTACTATTATTAATATGTTGCGAAAATTGGCGGCTTTGATGATGAAAATTGTGGCTATGCTGCATAAGGATATGAAAACAAGCGGTATTCTTTTTACTTTATTAGGAGTGGCCGTGTTGTGTTGGGCTTATTATTTTAGAGGGAGATTTTGAGATGCAACCGATAATCCCTTATTTGCTGTTTATTGTATTGTTGCCGTTGGTAGGAATCGTATTTTTGCTGCTGGCTAAAGATGATGAAAAAACTGCCGGTGAAAATGTGTTAAAAGTTGCGGCCTTAACGGTGATTGCAAACTTGGCTCTGATTGTAAGGGCTTTTATGCATATTTCTTTGGAATATGGTAAAATTCAGCTGGTAGAAAAATACCAATGGTTGGAAAACCCCAAAATTGCATTAGTCTTTGGTGTGGACTGTTTTGCTCTATTGCTGATGGTGGGTATCCATCTGGCTATATTAATAGGGCTATGGGGTGTGCGCAATGAGGCTGAAGGGCAAAAGTCACGGATGATTTTTACATTGTTGTTCTTGAGTTTTATGTGCGGCTTTTTGACGGCGGTTGATATCTTTTCTTTCTTTATATTTTTTGAGGCGATGTTACTGCCTTTGTATATGATGGTGGGTATGTTTGGTGAAGTGCGGAGGCAGGGGACTTTGTTTCGCTTCACTTTGTATAATCTGCTGGGAGCGCTGTTGTTGTTTGTGGCGATTGTGGTGATTTTTAATCATCAGGGGACGAATATCTTTCTTAACAAAATCAGCGGTGTTAAGCTGGGGCAGTTGAGTGAATTTATGGTTTGGTGTTCGATTTTTGCCGCTTTTGTTTCAAGAATCCCGATTTGGCCGTTCCATTATTGGATTTCTTCAATCAGTGCAAGAGTAAAAAATCCATTAGTCTTTATTATTGCAAATATTCTGCCTTTGACCGGTGTGTATGGTTTTATGCGCTTTTGGCCGAAGACTATGCCTGATGTAATGATATTTTTGGTGGTGATATTAGAGGTTATCAGTGTTTTGACGATGCTCTTTATTGCTTTTATTGCAATTATTAATAAAGATATTCAGTATAAAATCTTTTCATTTATGACGGTATATTATATTTTTTATTTGCTGGGTGTGTTTTTGCCGACAGACCAAATCTTGTTAAATGTGGGGTTTTCTATTTTTGCATTTTTGCTGATTTTTGCGGCCTTGGATGTGATGTTGTCATTTATGAACCGGCAGCAGGAAAATACCGGAATTTCTACCGAGGGGTGCTTGCAGTATATGCCTAGATTATCAATGGTATTTACTTTTATGGTGTTGGCTGGTATCGGGATGCCTTTGTCGTCGATGTTTGTTAACAATTTTGTGATTATTGCGGAGTTGTTGAATTATAATTTGGTGACGTCTTTTGTGGCTTTGGCGGCGCTGATCTTGGTATCGACGGCGCTGTTGTCGGATTTGTACCGTCGGAAAAAAGATGACAACTTGGCTAACGGAAAAGAGATGATTAAAGATATTTCAACGGGAGAAGCTGCTTTTATGTGGGGGGTATCTGTAATCTTGGTGTTGTCTTTTGTTAATCCGCTGTGGTTTGTAAGAGGGTAGCAATATGTTAAACTTTATGGCTCTGATTCCAGAAACTTTGCTGTCAGCAACCTTAGTGCTGATGTTATTGACATTTTGGTTGCGCGATAAAAATACTCCCAAAACATTTTATACCATTGCTAAATGGGGCGTATTGGCGGCATTGATTGCGGAAGTCGTGCTGTATAATCAGTCTTTGCTCCGTGAAAATTATATTAATAATTCGCAGATTATGCTGTTTAAGGTGATTGTGTATTTGTTGTTGCTGGGAAATATGCATATTTCTCTTAAATGGTTTTTGAGTGAAGATAAGTCGAGCTTTAGGTTCTATTTTACGGTGTTGTTATTGCAACTCTGCTGGGTGGCGGCTTTATCGGCGGTTAATCTGTTGGTGTTTGTGGCGGTATTAATGGTGGGATTAGCTGCGGCTTATTGGCTGCTCGGGACACATATCCAAGATGATGAAGAGGAATTGAATGAAATCAGGCGCTTTAGGTGGGTGGCATTGCTCTATGGCGGGATTGGTATAATCGGGGCTTGGTGGCTAGGCGCTTTAAGCGGAGGATTTCAGTTTGCTGATATTAGAGCTTTGGTTACGGAAAATCCGCAAAATGTTGAAGCTTTTGCGGCTGCGGCGATGGTGATGGTGTCATTATTATTTATGTTGGGGGTGGCGCCGTTCCATTTTTGGATGGCAGGAGTATTGTCAGCGGCAATATTGCCGGTAAGCGGATATTTGTCAGTGGTGCCTTTGTTTGCAATTTATGCTTGTTTGATTAATTTGATGACAGAGGCTTTAGAGCCGATGTTTGCGTTGTTTATACCGGTATTGAAAGTTTTTGCCGTAATATCAATTTTGATTGGGGCGATTGGGGCTAATAATGAGAATAATTTGCGTAAGTTGTTTGTGTTTTCACGGTTGTTTGTTATCGGAATTGTATTGGCGGTCTTGGTGGGATTGTCTGAAACAGCCGAGTTCTCGGGGTTTGTGTTTTTGCTGGTGTCAATGTTGGCAATGGCGGGAATTTATACGGTATTTTATGGATTTAAAAGCAAGGGAGAATATTTATCAAATATGCAAGATGTGGCAGGAATCGCCGAAAGCAAGCCTTATATTGCCGCCGCAATGCTGATGTTTATGACATCTTTGCTGGGTTTTCCGCCGTTGTTGGGGTTTGTGGGAATGCTGATTGTGCTGGATGATTTGGTTTCGGTTCATCAGTATGGAATTATTTTGGCGGTGATGCTGGGAATATTGATGATGGCCTCAGCTTATTTGCGTGTGATTAAGGTGATGTATTTTGATGAAAAACAACGTAGCTTTGACCGTGTGGACAGAGGTATTTATATGATTTTGCTGACAGATGTGGTGATTATTGTGGCACTGTTGGTGAGCCCGAAAGAACTGTTGGGTGCAATTGCGGCAATGTTGAGGTTGTGATGAAGAAACAAAAGATTGAGGGCTGGTTGTGGCAGGAGTTTGATGAGCTGCAAAGTACCAATGATAAAGCCAAGGAGTTGGTCGAGCAGGGAGATAATGATGAACTTTGGGTCGTGACGGCCAAGCGTCAGACGGCGGGGAGAGGGCGTCTGGGACGGGCGTGGCAAGGTTTTGAGGGCAATTTGTTTATGTCTTTGGCAATGCCGGCGGACTGGGCTAACTTGAATATATATGTGTTTATCTCGTCTTTGACTTTGTTTAATATAATCAACAAATTAAAATCCAATATTAATGTAAAACTTGAGCTTAAATGGCCCAATGATGTGTTGCTTAACGGGGCTAAAATCTCAGGCATATTGCTCGAAAAAGCCGCGCGTGATTATCTGATTGTCGGGGTGGGCGTAAATGTAAAAGCTTCTCCTCAACCGGGCGAAACTCCTTACCAGACAACAAATTTGGCGGCTTGCGGTTTTGATATTGACCGATTGGAGTTGTTGCGCTACTATCTGGCAGAATGGAATCATAATTTAGAGATATGGAAACAGCAAGGTGCCGCGGTAATTAAAGATATGTGGCTCAAAAATGCTAAGGGCTTGAATGAGGAAATTTCGGTAAGCCTCGGAAAAAGAATCGAAAATGGGATTTTTGTCGGCGTCGATGATAATGGCGCTTTGCTGCTGAAACAGGGCGAAAATGTAATGAAAATTTTAGCCGGTGATATTTGGTTTAATGAGGATTAATTATGGATATTTTTGACAGAGAAGGTTTGTTTTTTATTCCATTGGGTGGAGCTGACGGAATCGGCATGAACATGTATGCCTATGTCGCTGATGGAAAAATTATGGTGGTGGACTGCGGCTATACCTTTTTGAATGATGATTATCCGGGGATGGACTTGGCCTTTGCCGACCCTGCGTTCCTTGAGACTTATGCCGACAGGATTGAGGCTTTGTTTATTACTCATGCCCACGAGGACCATTTTGGCGCAATTGCTCATGTGTGGCCCAAGCTCAAGTGTCCGGTATATGCAATGCGTTTTACGGCCGGATTGATGAAAGAGCGGTTGAAGGAGTTTCATCTGGATGGCGAAGTGCCTATTTATGAGGTGAATGAGAACCCTAAGGTTAAGTTGGAAGCCTTTGAGGTTGAGTTTATGCCGATTACTCACTCGGTGCCGGAAACTTGTGCTTTATATATCAAAACTCCTTACGGCAAGGTTGTTCATGCGACTGACTGGCGCTTTGACGATGATAAGACCGATATTGTTAAAGCTGACCACAAGGCTTTGAAACAGGCCGGAAAAGAGGGTGTTGATATTTTGGTGTGTGATTCAACCAATGTGTTGGTAGACAAGCCCCAATGTAGCGAGTTTGATGTGCGCAACAGCTTAATGTCTTTGGTGCCGTTGTATAAAAACGGGTTGATTGCGACTTGTTTTGCCTCAAATTTGATGCGTTTGGAAAGCTTGGTGCGTGCTGCTGACAAAGCCGGCAGAACGCCAATCTTGGTGGGGCGTACGCTGATTAAAAATATGAAAATCGCCAAAGAATGCGGCTATTTTAAGGATTTGCCGCAGGTCTATGATATTAAAGACGCCAAGGATATTCCATCTGACAAGGCGATGTATATTTGTACCGGTTCGCAGGGAAATTATCGCAGTGCTTTGAGTTCTATTGTCAAAGGTGAGCATCGTGATGTGAAGTTGGCCAAAGGTGATGCCATCATCTTTTCTTCCAAAATCATCCCCGGAAATGAGGATAAAATTGAAAAAATGCAGGAAAACCTTATGGATATGGGGGTTACCGTTATTCGTGAGGAAGAGTTCTTGGTGCACACCTCGGGGCATGCCAACCGTGCCGATTTGGAAAAAATGTATAAAATCCTTAAGCCTAAGGCGGTGATTCCGGTTCATGGTGACAAGCGTTTTGTGCGGGAGCATCAGCGTTTTGCCCATGCTTTGGGGATTGAGCAGGTGGAAACTGCGCGCAATGGTGACGTGTTTATGTATTTGGGCGGCAAGTTGTCGTGGCTGGAGAGTGTGCCTTCGGATATTTTGGCGGTTGACCGTCGTCATGTGATTAAGCTCAATTCGCAAGTGGTTAAAAATCGGCGGAGGATTGCGTATAATTGTAGTGTGTTTATCAGTGTGGTATTTGACCGCAAGTGGAATTTGAAGGATTTGCAGATTTCTTCCATTGATATTATGGAAGAGGGTGAGTTTAAAGAGCTGGCCGAAACGATTAAGGCTCAGGTTGAGGCGCAATATGCCAGAGAGTTGGATGGGTTTAACGGTCGGGAGCAGGCTATCAGTGATTATATTCGCGGGCAGATACGGCGCAAGATTTTTGCTGCGACGGATATTCGTCCGGTGACGTTCTTTCATATGTATCGTATTGGCGGGCATGCTTTGGGTGAGGTTGAGCAGCCTGATGCGGAAGAGAGTAGTGTGGTTATTTTGGCTGACAACTAACAAGCTGTGGAAGCTGGTGCAGCTTCACCCACTAGGTTAGCTGTTGGGTACCTAGAAAGCAAACACCGGGCGAAGTGAGTACTCCATGATCATAATGTAGTTGGCGCTGTAGTTGCTCTTATGATCATGTGACATTCTGTATGAAGCCCCTAAATAGTTTATATGAATAGTGAATGCCCATACGTGGGTGCTACTATATTCAGATGATGACAAAATAGTTTCGTATCCGTTGTTAACTTCTCCAGGGATGATTACTTCTTCACTACCTGCTGCGGTTTGAATTTTGTATATGGCATCCTGAAATTTTGTGAAGTTTGTGGAGTTGTTTAATGCTACATTCAATAGCCCCCCTGATGGTAAACACCATTTTTTATTACCATCACTGTAGTTGTTTTTTGCTGCCCAAGCTGCCGGATAAGTCGAGCTGTCGCCGTATGCTGTAATAATATCAGTGTTGTTACAGCTTTCTTGTATATCTGTTGGTGTTGAAGTGTAGTTGGTAAGTTCTGGAATATCAGTACCATATCCACCCCATGCACTAGCGAGAGAAATTTCTATTGGTTTGTGAGCCATTACCCATCCATTTTCTGACGAAGTTTTTTCATAGATAACTACGCCAAGAAGAATTTTTGAAGAAATATATTCATCAGAGCAGGTATTATCGGAGTAAAAAAAAGTACCAATTTTACAAGCGGAGAAGTCTTCTTTGGGTTTACAGATTCCTTCTGTAGCATTCCAGTTGTAATCGGATGAGCATTTGCAGGCGGTGTATTTGCCGTTGCAGGCAGAGCCGGAGCCACCGGCGTAGCCGGCGCCGGAGCAGGTGTATTTATAGGTGCTCTGGCAATCGCATTGTTTATACAGATTGGCGCAGTTTTCACCTTTGCCAAGTTGTCCGGTGCCGGTGCAGGCGTTGGTGAAGCCCTCTTGTTTGCAGATTGCGGTATTATCGCCGCCGCAGAACCATTTGCTGCCAAACGGGCATTTTATTCCGCCATTGGGGCAGGAGCTCTCGGTATAGCCTAAAGTTGCACAGTCTTGGGTACTCACGCATTGCGCCCAAGCATTTTCACTTGTGGCAAGGCTTACGCTGATGATTGCGGTACTTAAATATAAATATGTTTTCATTGTTTAATCTCCTCAAGGTTGTAAGATTGGTGTTTTTTTCTCTCGTTACCTCGTCATACCCCTCGTGTTTCTAGCTTCGTAA
>CALXRR010000059.1 GCA_944390905.1 uncultured Alphaproteobacteria bacterium
GCTATGGTTTTTGCGCAATGCGGAATGTATGCTCCTACGCTCGGTGTGCTGGGGGCGGTTATCGGATTGATTGCCGCTTTAGGTAATTTGTCTGATATTGACCAGTTGGGACATTCTATTGCAGCGGCGTTTGTAGCTACGTTGCTGGGTATTTTTACCGGATATGTTTTGTGGCACCCGTTTGCCAACAAGTTAAAACAGATTTCACAGGCTGAAGCTGAAGTGAAAAAAATGGTGATGGAGGGCGCGTTGGCCTTGCAGTCGGGGGCATCATCCATTGCGATGGAAGCGAAGCTTCAGGCGTTTATTCCGCCATCAGAGCGCAAGTCTCTGCGTGAAGAAAAAGCCGAAGGAGAATAGCCATGGCGCGTAAAAAACAGGCTGAAGCTCCTCATGAAGAGCATGCTGATGAAACCTGGCTCATTCCGTATTCGGATTTGTTGACGCTGTTGTTGGCCTTGTTTATTGTTTTGTTTGCATCATCGAGTTTGGACAAGGCGAAGATGGAGCAGATTACCAGCGCTTTTTCAGCGGCGTTCAGCTCTCTTCCTTCAGATCAGGCCAAGGGTACCGTGCTTAACTTTTTGGAAGAGGTAAAAGAGCTGCAACTCGGTGAAAATGTTGGATTAGGCTCTGACCCTCGAGGGGCGGTGATGGAGATTGCCGATATTGCGATTTTTGAAGATGAGAGCGCCCAAATAATCCCTGAAGGGCATAATATTTTGAAAAAACTATCCGGTTTGTTGAACTCGGCAAAATACCGCCGCTATAGGGTGATTATTGAAGGGCATACGGATGACCGCAAGCCAAATAACACTCTTTATCCTTCAAACTGGGAATTGTCATCAATGCGAGCCGGAGCCGTGGTGCGCGATATGATTGAAAATGGTTTGGCGGCGTCTCGATTTATGGCGGTCGGAATGGCGGATATCGCCCCGAAACTGCCTAACCGCAACAGCTATGGCGAAGTGATTCCTGGAAATCGCAAGCAAAATAACCGATTGATAATCAGGGTAGAAATTTAGGTTTGGTAAAATTAGCAATTTAGCAGTCCATAAGTGGCTGAGCCGCAGGCGGATGCTGTGCGTGAGCGGTGGATTCGTTTTATAAAAATCTGCGAGTCGGGAGACGGAATGAGCCATAGCATGAAGATTTAAAAAAAATATTAAAAAAATTTAATTTTTATCCACATTTTTATTTGCCTCCACGTGTCAAGCCCAGAGCCGGATTGAAGCGAATCGCCACTATTTTATAAAGAACTTTTTAAGAACAGTTAATGAATCCCTAAAATTTCCCATTGATTCCCATAAAATCCCATGCTATACCATATATATCGTAACGAATGGATTTGAGGGCGGTTGAAGTTGAGAAAAACTTTTCTCTTTATGGATACAATAGTCAACAAAGTGGACGCCAAAGGGCGTGTATCACTTCCCTCAGATTACCGCTCAATTCTTAAAGAATTATCAACCGAGATTGTTTGTTATCGCAGTCTGACGGCTCCGTGCATTGAAGGGTGCACTGAAGAGCTCTTGGACAAGCTGGCTGCCGATATTGAAAACTCAATGGATTTTTTCTCTCAAGAGCAAGATGACCTGACCAACCTCATTTTTGGTGATGCAAAGCGTTTTCCGTTCGATTCAACCGGTCGTATTGTCTTGACTGAAAAGCTCTTGAAGCATGCGCAGATTACCGATGCCGCAGTCTTTGTCGGTAAAGGCCGCAAGTTCCAGATTTGGAACCCTGAAAACTGGGAAAAAGAAGAAGCCAGAATTCGCGCTGAAGTCTTGAAAAACCGTCCACAGCTTAACCGCCCGGCTCCGGAGGCTAAATAGATGCCTGATGTTAAGCAAAAACATATTCCGGTAATGCTGAATGAAGTTTTGCAGGCTTTAGCCCCGCAAGATGGCGGTTTGTATGTGGATGCAACTTTTGGCAACGGAGGATATTCCGAGGCTATTTTACAAGCGGCAAATTGCAAGTTGATCGCTTTAGACCGTGACCCTAACGTTAAAGACAGAGCCGCTGAAATGAAGGCTAAATACGGTGAGCAATTTGAATTCAGAGCCGGAGAGTTTGGTGACTTTGCCGAGCTTGTCCCTGAAAAAATTGATGGTGCGGTATTTGATATCGGAGTATCTTCAATGCAAATCGACCAAGCTCAACGCGGATTTTCGTTTGCTAAAGAGGCTCCGTTGGATATGCGCATGTCATGCCAGGGAACCAGCGCGGCTGACCTTGTTAACTCATTGCCTGAAAAAGAGTTGGCTGACTTAATCTATAATTACGGTGAAGAGAAAAAGTCTCGTGCTATTGCCCGCCGTATTGTTGAGGCTCGCACCAAATCCAAGATTCAAACCACAACCGAGCTGGCTGAAATTATTTATTCAGTCATTCACAAAAAGCCTGGGGCTATTGATCCGGCGACGCGGACTTTTCAGGCTTTGCGCATTGCCGTTAATGACGAGCTCGGGCAACTGAAATCAGGCTTGGAAGGTGCTCTTGAAGCATTAAAGCCAAGCGGAAAATTAGTGGTGGTCAGTTTTCACTCCCTTGAAGACCGAATCGTTAAAAACTTTTTCCTTGAAAATGCCGGAAAAAAACAGAGCGTATCCAGATATGCTCCACTGCCAACTGATATTATTAAGCCCAAAATTGCCTCATACTCAAAGGCAATTGCCCCCTCACAGAATGAAGTCGATAACAACCCCAGAGCTCGCTCTGCTAAGCTAAGAGCCGCTTCAAAAATCTCCCCAGAAAGGAACTAAGCCATGAACAGCACAAAAACAGCTACCTTAAGCCTTTGGATTACTTTGACCTGCTTGGTCGGCTTTGGTATGTTCGTGATGAAAAATAAGGTGCAGAATTTGGAACGTGAATTGGCTCAAATCAACCAAAATATTCAAGATGATGTCAAAACCATTCATGTGCTTAATGCTGAATGGAGCCATTTGAACTCTCCGGCTCGCCTCAGACAGCTGGCTGCTAAACATATTGAATTAAATCCGGTGCAGGCTGAACAAATTATTAACTATTCTGCGTTACCATTTGAGTATGATGACGATGCGAATCGTCGCATGATTGCACAGAGAAACATTAACAATCAGGCTGAGCGAAACAGACTAAAGAAAATGGCCAGAGCTCAGCGATAAGACTTGACGCAGGAGCTTAAACAGATTATGTGGGGGAAACTGTTTTCCGGAAAAAAAGAGAATTTTTATCTTCCGGGTGAAGAAATCAGAATCGATAAAAGCTTTTCTTTCGGGCATTATGCTTGCGAGCGTGACCCGCTTAGCACTTGCAAAAACAGAGTGTCTTTTGCTATGTGTATGTTTGTTTTGGTGTTTGGCGCCATGGCTGTCAGAGTCTTTGACTTGTGTATTTTATCAGCCTCAGACCGAAAAGGAATAACCACTGCTTGGACCGACAATGACAACTCTTATGCCATTCCCGAAAGTCCGATTAAACGTGCTGATATTGTGGACAGAAACGGGACTATCATTGCAACATCCCTGCCTACGGTAAACTTGTTTGCCAACCCTAAAAAGATTATGAACCCCAAACGCGCCGCCGAAAAATTGGCCGCCGTATTGCCGGACATTACTTATGAGGATTTGCTTGCCAAGCTGACAAGGCGTGGGTCTTTTGTGTATATCAAGCGGAACTTATCACCTTCTCAACAATATCAGATTAATGCTCTCGGGATTCCGGGGCTGGAGTTTGAGGATGGCGAAAAACGTATTTATCCTCACAAAAACTTGTTTGCCCACCTTATTGGCTCGACCAATATTGATAATGTCGGAATTTCAGGAATCGAAAAGCAATTAGACAAGCGGTTGCGCGAATCGGATATTCCGCTCAAGCTAACGATTGATGCCGGGATTCAAGACACTATACGACAAGAGCTCCAAGCCGGTATTGACAAGTTTAGCGCGCTCGGCGGGGTGGCTATTTTGATGGATGTAAATACATCAGAAGTTATTGCTATGGTATCGCTGCCGGATTATGACCCTAACTCCTTTTCTAATGTGACTGACCGTGCAATGTTTAACTTTGCCACCAAAGGATTATATGAACCGGGCTCGGTGCTGAAAGTGTTTAACGCGGCTTTTGGTTTGGAAAAGGGGCATATCAAGCTATCTGACAAGTTTGATGCGACAAAGCCTTTGCGCCTCAGATACAACACCATTAAAGATTACAGAGGCGAGAACCGCTGGCTCAATTTGCAGGAAATACTAATCTATTCATCAAACATCGGCTCGGCTCAGATTGCCCTTAAAATCGGAAAGGAAAAGCAGCAGGAGTTCCTTAAGGGGTTGGGTCTGTTTGATACCTTGGATAGTTTTGAAGTGGCTGAAAAGGCGGCACCGATGTTGCCGCGGCGTTGGGGCGAAGAGACAACGGCTACCGTGGCTTATGGCTATGGAATATCTGTGACGCCGCTGCATATTTTATCAGCGTTTGCTTCCGTGGTAAACGGCGGGACTTATCATAATCCTACCGTATTGGCAGATGATTCTCATGACGAAGGGCGCAAAGTATTATCAGCCAAGACTTCGGCCAATATGCGCAAGCTGTTGCGCGGTGTGGTGGTTGAAGGCTCAGGAAAGCGGGCTAATGTCTTGGGGTATGAGGTGGCCGGTAAAACCGGTACCGCCAACAAGCTGGTCAACGGCAAATATATTGATAAAAAGGTTATGACCAGTTTTGTAGGAACTTTTCCGGCATCAAACCCCAAATATGCGTTGATGTTGGTTTTGGATGAGCCCAAAGCGACCAAAGAAACTTGGGGGTTTGTAACTTCTGGCTGGAATACTGTTCCTACGGCCGGAAAAATTATTGCCGCGATTGCTCCTCAGCTCAATATCAAAGCTAATTATGACCTTGATGAAATGCGTCGCAATCGAATTATTGAAGCATCTTATGAACGCTAAAACGAGTTCTGCAAGCTGTGCCACCACCGAGGCGGTGGAAGCGGGTGCCGCTTCACCCACTAGGTTAGCTGTTGAGGAATCGGGGCAAAGGAGGCGCGATGCTTAGATTGTGCCGGTCACGGTGCCCGTGGAGGCGGGGAGCCCCCGCGGGCATTAGTTAGTGGTAGCTTGTTCTGTGCCAATGAGGCGCGATGCTTAAATTGTGCCGGTGGAGGGGTGAGGATTGGGTGGAGGGTTTAACATTATTTTCAACTTTTGAGATTATGATTATTATAATTTAAGCTTTTGGAGTTTGAGAATGAAAAGATTTGTCTTTATTTTTACTTTTACATTATTATTTAATCTTAATGCTTATGCTGATATTTTAAGCGAATTTGAAAAAGAATTATCCTCATGTCAAGATAAATATACACTTAAAAAGCAAGAATGCACAGAAACTTGGAGCATGAAATGTTATAATTTTCTTACTGATATAAATAAAGAAACGCAAATATGTTACAAAAATACAGCAGTAAAAATTTTAATAAAATTTTATAATGTGTCAGAAAAAGATGCTCAAAATAAAATAGATACATATATAAGCTTTATATATGATGAATATCTATTTTTATACAATAATACAAATTATTGTAAGCAAAATAATTGTGGTGTATCTCCATATTTGTATAGCGAATACACCACAACACAAGAACTCTATAACTATGTTTATAAAATGATAAAATCAGTATCTGCACATAATTAGTATTTGTTGAATCTGTTTTTATGTCCTTTTTCAAAGACACGCTGTGATGGATCGTTGTTTAAATACTGCTCTTCTATATCTTTTACATTTTTGATAAACTTTTCTTTAAGAGTCTTAATGTTTGTATTTTTTATAGAATTTAATGTATTTGGGCCTATTATTCCATCATCAACAATTCCTAAAGCTCTTTGTAAATTTTTTATTGCAGTCGGTTGTCCTTGAACAATACTATCATCCAAAACAATATCTGCCAGTTCATCTGGAAGTTGATAAATGTTTGTATTTTTCCAATAATCTCTGAACAAAATCATATCTGCTCTTTCTCTTGTTAAATTTTTAATATCTTCATTGGGATACCATCTACTACTTATTGCGAATTTTGTTTCTCCTCCTCTATCATTAGGATGATTTACATATCCACCTTCGTTAATTCTAACTCTATTATTCATGATATTTTGAAAACGTTTATCATTAAGCATTTCATCAATAAATTCTTTGCGGAAATCATTTCCATAAAGAGAATAATCAATATTATTTGAAGCAACATCGCTCGCCGTATTAGGATTAAAGTTTTGGGCGAGGTGGTATGGTTGAGAATAGGAGTTGAATGAATTTTGATGTCTTTCCTTGACTGTCACGAGGTTTTTATGGTATAGTTATTGTGTCTACCAACGAGAATGAAATCGAAATCGCTCGTTTTGTATCTTTACTTGGGTTGCCCACCGAAGTAAAGGATTGGATAGAGGCTCATAAAGAGCCTCTTTTTTATCTCTCAATCTTATACATCGAAGACAGTATTTTATCTGCATCTTTTGACGATGTAACAATCCTAAAATTACCGTCTGGCCTTTTTATTTCGTAAACAGATTGCCCGTACTGGTTTGTTTCAACGGGATTATCTCTAATATATCTTGGAATCTTCGTTGCCTGTTCTTTTGTTATATTATGCTTATAAATAGCTTTATTTAACCCAAAATTCCTTTTAGTTCCTGTTTCTCTCAGTAAATCATTCCCTGATACTTTGATGCTTCCGTCTCGTCCTCTTATCACTTCCCCTCTTTGTAAAAGAACATTCTTGCCGTTATGGTCTTTCATCTTGGCAATAACGTCTTTTCCATTCCCGATAAATGGGTCTTTGCGCAATTTGTCATAAGCCTTGCCAATTTGCCAAGCATTATATGGAACCCTTAAAACCCTTACTCCGGCTTTTATAGCAGTTCCCACAGGTAAAGCTGCACCACCAAACTCCAATAAATCTGTCAAAGCCTCCCGTTGCGCACGCTCTGATTCCGGCAAACTGTCTAGATAGCCATTCATCCGGCTGTCAAATCCTAATTTGTCACCAAGATAATCCAATCCTCCGGCTGTTATGCCATTGATAGTACGATTAGCTCCATAAGCCACATCAAGAGCATCTTTTTGTAACTCTCTTTTGATATTTTCAAATCGATTTAAAGTAGTTTTTCCCATAGCATCTTCAACAGGCTCAATATCCAATGTCTTATGGGTTGTTTCAATCGCATTTTGAGAACTTGTTCCAAATATATTGTACGTTTGAGGTTGGGTATTGGTTTGTCCGTACCCATAATTAAAGCTTTGCCCTCCGGAAATATTATTTTGCGGTGTGTTATTCATCCCCCATTGGGTATTTCCCTAATTAGTTTGATTCAGAATAAAGATTTTATAAATTCAATTGTTAGCCTCAAAATTCCCCATAACAAAGGCAATAAAAAAATAAATTTAGCCAACAACGGATGATTTCGCATATTGCTGGTCCCTAAAAGAAAATAGCATAGCCAAAAGATTAAATCATCTTTTAGACTTCCGATATAAACCTCCTGACTTACGTAATTCCAAGCATAAGACATAGCCTCGGAACCGAAAATCGGATCATCTTTAGCTGGAGGATAAAAGTATTCATGAATTAAACATATAAAAATTAACGGATATATGGCAATATACCACTTAAATTGCCAAAGTAGCCCACACGTTTCAGCCATACTGTACTTTATTCTATCAATCAATTTTTTTACCCTAAAATAGTAATTTAAGTTATGCTACAATAGGAAATAAAGAAAAGCAAGAATAAAATCTTGCCTTTCTTTAATATAATTTTACCAATTATCCTTAGGATAATCAACATAAACAGGAACAGATTCTTGACAATTATCCATATAATCACTCAATGTTCCTGTTTGCCATGGAATATCAATACAACCGGCAGAACCTTTGCTAAAACCACCATGAATACTGAAACCATCCCGCCCATAAGTATTGGTATCAGAATCTGGCTTTAACCAAATTCTCCGCATTCCCCAAGCAGGTAAAGAACCTTTCCATGCCCCTTTATTTATGCCTAAAATACCTGCTCCCGCACCAATGGCTGCATCCAAAATACCTATTGTTTGACGTTGATTTTGGTTAGCGTAGTACGTTCCTTCAGGAATAGGACCTTTGTTGGTAACATTTTGAAACTTTTTTGCTTGGTAATCTGGCTGACCTGACATAGCATCAAGACTATTTACTTTCTGATTGTTTGCAAATAAATTCAAATTTTTTCCGTCAAATCTCATATAACAATTAGG
>CALXRR010000060.1 GCA_944390905.1 uncultured Alphaproteobacteria bacterium
AAAAACACGTATAACGGTCATCTAATACGGAAACTGCGAATAAATCGCTCAGTCATGTACCTCTGTGTACACTCCATTCGCGATGATGATACAAAAAAATCCTCAGTTTAAGCTGAGGATTTTTTTTGTTGCGGTTTTAGGCGATGACTTCAGGTTTAGCGCGTTTACGCTGGATGGGGTCCAAAATGCGTTTTCTTAAACGCAGGCTCTTGGGGGTAACCTCCAGCAATTCGTCTTCCTGAATATAAGCCAAGCCTTGTTCAAGGGTCAATTTGCGTGGCGGAATCAGGTCAATCGCCTCATCTTTGCCGGCGGCACGGATGTTGGTGAGCTGTTTTGATTTGGTCGGGTTGACTTCCAAGTCATTGGGCTTGGTATGCTCGCCGATTATCATGCCGACATAGACCGGAACATTGGGGTCGATAAACATTGGGCCGCGGTCTTGGAGTTTCCATAATGAATAAGCAATGGCAGTGCCAGCCTCGGATGAAATCAAAACTCCGTTGCGGCGGCCTTCAATCTCTCCTTTATAAGGTTCGTAGCATTTGAACAGGCGGTTCATAACGCCAGTGCCGCGTGTGTCTGTCAAAAACTCGGAGTGATAACCAATCAAACCGCGGGACGGAGCGTTGAATATCAAGCGGACTTTGTTGCCGAGTTGGGATGGTATCATCTCTACCAGTTCAGCTTTGCGGCGGCCGAGCTTTTCAACTACGGCACCTGAGAACTCCTCATCAACATCAACTACAACCTCTTCAACAGGCTCTAAAAGTTGACCGTTTTCATCACGTTTCATCAATACGCGCGGGCGAGAAATGGAAAGCTCAAAGCCTTCACGGCGCATGGTTTCAATCAAGACACCAAGTTGGAGTTCGCCACGGCCGGCAACCTCAAAAGAATCGCTGGTATCGGTACGTGATATTTTGAGCGCAATGTTGCCCTCTGCCTCTTTTTCCAGTCTGTCCCAAATTACGCGGGAGGTGACTTTATCACCTTCACGGCCGGCTAATGGAGAATCGTTGACCGAGAAAGTCATAGCCAAAGTCGGAGGGTCAATCGGCTGAGCGTGGATACCTTCAGTTACGTCAAGTGCGCAGATGGTATCAGCCACAGTGCCTTTAACAATACCGGAAACGGCGACAATGTCACCGGCATAGGCCTCATCAAGAGCAACACGGTTCAAGCCGCGGTAAGCCAAAATTTTGGCAATGCGGGTGCGCTCAATTTCTTCACCTTTGCTATTGAGGACTTTTACCGTATCATTGACTTTGATTTTGCCGGAGTGAATCTTGCCGGTCAAAATGCGGCCGATGAATTTATCAGACTCAAGGGTGGTTGCCAACATTGAGAAAGGTTTGTCCGGCTCGCAAGCTGGCTCAGGTACATAAGAGCAAATAAGCTCAAACAGCGGGGTAAGGTCTTTCTTTTCATCAGTGAGTTCTTTAACTGCCCAGCCGTTGCGCCCTGAGGCATACAAAACCGGAAAGTCAAGCTGTTTGTCATTAGCGTTGAGGCTTACAAACAGGTCAAAAATCTCGTCCAAGACTTCATCAGCACGGGCATCTGGTTTGTCGGCCTTATTAATCACAACAATCGGGCAAAGACCGATTTTTAAGGCTTTGCCAAGCACAAACTTGGTTTGCGGCATGGGGCCTTCTGAAGAGTCAACCAGCAAAACAACGCCGTCAACCATTGATAAAATACGCTCAACTTCACCGCCGAAATCAGCGTGGCCCGGAGTGTCTACAATGTTAATACGGGTGTCTTTCCACACAATTGAGGTGCATTTGGAAAGAATGGTGATTCCTCTTTCACGTTCAAGCTCGTTACTGTCCATAACACAGGTTTCAACCTTTTGATTGTCACGGAAAGTACCGCTCTGTTTTAACAAGCCGTCAACCATCGTGGTTTTGCCGTGGTCAACGTGTGCAATTATTGCAATGTTTCTCATCTTCATGGTTTGTAATCTTCCGTTGTAAGGAGCGCAGATATTTTATGGGGCTCCGAATTAGTATATTTTGCCATGCCTAAAGGGTCTCAGAATGCGGTATGGCAGCTAAGTTGTCCTTACAATAGCAAGTTTAATTTATTTTTCAAGCAAAATTTAATCAAGAAGAGGCGGGGAGCTCTTTGACGTTAGTTAGAGGTAACAAGATTGGGGTAGAGGAGCGCAATGTTCAAGCTGTGCCAGCTTGAGCCCTAAGTTAGCGGTTGAGCGATAGAGGTTAAAAGACGAACTGCGTTCGCATTGTGCTGCAATTGAGTTTTTGTCATTGTTCGAAAATAATAATTGAAATTTGTGAAAAGCTATGGTATGATATCCCTATGTAAAAATACATAAGGGAGCTTTGATTATGAAATTTAAATATTTATTTATCGGGACATCTCTGTCCTTAATTCCAAATTTAACCTCTGCCCAGTGCGTAGCAACGCAGGATTGCGCAACTTTGGGCTATACTGAAACTTCTTGCTCCGGCGGCTCTGGTGTCAAATGCCCCTTTGGCAACAAATGGGCGTGCTTTAAATCTGATGATGATATTGAACAAGCACTGTGCTCTAAACTAGGTTTTACCCAAACATGCACCGGTACCAATCAAACAGGAGGAGTCGGCCAGCCTTGCCAAGGAAAATATGCCCAATGTAATTGCAATAAAGGATATGAATGGAAAGATGGAGGCTGCCAAAAAATTGTTTCCGGGGCGTATGGCGAATATTATTTTTGTGATGGAAAAGTGACCGGAGTACGCGTTGAAGGAATGAAATTTTTTGTTGCTTTAACTCCTGCTGATGGAACGTATAATGAAGCATTAAGAAACGCACAATCATATAAATTTTGCGACGGAGCTTATGGATCAATGGCATCATATTCGCAGGTGAGTACAATACAAATTAATTTGACAGAGCTGAATAATTTATTATCGGCAAATGGAGGAAAAACAATCAATAAAAACAGCACGATGTGGACAACATCCCCTTGCGGGAGCGAAAGTTATTTTGATCTGGCATTATATCAAAACGCTGGTTATTGTAATAGAATGAGTTTCGGTAGTCAGGCGCGGGCGGTTCTTAGCGTTTGTGAATAAAATAAGGAGACCGGAGCCTCCTTGTCTATAAACCTTAAAGCCTCGCATTTGCGAGGCTTTAAGGTTTATTAAAGGGTTTTGCCGTATTTTATCAGGTTGTTGCGGACGTAGCCTCGGAGTGAGACCTCCGGTCGGGCGCCGTAATGGCTGATGATTTCTGCTGCGGCAATGCTGCCTATCATTGCGCAAGTGCCGATGCTGCGGTCGTTCAACAAGCCATACAAAAATCCGGCAGCGTACAAGTCTCCGGCGCCGGTGGTGTCCACCACATTGTTGACAACCTCTGACTCGACAAAGGTTTTAACCCGACCGTTGACCACAACCGAGCCTTTGATATTGCGGGTGATGGCGGCTATCTCGACCATCGGTTTTATCTTGTCTAAGTTGGCTTCAAAGTCATCGCTTTCAAAAAGTGCGTTGAGCTCATCTTCATTACCAAAGAGGATATCAACGTGTTTTTGTATCAAATCTAAAAACTCAGCACGGTGGCGCTCAACACAGGATTTGTCTGACAGTGAGAACACAAAATCACGGTGGTGCTGGTGGGCAATCTCGGCGGCTTTCAAAATTGCGGCTTTAGCGCTTTCTTCTTCCCAGAGGTAGCCTTCAACATAAGTCATGCGGGCAGAGCGAATCGTGTCTTCATCAATATCATCAATGCTCAAATGGGTTGATGCTCCCAAATAGGTAAACATGGAGCGCTCGGCATCAGGGGTGACCAGAACTATGCTGCGGCCGGTTGAGGGGCCTTGGGTTAAGGGTTTGGTGAAAAAGTCAATGCCGGTGGCGCCGATGTCACGGCTGAAAGCCTGCCCCAGCTCATCATCATGAACCTTGCCGATAAAGGCGCAAGCCAAACCAAGCGAGGCCATGCCGGCAATAGTATTAGCCGCTGAACCGCCGGAGACTTCACGCTCGGGGACGATGTCTTGATAAATTTTGCCGGCCGGCAAAGCATCAAGCAGAACCATGCCGCCTTTTTTAAGATTGCGCTCGGTCAAAAAGCGTTCGCCGACTTTGGCCAGCACGTCAACAATGGCATTGCCGATGCCGACAACGTCATAAAAAATAGAGTCATTTGTTTTGGACTTCATGATATCCTCTTATGGTGAATTGGTATTACAATCTGTGATGTAATCTAGCCGAAGAAAATATAAAAATCAAGCTACTTATGGCACAAAAAAACCTTCGGCGAAGTTGTCGAAGGTTGATAAAAAACTTAGCTAAAGGCTTAGTCGTTAGCATTCGGCCATTCAGCGGCTTTTTCAGCGTTGAATTTAACAACGGCTGCATCAGCCTCATCATCAGGGCAGATAGCGCCTTGTGGGCATTCAGAAATGCATACGCCGCAAGAAATGCAGGTGTCAGGATCAATTACCATTTGAGAATCGCCTTCGTGGAAAGCGTCTACCGGACATACAGCGGTGCAAGCTCTGCATTTGATGCAAGAATCGTTAACAACAGAAACCATTATTTTATCTCCTAAATTTTGTGGATGTTGAATTCTGCCTTAAGTTGACACAGTTTGTTTTTAAAATCAAGTATTTTATTTTGATACTTGCGCAAGGGGCAAATAATCCCCATATATTAGAGTAGGATTTTTTAGTTCAGAGGAGTAAAAAATGGCTGATAAAATGGAGTTTCGGGCTGAAGTCAATAAAATGCTCGATATTGTGATTAATTCTTTGTATTCGGAAAAACAAATTTTTTTGCGAGAGTTGATTTCTAATGCCAGCGATGCTTGCGACAAGCTCAAGTATTTGGCTCTGACTAACCAAGAGCTGATGAAAGGCGTCGGACAGCTCAAAATTACCTTAATCCCTAATGCCGAAAAACGAACCTTGACAGTAAAAGATAATGGTATCGGCATGAACCGTGATGACTTAATCAACCACTTGGGTACCATAGCCAAGTCCGGCACGGCTGATTTTGTGAACAATGCCAAGGACAACGGTAGCTCTATGGAGCTTATCGGACAATTTGGTGTGGGATTTTATTCAGCCTTTATGGTGGCGGAAAAGGTTGAGATTTTGACCCGCAAAGCCGGTGAAGACAAAGCCTGGAAGTGGGCTTCTAACGGAATGGACGGTTTTGAAATCAGCGAGGCTGAAAAAGTTGATAACGGCACCGAGATTACACTGTTTTTGAAAGAAGATGAAAAACAATATACCGACACTATCTATCTGCGTCAGATTGTCCGTCTGTATTCTGACCACATCAGCTATCCGATTGTGATGGACTTGGGCAAAAACGGTGAAGAAACCATCAACACCGGCTCGGCACTGTGGACGCGCCCCAAAGCTGAAATCACTCAAGAGCAGTATAAAGAGTTTTATCATCATGTATCCAAAAACTTTGATGAGCCGTGGATGACACTACATTTTAAGGCAGAGGGCAATTTGGAGTACACGGGCTTGCTCTTTATCCCCTCGACTCAGCCGTATGACCTGTTTCAGCCGGACCGCAAAAACGGCCTCAAGCTGTATGTAAACCGTGTCTTTATCTCGGATAAGGTTGAGGAGCTGCTGCCCAACTATTTGCGATTTGTGAAAGGGATTATCGACAGCTCTGACTTGCCGCTCAACATCTCGCGTGAGATGCTGCAGCAAAACCCCTTGGTTGCCAAAATCAGGACCGGAACCGTATCACGAATCCTGAAAGAGCTCAAAAAACGCTCCGCAAATTATGATGATTATATGAAGTTTTGGCAAGCCTTCGGCACCGCGTTTAAAGAAGGCATTTATGAGGACTTTTCAAACCGTGAAGAAATCGCCTCTTTGTCGCGCTTTTATTCCACCAAAGGGGAAGACAAGCTGGTATCTTTGGATGAATATATTGAACGTATGCCCACCGGCCAAAAAGCCATTTATTATATTACCGGTGATGATGTCAAAGTTTTAGGCAATAACCCGCAGTTGGAAGCCTTTAAAAACAAAGGGCTTGAGGTTTTGCTGTTGGTTGACCCAATTGATGAGTTTTGGACTCAAGTTCTGACCAAATACAAAGACAAAGAGATTAAGCATATCTCAATGGCGGAGGAAGATTTTGCTCCCGACCGCAGCAATGCCGTCAAAGCCAAAGATGAGGATTTGAAAAAGCTCACCGAGATTATGGCCAAGACCTTGAACGGCGAAGTCGCCAAAGTCACCACTACTGAAAAATTGACCAGCAGTCCGGTTTGTTTGGCGGTTGAAGACGGGCAGATGAGCCTGCATTTAGAGCGTTTGATGCGCAACCACCAGCAGCAGACGGCTTTTGCCAGCCTTAAGGTTTTGGAGCTCAACCCGTATCATCCGCTGATTGTTAAATTGTCGGAGCTGGCCGCGGCTGACAAGCCTGATGTGCGGGTGGAGGAGATGACCAAAATGCTCTATGACCAAGCCCTGATTGCCGAGGGCGAGCCTATTCGCAATCCGTCATTTTTTGCGGAGCATTTGGGAGAGTATATGTTTATGGTATTGGCGGCGAGTTAAAAAAACGGTTCTGGGGGGAGTTTGCTCTTCAGGTGTCATGCTTGTAATTTTTTCGCTCGTGTACTGGTTTTTGTACACGTCGCTCAAAAATCACTGCGCAGCACACCTAAATATCAAACTCGCGGATTCCATGTTTTAAAAGGCTCGTCATCGTGACGAGCCTTTAGGTTAGTGGTAGCTAGATTGGGGCAGAGAAGGCGCGATGCTTGCATGGTGCCGGTGTTGAGTTCTTGGCACTGGATCCCCGGGTCAAGCCCGAGGATGACAGTGCCGGTAGAGGGATAAAGACCTAGAAAGCAAGCGCCGGGCGAACGGAGCGGTAGGTAAGGGTAGTGCCCTTACTGTCGTAGTACATATCAAACGAACCACTCGCATTGGCGCCGAAGTACCACGCGCTGTTGCTGCCAGACTCAGACGACGACCAAACGCGCTCACCGCCATTGTAAACATTTCCTAGGATTGTGCCTCCGGCAATAGTAATACCGGCGTTGACTTTGGCGAAATTGGTGGAATTATTAAGGTTGTTAAGCAAGTCATAAGACGGCAAACACCATGATTTACCGCTTGGTGTACCTGTCGGGTTATAATTATTTGCTGCATTAGCAGCCGCAAAGCGGCTGCCCAAAGCAACCAGTTTTTGGGTATTAGTACAGCTGGCACTAACCGCTTTATCCGTAATACCGGTTGAATAATATGAACCAGTATCCCATGCAATATTAGTCCGAATCGGGCTAATCGTTATAATCCAACCGCTTTCACTGGCTGATTTTTCATAGATTACTACACCCAGCAGTGTCTTAGAGCTTTCAAGTTTATCAGAGCAAGTGCCGTCGCTGTAATATAATGTACCGATGACGCAGTTGGTCTTGTAGTCGTATTCACATATTTTATTAGTTGCGTCCCAAGTGTAACCGTTGGCACAAGAGCAGTAATTATATTTTCCGTTGCAAGCTTTTCCGACTCCTCCAGAATATCCGGTGCCGGTGCAGGAAAGAGTGAAGCTGTATTCATTGCAAAATTCCGAATCGGATTTGAAGCATGCCCATTTGTTGCCGAACGGGCATTTGACGCCGCTGCCGCCGGAGCAGCTTGTCTCGGTATAGCCCAAAGTGGCGCAATCTTGGGTGGCGACGCATTGGGCATTTATGGTTTGGGGGATTAAGGACAGACTTGTCCCTAGCAATAAAAAGCGTATTTTCATAACAAAAGCTCCATTGTTTTTATAGTTAAAACAAATGCCGCTTAGTTA
>CALXRR010000061.1 GCA_944390905.1 uncultured Alphaproteobacteria bacterium
ACTCTCATCTTAATTGATGTGTTCCATCCTGTCTGCTTCTTACTTCACTTCAAAAGAATTTCTTGGTTCCTTTTTTTGAAATATCACAGACTTTATATTTTATATTCCTTAAAATACACCGTCTGCGTATCCCCTCTTACTTATTCACTCCTTCTTTATAACCTGCCTCCCTGTCTTGCTCATCTTAACTTTTCGTTAAGGTCTCAACCAGTCGGCGAAGTGGTTTATATGACAATCAAAACCCAAAGTCAACAACTTTTTTTCAAAAAATTTAATTTTTTTTGCATAACCCATTTAACGCATTGATAATCATAGCAATTAAATTTAAAATTTATTTACTAACACCTCTTCCGGCAACCAAAAATTAACCCTCTCTATATATAATGCCATTTATCCGTAAAGATTCTGCATTACAACTGCTGATTCTTCTTGCCAATCTGCATTTGTTTTGTAGAATAATAGAGTCGATTAAACAAACTTAGGAGGTTACAATAATAAAAGAAGGTACCAATGCGCCAGTACGTGACAGCGACGGACCACGCATTAATGAAGATATTCGCGCTAAAGAAGTCAGATTAATTGATGCCGAAGGGGAAAACCGCGGCATTGTTTCCATCAAAGAGGCTTTGGCTATCGCGGAAGAGTATGGTTTAGATTTGATTGAAATTTCACCGCAAGCCAACCCGCCTGTATGCAAAGTTTTGGACTACGGTAAATATAAATATGAAGTTCAAAAGCGCAAAAACGAAGCCAAGAAGAACCAAAAAGTCGTTGAAATCAAAGAGTTAAAGCTTCGTCCGATGATTGACACTCATGACTATGAAGTCAAAGTCAAACAAGCCAAAAAGTTCTTAAAAGAAGGCAATAAAGTCAAATTCACCATGCGTTACAAGGGCCGTGAGCTCAGCGCCAATGATATGGGACGCGCCGTGCTTGACCGCCTGCTTGAAGACTTGGAAGGTCTGTGCAAACTCGATTCCGCTCCCAAGCTTGAAGGCAAACAAATGATGATGATAATTTCACCTGAAAAATAAATTATCGATTCGCTAGTCAAACTCCCCGCTTTTGGGGAGTTTTCTTTACACTTTATTTAGCATCATTTTCTTATACTTCGCTCATCAACAACCTACAAGTAAGGATTCGCTATGTTTGAAAAACCGATATCAGAACTCACTCCGACTGAAGCCTCTGCCGAACTGGCATACATTGCCCAAGAAATGGCCAAATCCGATATCGCCTATTACCAGCAAGACAACCCTTACTTAACTGATGCCGAATACGATTCCCTCAAACGCCGTAATGAAGAACTTGAAGCCCGATTCCCTGAGCTGATTCGCACAGACAGCCCCTCTAAAAAAATCGGTGCCCCCTTACAAAGCGGATTCGCCAAAGTCAAACACCGTTTTCCGATGCTCTCTCTGGGTGATGTTTTTTCCATTGAAGAAGTTGATGATTTTGTAATGGGCGTCAAACGTTTTCTCAACACCTCATCTGATATTGTTTTTATGGCCGAACCCAAGATTGACGGCTTGTCTTTTTCCGCGCGTTATGAGCAAGGTCGATTCGTTCAGGGAGCCACCCGCGGCGACGGTGTTTTAGGTGAAGATATCACCGCCAACTTAAAGACCATCAAACAACTTCCGCAAACTCTGCGCGGCAATTATCCTGATGTACTTGAAGTCCGCGGTGAAGTATATATGTCCAAAGCTGACTTTTTTGCCATTAATGAAAAATACGCCGCTGAAGGCAAAAAAACCTTTGCCAACCCGCGCAATGCCGCCGCCGGTTCTCTGCGTCAATTGGATTCGCGCATTACCGCCGAGCGCAACTTAAGCATTTTTGCTTATACTTGGGGAGAAGTCTCCACCCGCATGTGGGATTCGCAGGCTGATTTTTTTGAGCACTTAAAAGAATGGGGTTTTCCGATTAATCCACTCAATCATCTCTGCCACAACCTGCAAGATATTGAAAACAACTTCAATCAGCTCATGGAGCAACGAGCCTCTCTGGCTTATGATATTGATGGCATTGTTTATAAAGTCAACGACATTGCCCTCCAAGAGCGCTTAGGATTTTTGACCCGCACCCCCCGCTGGGCCATTGCTCACAAGTTTCCGGCCGAGCAAGCCATAACCACCATTCAAGACATTCGCATTCAAGTCGGGCGCACCGGCACTCTGACCCCTGTTGCTGACCTTGAACCTGTCAACGTCGGCGGCGTAATTGTTTCTCACGCCACGCTGCATAACGAGGATGAAATCAAGCGCAAAGACATCCGCATCGGCGATTCCGTTATCATCCAACGTGCCGGCGATGTCATTCCGCAAGTAGTCGGTGTTTTGCTTGATAAACGCCCTCAGGATTCTAAACCTTTTATCTTTCCGAATCGTTGTCCGGTCTGCGGTGCCCATGCCATCCGTGAAGAGGACGAAGTCGCCCGCCGCTGTACCGGAGGGCTCACCTGCCCTGCCCAATCCCAAGAACGGCTTATCCATTTTGTCAGCCGCGAAGCTTTTGACATCGCCGGTCTCGGCAGTAGCATCATTGAAGACTTTTATAAAGAAGGCATCATCCGTACTCCGGTTGATATTTTCACTCTGGAACAACGCAACACCGCCGATGACCTTTTTGCCAATCAAAAAGGTTCAGTTCTGCATCTGGAACAACGAGCTGGCTGGGGCAAAAAATCCGTTGATAACTTGTTCAAAGCCATCAACGCCAAGCGCCATATTTCCATGCCGCGTTTCATCTATGCTTTGGGGATTCGCCAAGTCGGCGCGGCCACAGCTTTACTGCTGTCCAAACACTATGGCAACTTTGAGCATTTTATGTCTGATATGCTAGCCAAAGAAACCGGTCCCTTGGTATCCATTGATGGCATCGGTCCCTCTATGGCAACCGATATTGTTGAGTTTTTCCAAGAGCCGCATAACCAAAAGACTATTCACGAGCTCCTGCAAGAAATCAGCATTGATGACTATGTTGATACCTCAGCCTCCAACACGCCTTTCTCCGGCAAGACATTAGTCTTCACCGGCACGTTGGAGCATTTGACTCGCTCTGAGGCCAAAGCCAAAGCCCAAAGCTTAGGCGCCAAGGTATCCGGCTCGGTTTCCGCCAAGACTGATTACGTTATTATGGGTGCTGACGCCGGCTCCAAAGCCGCTAAGGCTCAAGAGCTTGGCATCAAGATTTTAACTGAAGCTGAATTTCTGGAGCTTGCCGCCACCCCTCAGGCTTAAGCCGCAGCATATAACACGGCATACATTCTGAGCAATATTCCCACAGCCACAACCAGCAAAGGCGCCGCCACAATCCATACCAACGGACACGGCAGCGACCAACTAAGCACGGCATAGCGCAATGCCCAAAAAGCCGCATCGGCTATCAGCGCCAACACACACATCAAAAAATAATGCCCGCGAGTTTTTTCCCAAGCGGTCATCATCGACCAACTCCGCCCCAAGCATGCGGCAAACCAAGCCATTACCGGCCTAATAAACACCACCGGCAATACCAAGATTAAACCGGCATTTAACACCAAATCATAAGCATCGGAGTCCTGCATATAACGCTGCTGAAAATACGAATAATTTTCCTTCACCTCAACCGGCACATCCATTATATACGGCGCAAACGGAATTAGAATAAATAGCGTTGCCACCACAAAGGCAATAAACAAGATTCGTGTAAAAGGGATTAACGTTGACCACAAATTTTTCACCGAATAGTACGGCTCACGTCCCAAAGCCAAACGCGTAAACACATACCAAAAATAATAGAAAGCCGCCATCCACAACAAGAACCAAGGATTGCTCCACCCGCCAAGCACACAAAACCCCACCGTCAAAAAGGCCCATACAACAACAGATGCACCCCAGAACAATTTTTTTCTGGCACGACACCTCTGCCACACATCTTTCAGTAACAATCCCAAAGATAACTTAATTTCCGGTTCACTAGTCATTTTCTACCCTTTCAGGAGGCAGGGTAACACAAAACGACACAAAGTCAACCGATTATAATTCTCGCTCCACATTCTGTTACACAAAAGGATTAAGCTTTAGCATAGCTGACTTTTGCAACAAAACATTAGCTTCCGGCTTTTGCCTTTTGCGATTCCGTCTTCGATTAATACGTTGCCGTCGCAATTTTTGCTTCTGCACAAAAGCTGGTTTTACCTCGCGTTTCAGGGTTATTTTATTAAGCCTGTCATCAAACAGAATCACTTTTTTCCACTTATCGGAAATATTATTCGCAATCATCTTGCGCCTGATTTTATAGGTGCTGTAATGCTTCATAAACCCCAAATACGAGTTTATGCTTGACACAAAATGCTCAGCGTTTTCTTTAATATAATTATCATCTTCATCTGCCGCCTGATTAAACTTGGCAATAGCCTCAAAAAAGTTTCCTTTGGTTCGGTTGGCAATATACTCCCTCCCCGGCTTAACCACCGCACCAATAAACTTCACCCCTTTGCTAAAATGCTGCAAATATACCTTATTCGGATGCAAAGTCAGCATCAACTTTTGGCTTAAGAACTCGCGCAACTTAGGGATTAAATCAAGCAAAACCTGCTTATCTTGATGAATAATCACAAAATCATCAACATACCTTCCATAGAACTCCATCTGACACTCTTCTTTCACAAAATGGTCAAACGGGTTCAAATAGAAATTTGCAAACAGCTGCGAAGTCAAATTTCCGATAGGCAACCCCTTAGACTTAGGCACGGTAAAAAGGCTTTTTGACGGCGGCAACCCTTTCCAATCAGAGAGCTGCCCTTTAATACAACAATTTTCTTCCGGTGCATTAAAAATCACCTTGCGGATTAGCTCAAACAACAAGGTTTTGTCGCGTCCCTGATATTTTTCATCCAAAAACGCAACCAGCCTTTTATACAACAAAGGCTTATCCATACTCATAAAAAAAGACTTTATATCCATTTTTAAAATATAGCAGTCTTTAGTATAATCTTTTGAGCATTGCCGCATAAACTCCGCCACTCGTTTAATCCCATATTGCGTTCCTTTGCCCACACGACACGAATAGCTGTCATGAATAAACTCTTCTTCCAACAAATCCATAATTTTTCCGGCAATAAGATGGTGAACGATTCTATCTCTAAAATCTGCGGCAAACACTTCACGTTTCACGGGTTTTGTAACAATAAAAGCAATTGACCGCCCTGGGTAATATGTTCCGTCGACAATCTCCTCCCACAAGCGGATTAAACTATCCTCAAAATCCGTTTCAAACCCCAGAGCATTGCAAGTCCGCCGTTTATTTTTTCGGCACTGAAAATAAGCCTCAAACACCTCTTCCAAAGCAATCGGAGGTTCTTCGCAAATATTAAATATATTTTGCATTATCATCTCTTATAAATATAATTTTCTTCCACAAAAAAGCGAGCACCGGGCGAACAACGTTGTTACTATTGTTGTTGTTCTTATTGTTGTTGTTCAAGCCGCCCGTGTTATTAGTACAGAAGATCCACGCGTTGTTATTAGAGTACTCAGACGACGACCAAAACTTCAAACGACAACTGCCAGTTTCATCTTAACAGAAAAAGTTTTTTCTGTCGGCAGTCCTTTTTTATGAAAAAAACCGCACACTCTGCCACCCTTAGGCAGACAGATTCCGGCAATAGCATAACAAGTTGTTTTTGCACAAAAAAGCGAGCACCGGGCGAACAACGTTGTTACTATTGTTGTTGTTCTTATTGTTGTTGTTCAAGCCGCCCGTGTTATTAGTACAGAAGATCCACGCGTTGTTATTAGAGTACTCAGACGACGACCAAAACTTCAAACGACAACTGCCAGTTTCATCTTAACAGAAAAAGTTTTTTCTGTCGGCAGTCCTTTTTTATGAAAAAACCGCACACTCTGCCACCCTTAGGCGGACAGATTCCGGCAATAGCATAACAAGTTGTTTTTGCACAAAAAAGCGAGCACCGGGCGAACAACGTTGTTGTTGTTGTTGTTGTTCTTATTGTTGTTGTTCAAGCCGCCCGAATCAGCGCCATTATCCGTACAGAAGATCCACGCGTTGTTGTTATTATACTCAGACGACGACCAAAACTTCAAACGACAACTGCCAGTTTCATCTTAACAGAAAAAGTTTTTCTGTCGGCAGTCCTTTTTTATGAAAAAACCGCACACTCTGCCACCCTTAGGCGGACAGATTCCGGCATTGAGCACTTGCTTCGGCTTTATTGCGCCATGCAGTCACCTGTCTACCGATAGCATCCATAATTTTAGATATCTGCGCCATTTTTTTAATTGGTAACAGCTTCAAATCAACACACAACCGCATCTCAAGTTTAAGCAGCTCAAAATCATTCAAAAAGCATTCCAAATGTTCAGCCTTAACCTGAGACTTATTTGCCCGATATAAATTTCTGAACAAAGACAAAGCATCGCGCTTCATATCCTGCCCCAAACTATATTTATATTCATGAGCAAAACGATTAGTAACTTGATAAACCTCAATCAACAAATTATAAGTATCACGATAGACCGGCAGTTCACTGTATATCACCATAACAGCCTCAAGCATTTTCAACCACAGACCAAGTCCATCTCAATATATACTACTTAAAGTTTAAATTTCAATTAATCTGATACAAAAAACTATATTTAGTTTTCTATCATCTATCAGCTTAAACATCGCCTTCAATTAAGACACATAGCAAACCACCACGTCCCTTCCCTTGATAGGATTGTTTTTCGCCGACAGGCGAAGGCTTGTTAGCTTGCAAAAGCGCGAAGCAACTACAGCAAGCGTTACAACCATAACCTCCCTCCCTGTTGCATAGGGAGGGTCGGGGTGGGTGAGACATAAAAAAACACCACAAATTATCTTCTCACCCCCTCTAACTCCCCCTATTCAACAGGGGGAGCATTTTTAACTTCTAAAATACATAATAAAAAACACTCTTACCCAATAAAAAAATATATACAAATCAAACAAACTATAATAAAATCAAATTATAAACATCATAAAACAGCCGCAAAATGAAAACCTCAAAATCACTACAAAACAACGCTCGTTCTTTACGACACAATCAAACTGAAACAGAAAAATTTGTTTGGAATAAACTTCGTAAAAAGCAGCTAGGCTACAAATTTTCTCGACAATATATCATAAATAATAAATACATTGTTGACTTTGTTTGCTTAGAAAAAAAACTAATCATAGAACTTGATGGCGGGCAGCATAATGATAACCCCCAAGACATCCAAAGAGATTTATCTTTAACTAACTACGGTTATAAAATTTTACGATTTTGGAATAACGAAATATTTAATAATTGGGAAAACTGTTACAACAGAATTGTAGAAGAACTAAACAAATAAAATTCTCTGTTTTCATTCCTAGGATATTAGTCATAAAGGTCAAAAAAAATTTTCAGCTTCGCTGGAGCGAAGCTGAAAATCAAAGAGATAAAGGGATAAAAACCTAAAAAGCGAGCACCGGGCGAACAACGTAGTGGCTGGAGTAGTAGTCCTTATCGTTGTGGCACAAGCCGCCCGAACCAGCGCCACTACCCGTACAGAAGAGCCACGCGTAGGTGTTAGTAAACTCAGACGACGACCAAATGTGTTCATTATCATTTACTAATTTAGTACCTCCTGCTTTACCAATAGCAGTATTAATA
>CALXRR010000062.1 GCA_944390905.1 uncultured Alphaproteobacteria bacterium
AATCTTATGAAAAATGTCCCCTACTTTTTTGTCCCGACACATGACTTTTTTGTCCCGACAGATTTGTCGGGACAAATGTGTCCCGACATATTTTGGCTAACCACATGATTTTATGTGAAATATTTTTTTACAACTCTGCTTTTTAGCTTTTGGGGGCTTAGGAAGCGAGGTTATCTCGCGCCGGTTTATCCACAGGTGGGATGGAAGAATTAAAGATAAAAATCGGGGGCTTAAATTCAAATGCCAATATGCCTTAACTTATATATTTTGCTATTGACGAAAACTCGCTTTATGATTAGAATACTTTGTTGAGTGTTATGTTTTACAACCGTGAAAGGATTTGGTTTTGGTTGACTTTTGCAAAAAAAATATAATTTGGGATTTGGATAATACTTTATATCGGATTACTCCTGAATTTGCCGATATGCTTGATGAAGCTACCGCTATTGCCGCTATTGAAGATTTGGGCGTCAAACTGTCTTTTGATGAGGCTAAAGCAAAAGTCAAAGAGTCTTATTTGAACTATCGCGACGGCGGGGAGATTTTTGTCAGAGACTATGGTATCTCTCCTAAAGATATGTTTGTCGCTTATCACAAACGTAAGCCTATTTATCCTATTGTGCCTTATGAGCATGTGTTGGAAAAACTCGAAAAGCTCCCTTGTGAGCAGTATATCTTTTCGACTTCATCTCGTGAAGTTTGTGAAAAAATTTTGAAACACATCGGATTGTTTGATTTCTTTAAAGGGCGTTTCTACTCCGTGGAGGATTTTGAGTGCTATAAGAAAAATGAAAATTCTGATGTATACAAAAAGCTTTGCAACAAAATCGGCGTTGACCCTAAAGACTGTATCTTTGTTGATGACAGCTATTCGAATCTGGAATTTGCTAAAGAAATCGGTATGACTACCATCCGTATTTATTACAATCAGAATTCGGCTAAAGACAAACCTTATATTGATACGGCATATAAAGGTCTGCAGAGCTTGCTTGATGATTTGCCCAACCAATTAGAAAAGTGTACCAGACATTAATACTGATGCGTGCGGTGATAATACTTGCACAAATCGTCTTCCAGCTTGTAGTTTTGGTAATTGTCCAGTTTGCCTTGTTCTTTGATGAGCTCGGTTTTGAAGTAGTTTATTAACGGCTCAAGCTTGGCTGTATAGTTGTTGACAAGTTGTTCGGTGGCTGCGTCAAAGTCATCAGCCTTTTTAATCCGTATCGGTTCTTCTGAATTAAGTATGGAGCGGACGGCGTTTTGCAGCTGGGGGATAAAATATTCCAGCGCCGCGGTATTAATTTGTTGGTGTGTCTGCTCGTGCCTTAGTACTACATTATATTCACAGCTATCTTTGACCAAATCTTTGGATATGTATATGGTGGGCGACTGGTAGCCGATATAGACATCTACGACCTTAGGAATAACGCATATCAAGCTATCAGAAACTTGTTTGCGCACAGCTTTGACCGAAAGCTGGTAACTGACGTTAACCGTTGCCAGACCTGAAGCAAAAAGCCCCTGCTCTAATATGCCGTATTTCTCACCCAAAACTGTTAACTGTCTTTGGCTATAACTATTGTCATATTTAAGCTTGCCGTAAGATGTGCTAAACCTTAGCTCCGGCTGTGTCTTATAGCGTTCACAGCCAGTGGGCGCGCTCAAAACTTGGCGGGCTGGGGATAGAACCAATAAAAATGTTAATATAAAAAAAAGTTTTTTCATATAGCATACTTTAAAGTGAATTTCTTAATTTTGGGTTACGCGAAGTGTTTTTACGATTGTTATTAATTGTTTGGGCTTTTATCTTGTCATCTACCGTGGCCAGCGCTGAGTACAAAAGAAAAGTGATTTATCCAAATTTTTTTGTACCGCAGAGCGCTTTGCCCAAAGCGGAAAAGCTGCCCCCGATTAAAACCGGAACTTATGCCAAATCTGAAGATGAAGCCTCTCAAGAGACGCCTTTGCCTCAACAAAAGCCTGATACGACTATATCAACCACAGTTCAAAAGTCTTATACAACTTTGGATAAATTTGAAAATCTGCCGGAATATAAGCATAAATATGACGATTATATCAATGATTTGAAATACATTGCCCAAACCGGAAAATATCCGCAGAATGCCGCCCTGCAAAATGACCTGCAAAAAATGAATTCAGATGAAAAATTTTATATCCAATAAAAAACCGCAGCCTTTTATTGGGGCTGCGGTTGAGTTTTGGCTAGCTAGGCTTATTCAGTTGCCTGGGTTTGAGCGGCTCTTTTTTCCTTACGAGCCTGTCTTTTTTCTTTAGCGCGCTCTTCTTTCTGTTTTGCTTTAGCTTTTTTCTTCTCCGCTTCTTTTTTAGCTTTTTTCTTAGCTTTTACTGCGGCTTTCTTTTCAGCGGCAGCGGCGGCTTTAAGGCGTACGGCATTAATGGCGGCTTCAAGCTCTTTTTCTGAGCACAAACCGATTGCAACCGGATTCTTGGCGCGGATATTAGCAGAATCTTTGTGGGTGCCTTCACGAATGGACTTAATAGTCGGCTTGGTGGTGCCAATTAATTTGCAGATTTGCGAATCGGTAATCTCCGGACAATTTCTTAAAATCCAAGCTACGGCATTGGGCTTGTCACTACGCTGGGACGGTGACAGCATTTTTTTAGCCTTAGCGTTCTTTTCTCTGACATTAAGCTCAAGCTTATTGGCCTCAAGGCGGGCGGTACGGTCGGCCTCACAGCGGTGAATCTCTTCCCAGCTGAGTTGGTTGGTGTCTATTGGGCTGATACCCATAATATTAAACGCAACGTCGCCGTCGGCTATGGCCTGAACTTCCAACTCATGAAGCTCACAAAAATCAGCGATTTGTACAAATGTCAGTGTTGTATTTTCTACCAGCCACACTGCTGTTGCCTTTGGCATCAATGGTGCTGTCATTAGTTTATCCTTTCTTTATTCTTATTACAAAAAAACATTCTCTATTGCCTAGCAGAATAGAGAATGTTTCACTTTTATACAAGAGATTTTTTTATTTTATTTAACTTTTACTGTTACGGCTGTAGATAATATTGGCCATATTCTGGTATCCGACCTGTAACATTTGGGCGGTGGCTTCATATCTTTGAGCTTGGATTTGCAACGCATTTACTGCTGACAAGGTTCCATTAGTACTAGTCATCGGGACATTGCTGGTGGTACCGTTTTTGGTATCATCAGAGGCAGACTCGGTCGTGACATAGTCATGCTTGTAATTATCACCTTGTTTTATCTGCATGATGTAGGGCAAGGCCTCATTTGAATCAAAGTCTTCCGTACGGCTAATTTTGATATAATAGTCACCTTTTTTAGCGCGATATTCACCGTTGAGAATCTGCTCCATGGTAGCATATTCATCGCTGTCGGGATCGGCGGTACTATCACCTATCAGAACCTCTTTGCCGTTTTTCATACTATAGACTTGTATTTGCAAGCCTTCACCATATTCGCCCAAGAGTCCATATTTGGCTGCTTCAGCTTCTTTTTCAGCTTGTTCCTTGGCATAGCCTTCCGGATCTAGCTGTTGTTTGAGCGAATCTAATTTGGCGTCATATTTGGATAAATCCAAGACTTCATCATTTTCGGCACCACTGCGAAGGGATATGGTGAGCTTGCCGTTGGATTGAACCTGTACTTTATAGATATCGACGCTATCGTTTTTGGACAGCTGGCCGATAGTACTAATGCGGGCGTAGTTCAAGCGCATATAACCCAAATCTCGAGCATTAGAAAAGCTCTCATCGACGTCATTGACATCGGTGACGGTCTTTTCCCAGTGGCTGATGCCGCTATCATCTACGTTGGTGGTACTTGAGATACTACTAACCATTGTGAGCTCCTCTCTTCTGCATAATTCTTTTATTATTGTAGCATATTTTTATGCTTTTTTCAAACAAATTACGCAATTTATGCATCTTTTAGCTTATATAGAGCCTCTGTTGTGCCGCTATGAACCATTTTTTTGAAGCCAAGAGCCTCAAAACGGTAGCCTTTGTCCTTTACGGCTTCATAGACTTTATTATCTACCAAAATTTCTCCATCGTAGGTATGTGATAAAAAGTCTAAAATCCGCTCCTCTTTGGTTTCCAAATCAGACAACTTGCCTTCTATGATATTCACTTTCTCCGCCACAATCAAATTTTCATCTGCCAGCTCTTCCGTATAGGTGGTGGCATCTTTCAAAAATTCTTCCGCAAAAATAATTGCGTTGTTGGCATTGGTAAACTGAATGCTCATAAACTTTTCGCTATCATTAATATCCGAGCCACTGTATTTGCTGATTAAATTGTTCAAAATATTATGCATAGACTTGTTTATCTCGTTCTCATAGGTGGCTGTTGAGCGAGAATCTCCGTTATAAAGAACCCTTAAGCTGATGTTGAGAAGGCAAATCAAAAAGGCTTTATTTTCTCTTACCGGCGAAGGTGATACCTCGGGCTCTTTATCCAGAACCGGAGAGGATGGGTCGGGCAAGATATTTTTTAACGGATATTCTATCTGGTTGAGGCGGCTCCATTTGTCAAACGTCAAACGCAAGATATAACCGTCTATATTCTCTTGGCGCAAAAGCTGCGACATCAAATGAGCTCCGACTCCGGTTAAAAACACTGCAACATTATTGTCTTTATAGCTGCGTTTGGCCTCATAAAAGCCTGATAAATCAGTGTCATTACCATCTATAATGCGAAACGCCTCATACATTAAAGAATTGGCCTCGCCCATGTTCAGATGCCGGCAGCGAGCCAACTCCATACTGCCACCAAAGACCAGAAGTTTGAGCCCTAAGCGGTTGAAGTCATCACTCAAAAGGCTTTGATTATCAAGATTGGCTATCAGCGTGCTTAAAAATTCGATGATATATCTTTTATCCTCAAAAGCGGCCTCAGGAAATGTCGGTTGGAGCTCTTTGGAATATTCATCATTCAAGTTATAGAGCCGCATAATACTTTCGGCTTTGTCAAAGACTTTGCGCTCCGGTATCCTTTTGTGCTTGACGCGGCGGCGGAAGCCAAAGACCTGCCATGGTATCTTTTTTAATATCAATGGGGTTGATACGACCAAAAACAAGCCGAAGAAAAACAAAAACAGCAAGGTTTGGGACGATTCTTCCGGCAAAAACGGGCTCAATATCGGAAGGCTCAAGTTGACGACCAAATTGGCAAAAATCAAGCTGAATATTATAATCAAAACCAACTTGCCCAAGGCTTTGAGGATGGTGCCGGTCGAATTGTCGGTGTTTTCAACCGCGGTATAAACCGTATTGACCGACGGATTGATGGAAACTCCATCAAACAGGTTGATATTCTTCAGCGAACTGTTCTTTTTATACTTCTTATTACTAAGGCTGATGTATTCGACCGTTTCTTGATAGCTGTTATCAAGAACATCAAACTTTTCACGGATGAGCTTGACTGAAATGTTGTCATGCTCCTTTTCTCGCGCAAATTTTATGGCTTGATCATGCTGTTCGGCTGAAAAGCGCTCTTCCAGCTTCCAGCCAGTGCCGCGGTCTACATAGACCTCATAGTGTGTTATATCTACCATCGAATTGTCCACAAAAAACAAAAAAACCTGAGTTTATCATACTAAACTCAGGTTAATAAAACTTAAATCGTTTTAATTATTTCTTTGCGGCAGAAGTATCTGTCTTCAAGCCAAAAGCAGCAAACTTGCTGTTGAACTTAGAAACCTGACCGCCAGTGTCAACCATGCGGTGAACGCCAGTCCATGCCGGATGTGACTTCGGGTCAATTTCAAGATTCATTTTATCACCGGCTTTGCCCCAGGTGCTTTTGGTTTTGTATTCCGAACCATCTGTCATTACATAGGTAATCTCATGATAATCGGGATGAATACCTTTTTTCATTTCATTTCTCCAAAACTTTTTTAACTTTACACATTAATTTAGTGCTCTTATACATTAGAGTCTTCAAGAAAGCAAGCTTTTTTTTTACTTTTTTTTATAAATTACAAACCGGCACAAGCTGTGGAAGCTGTGGAAGCTGTGCCAGCTTCACCCCCTAACTTGACGGTGGCTTGTTCCGTGCCAGAGAAAGCGCGATGCTCAAGTCGTGCCAGCTTCACCCCCTAACCTAGCTGTGGCTTGTTTGGTGCCAAAGAAGGCGCGATGCTCAAGCTGTGTCCCTGTTGAGTTCCTAAAAAGGCATGACCGGACGAACTATGCCAGCCAAACGGGCGCCGTTTGAGCCGCTAACTTAGCAGTGGCTTGTTTGGTGCCAAAGAAGGCGCGATGCTCAAGCTGTGTCCCTGTTGAGTTCCTAAAAAGGCATGACCGGACGAACTATGCCAGCCAAACGGGCGCCGTTTGAGCCGCTAACTTAGCGGAAGCTGTGCCAGCTTCACCCCCTAAATTAACGGTTTACAGATAGAGTTTAAAAGACGAACTGCGTTCGCATTGT
>CALXRR010000063.1 GCA_944390905.1 uncultured Alphaproteobacteria bacterium
GAATTTCTCGCTGCATCAGCTTTCTTAAGAAGATAGCCGTCAACAAAAGGTCCTTTCCAAACGGAACGTGTCATTAGCTTTTCTCCTTATTTCTTTTTGTTTTCATGACGAGATCTCATAATAAAGCGATCTGTCTTTTTATTAGAACGAGTCTTATAACCCTTAGTCGGTTTACCCCAAGGAGTTGTCGGATGGCGACCGCCGGAAGTACGACCTTCACCACCACCCATCGGGTGATCAACCGGGTTCATGGCAACACCGCGAGAAACCGGACGATTGCCGAGCCAACGAGCGCGACCGGCTTTACCCAGCATTCTGTTCTGGTTATCCGGATTAGAAACCGCGCCAACGGTAGCCAAGCATTCTTCACGGACTACGCGCAACTCGCCTGAACTCAACTTCAGCTGAGCATAACCGGCATCTTTACCAACCAACTGAGCATAGCAACCAGCCGAACGAACCAACTGTCCGCCCTTACCAGCTTTGAGCTCAACGTTGTGTACAATAGTACCAACCGGCATATTCTTCAAAGGCATAGCATTACCCGGCTTAATATCTGCTTTATTAGCAGAAATAACTTTATCGCCGGCTTTCAGTCTTTGCGGAGCCAAGATATAAGCCTTTTCGCCATCTTCATAGCTAATTAAAGCAATGAAAGAAGTACGATTCGGGTCATATTCGATTCTCTCGACTGTAGCCTCTGCATCAAATTTATTACGTTTGAAATCGATAACGCGGAGCTTGCGCTTATGTCCGCCACCGATTCTACGACTAGTAACGTGTCCAAAATTGTCACGCCCACCGGTCTTAGTAAGACCGATTGTCAAAGACTTCTCAGGAGCACCCTTATACAACTCGCTTCTATCAATGATAACGAGCTGACGAAGTCCGGGAGATGTGGGCTTATAATTTTTCAAAGCCATGTCTTAAATTCCTGTAGTAACATCAATATTTTGACCTTCGGCAAGCGTAACAACAGCCTTTTTGTAATCAGAACGCTGACCAACAAAACCTCTGAAGCGTTTTTCCTTACCGAACTGACGAACAGTATTCACCTTCGTAACCTTAACATTAAAGATAGCTTCAACAGCAGCTTTAACTTCATCTTTAGAAGCCGACAGCGGAACCATAAAAGTAACCTTGCCGTTCTCTGAAGACAACATAGATTTCTCGGTGATAACCGGACGAACTAATGTATCATACATTTTAGCAGTAACATTGTTTGCTGATTTCTTTGATTTTATCATTTCAATCTTTCCTCCAAGCAAGAAACTGCATCTTTAGTCAACACTAATTTGTCTTTTCTTAAGATGTCATAGACATTGGCACCAATAGTCGGCAAAACATCAACGTTTGCAATATTTCTGGTAGCCAATGCGAAGTTTACATCAACTTCCTTGCCATCAATAAACAAGCAATTTTTCAACCCGCAAAGCTCAAGTTTGGCTTGCAAATCTTTAGTTTTCGGAGCTGACAATTTTGCTTCGTCAATAATAACAAGGTTACCCTCTTTAGCCTTAGCAGAAAGAGCTGTTTTCAAACCAAGTTTTCTAAATTTCTTGGTTAATTCATGTGAGTGATCACGAACAACCGGACCAAACACAATACCACCCTTACGGAACTGAGCTCCTTTGCGAGAACCCTGACGAGCATTACCGCTTCCTTTTTGCTTAAACGGTTTTGCAGGCGTCAAAGCCACATCGGAACGTCCTTTAGTTTGGTGATTACCAGATTGCAATCTGGCCAACTGCCAGTTTACAACTCTGTGCAAAATATCGGCACGAACTTCCAAACCGAAGATAGCGTCATTGAGTTCAATGCTGCCGACATTTTTATTTTCCAGATTTAAGATGTCCTGTTTCATATTTTCTAATCCTTATCGCTTATGCATTCTCAGCCGGAGTTTCGGCTTTAACTGCAACAGGTTCATCAGATTTTTTCAATCCGGCAGGCAACGGCAATTCAACCGGGCTGACCATTTTGATAGCATCGGTAACACGTACCCATGCATTTTCAGCTCCCGGAACGCCACCTTTAACCATCAACAGACCCTTGTCGGCATCAACAGCCACAACCTTAAGGTTTTGAACGGTAACGCGTTCATCACCCATATGTCCGGCCATCTTTTTGCCTTTGAAGACCTTACCCGGATCCTGTCTCTGACCGGTAGAACCATGAGAACGGTGAGAAATAGATACACCGTGAGTAGCTTCCAAACCGGCGAAGTTATGACGTTTCATAACACCGGCAAAGCCCTTACCTTTAGAGGTAGAGCAAACATCGACGAACTGTCCCGGCACAAAATGGCTTACAGACAACTCATCACCAACCTTAAGCAAGCAATCTTCAGAAACTCTGAACTCACCAAGCTTTTTCATTGGTTCTACATTAGCCTTGGCAAAATGTCCTTTGAGCGGTTTAGATACATTTTTCAGCTTTACAGCACCGGTACCCAATTGTACGGCAGTATATCCGTCACGCTCAGTGGTTCTTACGTCAACAACTTTCAAGCCCTCAACGCTCAAAACCGTAACCGGAACATGAGTTCCGTCGGCTTCAAAAATGCGGGACATTCCAAGTTTTTTTGCGATTAGACCCGTACGCATTATTATTTATTCCTTTTCAATTGGTTGACCTTATCTTTCAAAAGCCAACATTGTTTTATAACATTAATTTAGATTTTTTGGTCCTTGCGGAACCTTTCTATTTCGCATTAAGGCAACGCCTCTCTGCTTTTTTTACTACGCATCAAGAGTTCCCTCTCTCTGCTTTTTTACTATGCATTAAGGCTACGCCTCTCTGCTTTTTTAGTCTGCTTTGAGAAACCCTCTCTGCATCCTTATTTACATCGAAGGTCGCCCCTCTCTGTATAAAATAAACTTTTCTTTAGAGTTTGATCTCAACATTAACACCAGCAGGCAAGTCAAGCTTCATCAAAGCATCAACGGTCTGCGGGGTCGGATCAACAATATCAAGAAGTCTTTTATGAGTACGAATTTCGAACTGCTCACGAGATTTTTTATTAACGTGCGGAGAACGGTTTACGGTAAACTTCTCGATTTGTGTCGGCAGAGGGATCGGACCTCTGACATTTGCACCTGTTCTTTTGGCAGTATGCACGATTTCTTTAGTAGAGCTATCGAGCAAACGATGATCAAAAGCCTTCAGGCGGATTCTTATATTTTGTGCATCAATCATTTTAAACACGATTCCTATATAACTAGAACCCATAAGGATTCTAAAAATTAAAACTCAACAAAAGCCTGTTTTTCAAGCCATTGCGTTATATTTAGTATATCTGCGAATGAGCAGATTCCTCCCCACTCGCTTTCAACCGTGGGCAACTTGTATCATAGACAAACAAAATTTGCAAGCAAAAAATGCACTAACAATCAAAATATTTTCACGAATCCCCGACTCAGAGTCAGATTGAGTCACTTTTACGATTCGTTTTAATTAAAAGAAAATCGAGTTTCGCCAAGCCATTTTAGACAAATACCACTAAAAGAGTCAACAAACAAAAAGGCCGGCAAACGCCGACCATAAATTACACACAATCAAACAATTTTTGCAAATCTTCAGAGCTAATACCAACTTTTTCTGGCTCCATAGCGCTCAAAGACAACCAAGACTTTAAATCATCTTCAACAAACGGCACCGGCTCCAACTCTCCATCACCCAATCCCCATTGAGTTACGGTTTCACCTTTTATCAGCACCAAATTTCCCAAAGCATTAACAAATGCGTCTGAATAAAAAATCTCCTTGGGCAAAGAATGTCTGATTTCCGTACCGTCTAATAAATTGATAACCTTGGCCTGAGAAAACACATACCCCTCTTCCACCAACAATCTGGGGACTGCCAAGATATGCTCAGCTATCACCAATATATTATCAAGCAAAAAGCACGCCGGCACATAATCACAAATAATATCCAACGGTTTCACCTGACTACCATGATTTAAAATATGATATTTTTTACCATTATTATCAAAAATCACATATACGGAGCATCTTTTGTTTTTCACATAAGGCTCCATCGGCTCAACCAGCATCAAATCATTGGTATTACTTTTAATACAGTAAAAACAATTTCCTGTTTCCGTCATAAGAGCCAGCACTTGCTCATCCGACTGCGGCCAAAATTTAATAATTTTTTCCATAACAATAATATTTTAGTTAATAATAAATCATACAGCCGTCACCCTAACGTACAGCGCCCCTTTTGTCAATAAACAAAACAAAAAAAAGCATCTTACCTCTTGAGGTAAAATGCTTTTTAACTTTAATCAGAAAAAGTGCTTAATATTTTTAAACATTAACACCACATCAATTACCGCCAATAACAAACACACATAAGCGGCAACTTCAGCAAATTGAGGATCCCAAAATTGCTCCACATTAGATGAAAGCACCATTGCGAACAATCCCCACCCCGAAATACGATAAACCCAAAACCAAACATTAGATTTATCACTGACAATCAGTGGCTGCACAAAAAAAGCAATCGCCACACACCCGATAATAAACCAATTTTCCCACATAGCTATTTAGATTTTTTGTTAATATCTTCACCGCTCAAATAATCGACGATTTCATCAACGGTTCTGATTTTATCAATACCACCGCTTCGATTAATCCCCAATTCTTTCTCTGCCATCAAAATAATGCATAGGATTTCAGCCTCGGAAGCATCCTCTTTATAAAGTGCCAAATCACTATTTGTCGCAATCTGCAACTTCGGAATTTTCCAGAGCTTAGACACAATTTCCAACACCGTTCGCTTTATTTCATCTTTTGAAACTTTAGTTCCTGCCAACAACTCATCTCCGGCACGGTGTATAATATAAAAGATAATTCCGGCCACGAAGCACCAAAAAGCAACGGCTTCGACATAAAACGAGGATTGAAACTCCAGTATCAAATACAAAGATGCAACAAAAGCACAAACCCAAACAAATACTTCCAAGCTCCACAACCCAACCGAGACTTTACGTCTGGCTACAAGCAGCGGCACCAGCAAATACAATAACAACAAAAAAACTATAAAAGCTACATCAAAAACAGAAATAAATTCTCCCATAATTATAAACTTAAACAATTAAACAAACTAATAACTATAACAGTTTCCACTTACCACACTATTTAGACAAAAGCAACAAAAAAAACGGTCCGAAGACCGTTTTTTTTACTTTATTATTCGCTAAGAGACATCTGCATCAGAGCAACTTCTTCATTACAAATTATCTTAGCCTTAGCTATATCTCGCAACAAAGCCTCAGCTCGATTACTTCTCAAAACCTTGTCACAGACTAGCACCAACTGCTCTTGCTCCACAATTTGAAACTTATTAGCCTTCCACCACAAATAACAAATGTTTCCACCGCTAAGCTCAATCACACTATTGCTCAAAATCTGTATCTTTGCTGTCTCAACAAAAAACAGCCCCGAAGGAAAACAGTCTTGAAACTTGCGATAGGCATCAAACGCCAAAGATTTTTCCAACAAAAAACCATTTTCAAGAGCCACTTTATCCGTCACACAAGCCAATAGCAACAAAACGCCACCCATTTGCCTAAACTGAAACTTGTATTCGGATTCAAAAGCCTCAATCAAACGGTTACGCCGATACCCTTTGGCCAAAACATAATATCGATACATTCCTTCCTTAACCTTACTTAAAGAGAAGAAATATACCACAAACCTTGTGCTTTCAAATTGAGGGGTACATTCCATCAAAAATGGCGTCTCTGCTTTAAACTGCTTATAGAAACAGCCACTGTCAGACAAAAAAATTTCTGTCCCCGGAACAAATTCTACAACCTTCATAATAATTCATTTTATAGATTTAATAATAATATTCAAACAACCTGAATTTACCATTTTTATCTTTTTTGTCAACAAAAAAACTCCCTGCCCTAACGCAAGAAGCCTCAAAAAGAAAGAAAAGAACTTACATAAATCTTTCCCCCAACCGCAATTTAGCACAAAATTTCCCCTCAACCTTCACCACGTCTAAAAGCTCAAGATTTGCGGCTTATAACGTGAAAAACAAGTCCCTCAGGGACACGCTTCCAACCAGATATCAACCTCTGGTACACTTAGAAACTCGATAATTGAGATGAGTAGAAGCAAAAATAGAAAAGCCGAAAATCCTAATGTACAAAGCAGTACATGAATTTTCGGCTATTTCTAATTTTTGCGATTAATCGCTCAATTTGCGAGTTTCTAAAAGTTATTTAATGATTTTAGAAACAACACCCGCACCAACGGTGTGACCACCTTCACGGATAGCGAAACGAAGACCTTCGTTCATCGCAATCGG
>CALXRR010000064.1 GCA_944390905.1 uncultured Alphaproteobacteria bacterium
CCGATTGCGATGAACGAAGGTCTTCGTTTCGCTATCCGTGAAGGTGGTCACACCGTTGGTGCGGGTGTTGTTTCTAAGATTATCAAATAATCTTAAAATAAACCAATTAACAAAGCTCCGAAATTCATTTCGGAGCTTTCTTTTTATATTGTTATCAGACTAGTTTATTAACTTCAGCTCTCTCACCTCACCAAAAAAGTTTCTCTATCCCTCATAAACTTCCACTAACTAACGCAAGTGGAATTAACCGTTCCGACCTACATTTGCCCGGCCCAAAGCGACACAAGCCTTACGGCTGGGCTGATATGCCTACATCTACCTGCTCATGCAGATAGTGTTACGTTTAAACCATAAACAAAAACACCAGCCTTTGCAGACTGGTGTTTTTTTTACAGCATAAGCTCAATCGCTTATTCGTGCAAATGAGGCATCTTGGCTTCTTCAACCAAATTAGCAATAAAGTCCTCAACCTTCAAGATTTCTTGCTTGTCAGAACCCAAGCGGCGAACGGTAACCGTACCGTTTTCCTTTTCTTTGGCACCAACCACCGCAATAACCGGAATTTTTTCAACCGAATGTTCACGAACCTTGTAATTGATTTTCTCATTACGCAAATCCGTCTTGGCTAACAATCCGGCCTCACGCAGTTTTGCGGCCACCTCTTCAGCATATTCATCAAACTCGCTGACAATCGGGCAAACCACAACCTGCTCCGGCGACAACCACAACGGCAGTTTTCCGGCATGGTTTTCAATCAAGATACCGAGGAAGCGCTCAATTGAGCCAAACAACGCACGGTGCAACATTACTGGACGATGTTTCTCACCATCTTCCCCGATATATGAAATATCAAATCTTTCCGGCAGGTTCATATCAACCTGAATTGTGCCGCACTGCCACTCACGACCGATAGCATCTTTCAAAATAAACTCCAGCTTCGGTCCATAGAATGCACCCTCGCCTTCATTAATTTCAAAAGCATAACCATGAGAAGTCAACGCGTTTGATAAAGCATTTTCACACAAATCCCAAACTTCATCAGAGCCGATTCGATAAATACTGTCCGGACGAGTTGACAAGTAGATTTTAACATCTTCAAAACCAAAATCTTTATAAATATCCAAAATCAGTTTCAAAGTCGTAATGCACTCTTCTTCCATCTGCTCCGGAGTACAAAAGATGTGAGCATCATCTTGAGTGAACTCTCTAACTCTCATCAAACCCATCAACGAGCCCGAAGCCTCATAGCGGTTGACTTTACCAAACTCAGCCATCCGCAGCGGCAAATCACGATAAGATTTGATTCCTTGCTTATATACCAACAATCCGCCGGGGCAGTTCATCGGCTTAATGCAGAACCATTTTTTGTCTTCGGTCTGGCCGGAGTAGTTATGCGCACCATACTTATCCCAGTGGCCTGAAGTCTCCCACAATACTCTGTCCATCACCCGCGGGGTAGAAATTTCGATATAACCGTTATGCTCCTGACGATTACGCATATACTCAATCAAACGGCGATAGATTCGGTATCCTTTATCATGCCAAAATACAGCCCCCGGAGCATATTCCGGTTCAAAATGGAACAAATCCATTTCCTTACCGAGCTTACGGTGGTCACGTTTGGCGGCTTCTTCCAGCATCTGCAAATAAGCTTCCAAATCTTTTTTATCAGCCCAAGCCGTAGCATAAATACGCTGCAACATTTCCTTGGTTGAATCACCGCGCCAATAAGCACCGGCCACTTTGGTCAGTTTAAAAGCATTACCGATTTTGCCGGTAGAAGGCACATGCGGCCCGCGGCACAAATCCGTAAATTCGCCCTGTTTATATAAAGATATAGTCTCGCCTTCAGGCAAGTCTTCAATAATTTCGGCTTTATAATGTTCTCCTTTATCCTTAAAGAACTTGATAGCCTCATCACGCGGCATCACAATACGCTCAACTTTTTCATCGCGTTTTACAATCTCGTGCATTTTCTCTTCGATTTTAGCAAAATCTTCAGTAGTAAAAGGCTCTTTGCGAGAAAAGTCATAATAGAATCCGTTTTCGATAGCCGGCCCGATAGTAACCTGCACATCTGGCCACAATTCTTTTACAGCCTCGGCCATTACGTGAGAGCAAGAGTGGCGCAGGATATGCAAGCCTTCCTTGTCACGACCGGTGATAATAGTCACGGTTGCGTCGGTAGTGATAGGAGTACTCAAATCCTGTGTTGTGCCGTTGACATTAATGGCTAAAGCAGCCTTGGCCAAGTTAGGACTAATTTTTTCGGCGATATCAAAACCGTTGACACCGCTCTCCATATTCATAATGCTTCCGTCAGGAAGTTTTATCGCAACCATATTAAAACCTTCTTTCTTTCAATTAAATTTAGTTATTTATTGTTATGAGTTTACCACTTCGCGGTAAACCTCTAACGTTTTATCACACATTATTTGTTTTGTGAAGTGTTCTCTTACATTTTTTATGCCTGAATCGCCGATTTTTTTAGCTTTTTCCTTACTCAAACTCAAAGTCCAGTCCAAAGCATCAGCCAAGGACTGCACATTTCCGCTTTCAAAGAACTTTCCGGTCACTCCGTCTTGAATAGTATCCAAAGACCCACCGATGTTTGAAGCAACCACGATTTTGCCCATAGCCTGCCCCTCGATTGAGATTCTCCCAAAAGCCTCCGGCTCGATAGCGGTAGACAACACCACGGTTGAAATCATCATCAACGCCGGCACATCGCTATATCGCCCATAGAAACCTATACGATTCGCCAAACCATATTTTCTGCTCAAGCTTCGCAAATAATCCATATACTTATCACGCCCTTGAGCATCACCAGCAATAATACAGTAATAATCCTGATGTTTCATCAAATGCAGCGCCTCAATGAGCAAATGTTGCCCTTTCCAATGTGTAATTCGCCCCGGCAACAACAGCACCGGCTTATCGTCAGGCACATTATATTCTCTGATTTTGCTGATAATACGTTCTTTAGACACCGCTTCCGGCGCAAACTTAGCCACATCTGCACAACGATAAACGAGCCTGATTTTACTTTCATCAGTCTGCGGATAATTTTTAAGGATATGCGCTTTAATATGGTTAGATATAGCAATCACCCTCTCACCGAAAGTCATCACCTTATTGTATATTTTTTTAATTCCCAATGGCCCGAGCCCATATGTTCCGTGGAAAGTCGTCACAAAATGCGCACCGGTCATTTTTGCCGCCCAATACGCACTCCATGCCGGCGCTCTTGAACGTGCATGCACGATATTGATATGGTGTTTTCGGATAAACTCAGCTAAAGCCTTAGCATTTTTCCGCATTGTAAAAATATTTTTGCTTTTCAAAGGCAAAGTCAAATGCTTAACACGCAGTTTTTTCAGCTCGCCGACCATCCGCCCGCCCTGAGAAGCTACAAAGTTAGTAATTCCCTTTTCGCTCAAAGCTGATGCCACTTCGATTGTTCCGGTTTCGACCCCTCCGGTTTCGAGTTCCGGCAAGACTTGCAACACCACAATTTTTTCTTCTTTACCTTTAGTCATCTTTCTACTATCATCCTTCCCGAATACAATATTGGAGACTTTTATGCAAAACTATACTTTTAGCTCGAACTTTACAACTAAAATCGACATCCGCCAAGCAAAAACTGCCACAACTCACAAGATTACCATGCTTTATATCCACGGCTTGTTTTCCGACCCTTGGGGACGCAAACCGGAGACCTGCTGCCAAATTGCTGCCGAACAGAATATAGACTTTATTCGTTTTGAACTCATCGGCCATGGCTCCGATTCTCATCACTACGAGCAAGCTGATTTTCACCTCTGGATATCCCAGATTGAAGAACTCATCACCAACTTTGCCCAAGGCGATATTATCATTGCCGGCTCATCTCTGGGCGGCTGGCTGGCGTTATTGTTGGCTGAACGCCACCCTGACCGTGTTAAAGGCGTTATCGGCCTTGCCGCCGCTCCTGATTTTACGATGGACTTGGAACAGCGCATTTTTACGCCTGAACAAAAACAGCAATTATCCCAAACCGGACGCTTGGATTTCACCAATCATGACTTCACTTATATTTTTACTCAAAAGATGTTTGACAGCGCCCGCGATTTTCAACTTCTCAACCGCCATATTGACCTCCATTGCCCGCTCTACCTTCTGCAAGGCATGAAGGACGCCTCGCTTGACTGGCGCAAAGCCCTGCAAATTGCCCAATGCGTATCTCGAGATGATGTCACCATCAAGTTTCTCAAAGGCAGCAACCACCGCCTCGGACATGATAACGACTTGCTGGAGCTCCGCCACTCACTTGAGGACTTAATCACCAAAATCAGATCCCAATAACACAACAAAAGCTTCCGGCCTAATAGCGGGAAGCTTTTTTCTCATACAGCAACAATCACCATTACTCAATATCCTGTCTTGCGAGCAATAATATCAATCACTTCACCCAAAGTAATCTCCGGATACCAATTTTCCTCCATGGTTCCGACCTTAAACGTATTAGCGCAAAACGGCACAAACTTTGTTCCGAACTGCGCCACTCTGTCTGATTCCTGCACGGTCTCCGGTCTCAACTTTTTCTCCCGTAAAAACCCGTCAATTTTTTGCCGTATTTCTTCTCTTGTCATAATAAAAAAAGATTAAATGATACAATAATAACTTACCGCTATAAGTTATAAAATGAATTTTCCCTCAAGTCAAAGCAAAATCACTCTGAGCCTCAAAAAAACATCTCGCTTACACCTTTTATTAACCGCAACAAGCTATACTTTTCCCATGAAAACAAGACTGGCATATATTATATTATCCCTCTGCACGGCATTATCATCTTTAGCTTTTGCCGCAGAGGCTGACATTGCGCTTCACCGCGGTATTAAGGCTAACAACCCTACCCTTGTAAGTCAGGCGATTGCGGACGGAGCTGAGCTCAATATGTTTTCCTCGACTCAATCTCCACCTCTGGTCATGGCTTGCCGCCTTGGAGTAAGCAAGCAAATTCTGCAAAGCCTCATCAACGCCGGTGCTTCCTTAAACCGTGTCAACCTCAGCACTGAGGCTCCGATTTTTGCCTGCATGACTGACACTCCCAAAGCATCCCACCTCAAACTTCTGTGCCAAAGCGGAGCAGAACTTAACATCCGCAATTTTGAAGGCCACACCCCGCTGACTTTGGCTCTGAAAAAAAACTACTCTCCATCGCTCATCAGCTTATTATTACAGAGCGGTGCCTCAGCCAATTTTCCGGCTGATTTATCCCATCGCAAAATTTACCCACTCACCTTATCCGTAATTTTGCATTCTTCGCCGGAGATTATTTCCCTGCTTTTGCCTATCTCATCACCAGATGCCGCTTTTCAGGCTTTAACGGTTGTCAGCGTAACCGATGACCAAAACATCCGCCGACTGTTTGAACAGCACGGCCTTTTGCAACCCCGTACTCAACAACAATAAAAAAAATGGCTTGCCATCACTGACAAACCATTTCAAATTCCTTTTGCTTAATCAAAAGATTTCCCCTTGCCCCAAGTTTATAGCTGTCATTCCACCAGCACTTGGAGCCGGAATCAATAAGAAAGGAGAAACATATTCACTGCGTGTTGCATTCGGCACATACAAAGAAGCTTTCACCTCTTTTCCTCCCATCATCACCACGCTCGCCGCAAAATTATTAAATTCTCTCCCATTAAATAAATTTTCTTTGCTCATAATACAAATCTTTATAATAATTAATAACAAGCCCACTTTATACCACTTCTCAGCAATTTTGTCAATAGTTAATTTTTGCACAAAAAAAAGAGGCTGCCTTTTCAAGCAACCCCTTGTATATTTCAAAGCTTTTATGCTTTCAATAAAGCTTATTTGCTCTCTTCGGCAGCAGCTTTTTCAGCCTCAGCCATAGCAGCTTTTTCAGCGGCTACGCGAGCCAAATCTTTAGCGCCTTTAGCAGCGGTATCGCGATCAACCAATTCAACGATAGCCATCGGAGCACAGTCGCCATAACGGAAACCAGCCTTCAACACGCGGGTATAACCACCGTTGCGTTCTTTATAGCGCTCAGCCAAAGTAGAGAATAACTTGCTGACAACTTCATTATCACGCAAGAAGGCCAAAGCCATTCTTCTGCTGTTCAAATCACCTTTTTTAGCAAAGGTAATCATATTGTCGGCAAAAGTTCTCAATTCTTTAGCTCTCGGCAAAGTGATTTTGATTTGTTCATGGGTCAACAAAGCGTTGGTCAGATTAGAGAACCAAGATCTTATCTGGCTTTTGTTCATAGTAAATTTGCTGTGCGCTTTTAGATGTCAC
>CALXRR010000065.1 GCA_944390905.1 uncultured Alphaproteobacteria bacterium
ATTTGGGCTTGATTGTTATTGATGAAAGTCATGATGCGTCGTTCAAGCAAGAAGATGTGGTCAATTATCAAGGGCGTGATATGGCCGTTGTCCGTGCCAAAATGGAGCAAATTCCCATCATCTTGGCTACGGCCACCCCTGATTTGGAAACTATTTGCAATGTTGAATCCGGCAAATATGATGTGGTTAAGCTGCAGAGCCGTTTTGCGGCGGCACAGTTGCCCGACATTAAAATTATTGACCTCAAAAAGGACAAGCCGCAAAAATATCCCAACGACAAAGGCCAACTTAATGTGGCTTGGCTGGCACCGACTTTGGTAAATGCGCTGAAAGATAACCTTGAAAAAGGCGAGCAGTCAATGCTGTTTTTAAACCGCCGGGGTTATGCTCCGCTGACCATCTGCCGCGACTGCGGATATCGTATTCAATGTCCCAATTGCACCGCGTGGCTGACCGAGCATCGTAAATCAAAGTCGTTAGTCTGCCACCATTGCGGCTATACTACTTCTATTCCGAGTCGGTGCCCTGATTGCGGCTCTGAGGAAGGTTTAACCGCTTGCGGCCCCGGAGTTGAACGTGTGGCCGAAGAGGTGACTCGTCGTTTTCCTACCGCGCGAATAGGTATCCTTTCCAGTGACATTACTTCAACCCTTAATGAAGTGTCTGAAGTTATTGCTCAAATGGAGCGGCAAGAAATTGACATTATTATCGGGACGCAGATTTTGGCCAAGGGGCACCATTTTCCGAGTTTGACCTTGGTTGGTATTGTTGATGCTGACCTTGGGCTTATGGGGAGCGATTTGCGCGCTTCAGAGCAGACTTTTCAGCTTTTATCTCAGGTCTCTGGTCGTGCCGGCCGAGGGGATAAAAAAGGTACGGTATTTTTGCAAACCTTATATCCTGAAAATGCGGTATTGCAGGCATTGTTGAATAATGACCGAGCCAAATTTATTGAGCTTGAAAAACAAAGTCGGCGGATTTTGAAGCTTCCGCCTTTTGGCAAGCTGGCGGCGGTTATTGTATCCGGCACCAATCAAGAACAAGTTGAAAAGATTGCCGTATATTTGGGGCAATCCGCTCCTAATACGGATATGATTTCAACTCTGGGGCCGGCTCCGGCGCCGATTTTTATGCTACGCGGAAAGTATCGTTTTAGGCTGTTATTAAAGACTGCACGCAGCATTAATATTCAAGAAGTGTTGCGGGTATGGCTTAAGCGTGTTCAGATTCCGCAGGGAGTGAGGGTGGAGGTAGACATTGACCCATACAGCTTCATGTAAAAAACACGTATTTTGGGCACCTAATACAGATTTTTATAAAATTGCTAAGTCATGTACGTCTATGTACACTCCTGTCGCAATTTTCTAAAAATCTTATTATCTGCCGCAAACTCCGTGTTTTTTGATAAACGTATAACGCTAATATTGAAACTGCGTGTAAAATGTTCGGTTACGTACCTCTTTTGTACGCGCCCTCACATTTTCACTGGTTTCCTATTATATGACTCATTCTCCGCATTTTTTGTAAAAAACACGTATAACGGGTTATTAATACAGAAATTGCGGGTCGAAAGTGTCCTCATGTACCTCTATGTACACTGCGGTACTTTCGCCCTTATTTTATAGCTCAGGAATCTAGGCTCGCTGTGGTCGCGGTTGCTCCCTTGCTTGCCAAGATTTTCTGAGATGTTACAGATGAAAAAGCAACGTCGGTTGCTTTTTCCCTTAGCCATTACTAACCTCGTTCTCCGCATTTTTTGTAAAAAATGCGTATAACGGTCATCTAATACGGAAACTGCGTGTAAAATGTTCGGTTACGTACCTCTTTTGTACGCGCCCTCACATTTTCACTGGTTTCCTATTATATGACTCGTTCTCCGCATTTTTTGTAAAAAATGCGTATTTGGGGCACCTAATACAGATTTTTATAAAATCCCGCTCTATGGCTGTCTAATACAAAGTTTTACCAAACCAGTTGGGCCGCTAGGCTATAACTCCCGACCAAAAGGCCAAAGCTCAAGCCGAAAGCAAAGTCTGTTCGTTGTTGTTGGCGGAGGTAGCTTAAGTATTCGTTGCTGGTATAAAAATCTTTTAGCATTGGTAAAACTCCTTGAAGATAAAACGGATAACTTCAGTCACATCCTCGCGAATCGCATCATCATGCACAAACTCTGAAAAATAACCGCTGTTGTCGGATAATAATGCTTCTTGAGCTTGACGGAGGCGAGTATCTTCATCAAGCAAAATGATTTTGTTCTTGCCGCTTTCGCTTTGTGTTATTTGCTCGGCCGGTGGCATAAAATATTGCACGTAGAAGTTGTTTGTATTGAAGTTTTCTTTATATGCTTGGTATAGACTTATAAAAGCAGGAATTGACTTTATTTGTTCTGTGAATGAATTATTCATAGTTATTTATACTCCGATTATTAATAATATGAATAATTTTATTACTTAAAAATGTAAAGTCAACATCCTTGTCGTATAAAAAAAGAACCGGAAAATTCCGGTTCTGAATATTAGAAAGTGCTTAATTTTAGCCGACTTTTTGCATGTGATAAATAACTTTGCCAAGTACGGCGACATCTTTGTAATTGCTAAATGTAAAGGCGCTGTATTCGGGGTTGTCAGATTTGACGATTACTGAGTTTTCAAACGGTTTGATTTGAATGCGTTTTATCGCCAGCTTTTCACCAATGCAAAGCAAATAAATGCCGTCGCTGTCAGGAGATGTATATGAAATGTCTACCCAGACCATGTCGTTGGGGTTGATAGTCGGTTTCATCGACTCGCCTTCGACTCGCATAATCTTAATGTGTTCGGGAGATACAGCCGTAAACTCCCGCAGTGCCGGAAGTGACATCATCTGCTTGCCGATTACATTGGCCTGAAAGTTCTCAATCCCGCTGCCGCAGCAAGCCCTGACGTCCAAAATGTCTATGGATACGATGTCATCGCTGAAATTGCTTATATAATCTTCAGGAGATTCGCCGGTGACTTCATAGACCGGAATGCGGAAATAGTCGGCAATGATTTTGGCGTATTCATAACGCAGGTTGTCTGAGTTTTCCCATTTAGAAATAGTCGGCTGAGAGCGCCCGATAGCTTTGCCAAGCTCTTCGGCAGAGAGGCGGCGCTCCTCTCTTAATCTGCGGATGTTGTTCATGGTCTCTCCTTATAAAATCTGTGATATCAGTTCGTAACACTGATAAAGTATTCTTATTTTGAATAAGAGTCAAATGTTAAATAATAAATAAGACTATCTTCCTAATAAATATTTTTAATTGAATATTTGAATAAGGATGTTGACTTATATAATTTAAATAAATAATATTCATTCTGTGTCGGAATTAAAAATATTATATTGATAGTCATATCTATCATATAATTACTAAAAATTGTGTTAATAAATTCGGCATAGGCGTTAAAAAAGGCAACTTTTTTTTATTTGTCGGGACTACCTAATACTGGAATCTTGTTGTTTTTGTTATGTTTTGAAAGGGTTGTTTGATGTTCTTGAGACTGAATAATGGTGAGAAAAATGTGCTCGTTGCTAAAAAGCCTGATATTACCCCTATGTTTGATAATGGTGAATCTGTGGCTCCGTATTTGAATTTGATTCGGGCGATGTTTGAGCGTTTGCAAAATGACTTGACCGTCGAGCTGATTATTGATGTTGCACCTCAACGTCGGAGCAAAGGGGCTAAATATATGCAACATGCTCGCGCCAAAGCTTATAAGTTCTTTTTTGATGAGACTTCAGGTTTGCATCAGGACTTTTTGGCTTGGTGCAATTTGACCGGATTCAATCCTTATTTTTGGCGAAAAAAAGCAGTTGCCGCAGTCGCACTAAAAATTATTCAGTCTCCAAAATTTCGCGAGAGAGTAGTCGAAAAACTTTGTGATGCCAAAACTTTGGCCGATATTGATGCCATGATTGGTGAGATTATTCGTTTTAATCAGCAAAAATGGGTTATGTAATAATAATGATGACAATTGATGAAATTAAAAGAAAAATTGCCTTTGCGGCAAAGGTGTTGCGCTCCCTGCCGGATAAAGAACAGCATGGCTTTATATCAAGTTGGCCCCAAGTGTTGTATTCGCCGGAGGAATTGTTGGAGCAAGAGGTGTTTTATAAGCCTTATCGTCCGACACCGGCTGAAATCTCTGAAATGGAGCGTATTTTGGAATGGTTTAGCTTTTTGAATGCTCTTGAAACCAAAATCGTGTGGCGCCGTGCTAATAATGTGCCGTGGAAAATTATAGGTGAAGAAGTGGGATATCATCGTTCTAAGTTAGATGAAAAATACCGCGTCGCGTTGGCTAAAATTCAAGCCGCCACGATGCACAAGCTGTGCCAGCTTGACCCCTTAATTTAGTTGTTACTAGTTCCGTGTTGTAATTAACCGCGATGCTTATATCTTGCTCCTGTCGAACTCTTAGAAAGCCATGACCGGGCGAACGGACACGTCGCTATAGTAATTGTGCTTATCGTTGCCGCGGTACATATGGAATGAACCTCTTGTATTGGCGAAGAAGAGCCACGCGTAGTAGTCGTCAGACTCAGACGACGACCAAACGGTCTCAGATCCACCGGATACATTTCCTAGGATTGTTCCTCCGGCAATGGTAATACCGGCGTTGACTTTGTCGAAATTGACAGAATTATTAAGGTTATTTAATAAGCCACCTGATGGCAGGCACCAGCTTTTACCGCTTGGGGTACCGCTAGGACTATAATTCTTAGCTGCCCATGCGGCCGGATATTTTGAGCTGTTACCATACGCTGTAATAATATCAGTATTGGTACAGCTGGCTTGTATATCTGTCAAACTTGATTCTGATGTTATGTTAGTAAGGCCTGGAATATCAACTCTATCTTCTCCCCATATAATATAGGTAGCTATCGGCTTGTGCGTCATTACCCAACCGTTCTGGCTAGCCGATTTTTCATAGATTACAATACCAAGCAATTTCTTATTGGAAATATAATCATTTGAACAAGTGCCGTCGCTGTAATACAACGCGCCGGTGACGCAGTTGGCGGTATTAGCCTCACATGATTTGGTATCCGTGTTCCATGTAAAATTAGCCGCACATTTACAGATATTATATTTCCCGTTACAAGCCTTACTTCCGCCGCCGGTTTGGTTGGTACCGGTGCAGGAGAGGGTGAAACCAAGGTCATTACATATTTCCGACTCGGATTTGAAGCAAGCCCATTTGTTGCCAAAGGGGCATTTGACGCCGGAGCCGCCGGAGCAGCTTGTCTCGGTATAGCCTAAAGTCGCGCAATCCTGCGTGGCGACGCACTGGGCAGAGGTTAAAGTTGGGATTAAGGACAGACCTGTCCCGATAAGTAAATATTGAAATTTCATCTTCAAAGCTCCCTTATGTATTTTACATAGGAGCAGTATACCACAAATTTTTATTTATTTCAATTATTGTTTTAGGGCAAGGACAAAAAAACAATAGTGGCACAATGCGAACGCAGTTCGTCTTTTAAACTCTATCTGTTGTAAACCGTTAATTTAGGGGGATGAAGCTGACACAAGCTTCCGGCACCCGCCCCAAGAGGCATATAAGCACCGGTAATCATTATTTTAAGTCGTTATACCCAAACGACTATAGTTCAAAAGGGTTCTCACGCCCTGACGGACAGACTTTGCCCGCTGAATAAAATTTTAGCATAACAAAGGTTAAAAATCAATATACATTCTGTGAATTGATCCGGCAGAGCCGGAGGCACAGGCATGGCGCCTGTGGTGGATGATTGGTTAGGGTAAAATTATGTATTCTGACTAATTTTGTCTAGTTGCTTTTGGTAGGGCAATGTCAAAGAAGGGGGAGGGGCGGGAAAAGGAAGGGCTGGATTGGAGGGAAGACGTAAAGGAATCAGTAAGATAAAAAAGAGAAGTCGGTGTTAGGGCTTCGGGGCTTTTCTTTCCCGACGACTTGGTCGTCGACCTTTCCTTGTATGGGAGATTAATATATTGAATGGGAGGGGCAATGTATTTTGTTTGATATAGGTTAGTGTTTGCTCGCAGGGTATCGGCCACGATGCTCGTGGAGGCGAGGAGCCCTAACCCAGCTGTTGATGGATAGGGGCAGAGGACGAACTGCGTTCGCGTTGTGCCGGTGGTGGGTGTATAATATTTTACCGGTTTTGAAAAATTAGTATTTACAATAATGAAAAATTGTGGTAGTATGAGACTCGTAGGAAAGAGGTTTGCGAGGAGATATTATCATGAAACGGCATGTTTACT
>CALXRR010000066.1 GCA_944390905.1 uncultured Alphaproteobacteria bacterium
GCCCGGTGCTCGCTTTCTAGGTTTTTATCCCACTACCGGCACTGTCATCCTCGGGCTTGACCCGGGGATCCAGTGCCAAAAACTCAACACAGACACTACCTAAACATCGCGAATAATTAAAACGCGGAACAAGTAACAACTAACTTAGGGGGTGAAGCTGGCACAGCTTCCGAACGCAGTTCGTTTCCTTGCCCCTATCCTTCAACAGCTAACTAATGCCCGCGGGGGCTCCCCGCCTGCCTCAGCTTCCCAGAGCATAAACATCTTGTACCAACCAGCCTTCTGGCATTGGCTTCATAACATAAATAATATTGCCGTTGCACAGCCCAAACCATTTACCATTGCACTGGCTTTGGGTCGATACCTCGACAATGCCTCCGGCCAAAGGTTTAAGACGCTTAATTTGGTAAGACACCTGCGTCGGACGCCCCAAACTTTCATCTTGCATAAATACAAAAGACGGCATTTGGGCTTTGTTATTGACACATTCCTCACGCAACGGGTCAATTGAACATTTAACAAACAGATTTATGGCGCACACCATATCGCTGTTGATACTGCATCCATCGGTCATGGATGCGGCATCAAAAGCAAAAGTCTGTTTTTCAAAATCGGAGATTTCCACCACCTGAGCTACTTCTTGCGGATTCGCTTGAGCTTCAGATTGAGCCCCGTCGTCAGAGCAGGCCGCCAAGCCCAAAAGGCACAGCGCCAACGGAAGATTAAACAGTTTCATCGTTTATCCTTAATCATAAAAGCTATATCTGATACCGGCTGAATATTCCATCATATGGTCAAAACCCTCTACTTTATCCAGATTAACATGTCTGGCCAAAGCGCGTACCGACCATTTGTCATTAATATCATACATCATACCGGCACCAAGGCGATAACCATATCCGCTGTCATGTCCGCCTTTGATTGCCGGCGATTCGTAGGACTTACGGAAGCGATACATTCCGACGCCTGCCGTTCCGAGCAAATGGAAGCGTCGTTCGCACCCTAACGGCAAATATCCGAACAAATCAAGTCCGCCGGCTTGGAACGAGGTCTTAGTGCGGTCATCGAAGTGTTTTCCTTTGGTTGCACTGTCGGAGTATTGATAGAACAGCTCGGTTCCGAAGAACTGATTATACATGGTACCGACATTAACCGAGCCTGAGTTATAATTAGGCTTCATGGAGTCGGCATAAGCATTAGAATAAGTATAATCGATTCCGACATACGGGGTATATTTAAAGTCTTCATCGGCATGAGCCTGTCCGGCAGTCATCAAAGCAAGGGCAGCGGCCGCCAACATCAAACTTTTTTTCATGATTCACCTCTTATAAAAATATTTCAAACACGGTTAGCATAATCAAATTAATTAAAATTAAAGTAAACAAAAATAAAATATATTGAGAAAAAATAGAAATAATGCTATAACAAAAAAATAGGGTAAGATTGAACAGAGGTTCGACTATGAAAAAAGACAACGAGCAGGGCTATACATTAATTGAGGTAGTCGCGGTATTGAGCATCGTAGGCGTATTGATGATGAGCATGTCGATGGTTGTCAGTAGTATGTTTACACGTTACAAAACCAACCGCATACAAGACCAGTTAATCACCTTGCAAAAAGTCGTCAATCAAAGGTTTGTAGCCGATGGCAACTATAGCCGCGCCAGAAGCAGTTTTTTAATAGATGACAAAGTTATCCCCTCAGATATGGTTAATGATAATGATTTGGTTGTCGCTATGGGTAAAGGGGAGATTCTCCCCGGCAATACAACATTTCGCATCCGGTTTTCGGAGCTCCCGCTCACAGCCTGCATAAATTTGGCATTAATGAGCTGGGTTTCGCAAGACACATCGGATTTGGTTTCAATGAAGATTAATAACAAAACGTTTAATTGGCCAAGAAAAGCCGCCAGTGAAGACAGCTCCATGCCCATCACGGCCGGAGTAGCTTCCACGACATGCCAACGCGGAGATGACAATACCATCACTTGGGAATTTCAATAAAATAAGGATAAGCCAGTGATAAACATAAGTGAAATAAATAAGAATAAAGAAATCAGCACCGGCAGCAAAGTCAAAAAAACAAGCAGCGGGGAAAGCTTTTCCGCATATTTAAACAAGGTATCACAGCCGGAGAATACCCCAGTCTCAGGCGTGGGGGCTCTGAGCGGAGCCGATGTCTTGCTGGCCGCTCAAATGGTAGATGAAGAAGATGAAAGAAAACTGCGCCAAAAAGTAGTTGAGCGAGGCAAGAGCCTGCTTGAAAAACTTGAAGAAATCCGCGACGGTCTGCTTATTGGTAGCATATCCAAAGAAAGATTGCTTGAAATTTCGCGCTATGTTAAAGAACACCATTTCACGAGTGATGACCCCCGTCTTGAGGAAATTATAGCCGAAATCGAGCTCAGAGTAGAGGTTGAATTGGCAAAATTAACAAGATAACGTTGATAACCAAGCTTTTTATGTTGCTTAAAAACACAGAACATGTAAGGCTATATGCAACAATTATAAGATATCAAATGATTTAAGGAGTAAAAAAGATGGAAAGTGCAGTTATACTACCTCCGGATTACAAGCCCAGCGCAGATGAAGACTACATGAACGAGCAACAGGTCGAATATTTCAGACAAAAGCTGTTAGCCTGGAAAAAAGAGCTTATAGAACAATCCAATGACACCTTGGAAGACCTAAAACAAGGTGGATTGAACCAGCCTGACGATATTGACCGTGCCTCAATGGAAACAGACAAAGCGATAGATTTGCGTACCAAAGACCGTATTCGTAAATTGATAGGCAAAATTAATGACGCTCTGCAGAGAATCGAAGATGGCACTTACGGTTATTGTGAAGAGACCGGAGAACCGATAGGTATCGCCCGTCTTGAGGCTCGCCCGATAGCCACACTTTCGGTTGAGGCGCAAGAACGCCACGAGCGTATGGAAAAAACCTATGATGATGACGCTATCTAAAGATAGATTATGGAAGTAAAAGATTTTATTCTGGCCTCATCTTCTCCCCAGCGGCGCAAGCTTTTGGAGCAAATAGGCTATAAGCCTAAAGCAATTGAGGCTGCCGATATTGATGAGAGTGAACGTCGAGACGAAGCCCCCAGCGCTTATGTTAAAAGAATGGCGGTCGAAAAGGCTCGCCGTGTATGGTCTCAACACCAAGGAGAGGTAGTCCTTGCCTGTGATACGATAGTGGTCGCTGGTCGCCGTTTGTTGCATAAAGCTTCAAATGACGCTGAGCAAACCAAAGTTATGCAGCTTTTGTCCGGCAAATCACATCATGTTTTGAGTGCAGTTTGCGTCATTAATAAAGATGGCAGAGAATCGGTAAGGCTTTCTTCTTCCCGAATATTAATGAAAAAGCTTTCCGAGGCAGAAATTTCAGCCTATGTTGCCAGTCGGGAATGGGTAGGTTGCTCAGGCTATAAAATAGAGGGTTGTATGGAAGCCTTTGTTAGAAAAATCATAGGCTCATACAGCGGGGTAGTAGGTCTTCCGTTATATGAAACGAAAAACCTTTTAAACGGAGTTGGAATCAAATGATAGATACAATAGTTTATGAACAAAACGGCAATTTAACCAGCATTGCCTTAATGGGCGATGGAGACCTTAAAGAGGTTGATATAATAGACAAGTCCAAAGCCGCAGAGGGCAATATTTACTTAGGTAAAATCACCCATAAACTAGATTTATCCAATGGCCGAGGCGGCTGCCTTATCGACATTGCCGACGGCAAAGAAGCATTTTTGAATTTGGACGATAGTGAAAAGGAAGCCGACTATACCGAAGGCCAAAGTGTCGTAGTTCAAGTTATCCAAGAGCGCCGCGGAGAAAAAGGAGCTAAAGTCACCCGCTCCCTCCAGTTTGTAGGTACTTTCTTGGTCTATTGCCCATATAGAAGCCATGTCGAATGTTCCGGCCGTATTTTTGATGAGGATAAATCCTCCCATCTCAAGCATTTGGTGCATACAAATATTACAGGTCAAGAAGGCTGGATAATCAGAACCGCAGCCGCTGACGCTTCAGATGATGAAATCACGGAAGAAATGTCAGAACTCCGTAAGGTTTATGATATGGTTCGCAGCAAGGCCAGAGCCGAGAGCGCTCCGAGTCTGCTTTATGCCAAAGGCTCTCCGCTTTTTGACTATATGGCAAGCAATGCAATGAGCCTCACCAAGGTTATCGTTAATACTCGTAATATGGAGACCGCAGTCAAAGAAGAATTTGACGGCGATTTTGAGGTTGAGGTCATGAATGAGCCGTTTAAGAGCTTGGGTCTGGATGAGGCTTTAGTTTTGGCTCTTGAAAAAGAAGTCAAACTAAAACATGGTGGCCGTATTTATATTGAAGAGACCAAAGCCTTTGTCGCCATAGATGTTGATACCGGAGATGATAGAGGAGGTGGTTCTATTTCGCGTATTAATGAAGAAGCCGCAGTTGAAATCGCCCGCCAAATCAGATTAAGAAATCTGTCCGGTAAAATTATAATCGACTTTGCCGGCTCATCAGAATACCGCTATATGCGTCCGGTTCTGGCAGTTTTGGAGGAAGAACTCCATAAGGATTCTACCCGTTGCCATGTTTTGGGATTGTCGCGCGGAGGCAATGTAGAGCTAATCAGAGTCCGCCGCCGTCCTTCTTTGACGGAGATATTGAGCGAAGAATGCCCTGTTTGCCACGGAACCGGAAGAGTCGAAAAATAATCATGAGTGAAGTTGTAAAGACTTACCGCTGCCCGATATGCCGTAAACTGGTTAGTTCAGATAACAAATATCGCCCTTTTTGTAGCAAAAGGTGTGCAGATATTGATTTGGGCAACTGGTTTAGCGAGTCGTATCGGGTTCCGGTTGTAGAACTAGATGAACAAGATATTAAATATTTAAGTGAAGAAGTCAGCAAATTAACAGGGGTTAATGAAGATAACTGATTGTTATTTAATGATAAATATGAAATTTATCTCCCGCTAATAAATAATTAACTTAAGTATACTATACTGAGGCTTGAGCAAAAAAAGGTTGCCTTAAAGTAAAATTTATGCTAGAATGTACCTATATTCTCAGAACGAGGGTATTTTACTTTAACCACAGTAAATGGGAGAAAAACAATGTCTGATATATCATTAACCGCAAGCATGCGTTCTAACCTGCTTTCATTGCAGAACACTCAATCATTAATGGATACTACGCAGGAACGTCTTTCTACCGGAAAGAAGGTAAACTCTGCGATTGATAACCCTTCATCTTACTACACCGCGCAAAGCTTGACCAACCGCGCTTCTGACTTGGAAGGCTTGTTGGACAGCATGGGCCAAGGTATTCAAACGATTCAAGCCGCCAACGAAGGTATTGAAGCAATTACCGATTTCGTACAACAGGCAAAAGCGGTAGCCAACACTGCACGTGATACAGCCGTTAAAACCGAGCTTAAAGCTGGGGCAGATGTCGGTACTTTGGCCGCTGGTGATAGCAAAAAAATTACCATTAAAATCGGTGATGCCACTAAAGAAGTCACCATTACCGGTAAAGCTACTACAGGTTCTAAAATTGCCGATGTTGTCGGTGAGTTGAATACCGCTCTTGGCACAATGGCTTTGCCTGATGGCGTTGGTGAGGCCGGTGATGACAACTGGGATGATATTTTTGTATTTGCTGCAGGTACGGGTGCCGATACTGATAAAATTACCTTGAGCATCAAAGCCGGTAAAGAAGAGTTTTTGGAATCAGCCAACATCAACATCAGCGGTTGGGATGCCGTAGCCATGAGTGGTAACATCAACCCGCATGACCGTGACAGCTCAGTAGCTCAGTTTAACGAAATCATTAGCCAAATTGACCAGATTGCCTCAGATGCATCTTACAAAGGTGTAAACCTTTTGAAGGGTGATGACCTGAAGGTAGTCTTCAATGAAGACCGTTCATCTTACCTGGATGTAAAAGGAACTAACGCTTCATCATCAGGCTTGGGCTTGGCCGCAGCTACCGATTGGAAGACCAATGACGCAGTAGACGCAGTAATCAGCTCTGTAGAATCCGCCATCAACCAGTTGCGTGATATGGCTTCAGAGTTTGGTAACAACTACTCCAT
>CALXRR010000067.1 GCA_944390905.1 uncultured Alphaproteobacteria bacterium
AACAAAATTTTATGTTATACTGCTCCTATCTAAAAACAATGGAGCTTTGTTATGAAAATACGCTTTTTATTGCTAGGGACATCTCTGTCCTTAATCCCCCAAACTATTAACGCTCAATGCGTCGCCACGCAAGATTGCGCCACTTTGGGCTATACCGAAACCTCTTGTTCCGACGGCTCCGGCGTCAAATGCCCCTTTGGCAACAAATGGGCTTGCTTCAAATCCGAGTCGGAATATGAACAAGAATTTTGCACTAAATACGGTTTCACCCAAACCTGCACCGGCACCAACCAAACCGGTGGGGGCAGCAAGGCTTGTAACGGCAAATATAATATCTGTAAATGTGCTACGAATTTTACATGGAACACAGATACCAAATCATGTGAGGCTAATACCGCGAACTGCGTCATCGGTGCGTTGTATTACAACGACGGCACTTGCTCACAAGATAAATTAAGCTCTAAAACTCTGTTAGGAGTGGTTATTTATGAAAAATCAGACAGTGAAAGCGGTTGGATTATGACAGTTAAGCCGATACAGACCGGTATTGTGTGGGGAGGATATGGCACGGATATTCCGGGACTTACTAACTACACCTCAACTCCAACAGATATACAAGCCAGCTGTACCAATACGGATAAAATTACTGCTCAAGGTAATAGCTCAACATATCCGGCGGCATGGGCGGCTAAAAACTATAAACCGGCCGGTACCCCAAGCGGTAAAAGCTGGTGCCTACCTTCAGGAGGTTTATTAAATAACATTAATAATTCCGTCAATTTTACCAAAGTCAACACCGGTATTACCATTGCCGGAGGCACAATCATAGGAAATGCATCCAGTTATAAAAATGAACACATTTGGTCTTCGTCTGAGTATTCTCTCTACAGTACGTGGCTCTTCTATAGCAATAAGAGTGGTTTGTTCGAGATGTTCGACAACGACAAACGCAACGGCTGCTCTGTTCGCCCGGTCATGGCTTTCTAGGTACCCAACAGGGGCACGGTGCGAACGCAGTTCGTTTCCCTGCCCCAATCACTCGACCACTAACCAATGACTCCACGAGCACCGTGGTCGCGACTTCTTGAGCACGAAACAAGCCACAGCCAACTAATGCCCGCGGGGCTCTCCGCCTGCCCCAGCTTGCGCCCGTTTGCCCAGATTGAAAAGGCTCGCCGTATCACGACGAGCCTTTCGACTATGGAACCCAAGAGTTTGATATTTAGGTGTGCTGCGCAGTGATTTTTGAGCGACGTGTACAACCACACCAACAATCAGCATACTCTATCTAAGCATCGCGCCTTCTGTAGCACAGCGCAGGCTACCACAAGCCTAGGGGGTCAAGCTGGCACAGCTTGCAAACTACTCTAACTTAATATGCAGCTCTTTCAACTGCTCCGGCGTAACCACATTCGGCGCCTGCATCATCAAATCTTGCGCCTTACCATTCAGCGGGAACAAGATTACATCACGAATAATCGGCTCATCCAACAACAGCATTACCAAACGGTCAACACCATAAGCCGAGCCGGCGTGCGGAGGCGCCCCAAACTTAAAAGCACTAATCATACCGCCAAACTTGTTGTCCACAACTTCCGGACCATAACCGGCAATCTCAAATACCTTATACATAATCTCCGGCTGATGGTTGCGTACACCGCCTGACAACAGCTCCACACCGTTGCAAACAAAGTCATATTGATAAGCCAAAATATCCAACGGAGCTTTGGTCTCTAAAGCCTCCATACCGCCCTGCGGCATAGAGAACGGATTGTGCGAAAACTCTACCGCACCGGTTTCCTCATTTTCTTCATAGAACGGAAAATCAACCACCCAACACATTTTGAACGAGTTGGCATCAATCAAGCCCAACTCCTCGCCCACTTTGTTGCGTAGACGACCGCTGAACTTGTCAAACTTCATGCCTTTGCCGACCATAAACAAAATCGCATCTCCGTCCGCAGCACCAAACGCCGCTTTAATCTCCGCAATTTTGGCCTCGCTCAACATTCTGGAAATACCTTTCGGCCCGCCTTCGGCAAAAGCAATATAAGCAATTCCACCCATACCCTCTTCTTTGGCATAACCATCCAACTTATCAAAGAACGAACGCGGCTTGGCGGCAATGCCCTTAACCAACATACCTTTAACTACCTTGCCCTCTTTGACCATAGAGTCATAAACACTAAATCCGCTATCACCAAACAAAGCTGATGCATCTTGCAAAACCAGCGGATTACGCAAATCTGGCTTATCTGAACCATACTTAGCCATCGCCTCGCGGAACGGAATATGAATAAACGGAGCTTGATCAACGGTTTTACCGTTAGCAAATTCATTAAAAATTGTCCCCAACGTATGCTCAATCACCTTGAAGACATCGTCCTGCGTAGCAAAACTCATCTCCATATCCATTTGGTAAAATTCGCCTGGGGAGCGGTCGGCACGCGGGTCTTCATCACGGAAGCACGGAGCAATTTGGAAATATTTATCAAAACCGGCCACCATCAACAGCTGCTTAAACTGTTGCGGAGCCTGCGGCAAAGCATAGAACTTTCCGGGGTTCAAACGCGACGGCACCAAAAAGTCACGTGCCCCTTCCGGAGAAGACGCCGTCAAAATCGGGGTCTGATATTCTGTAAACCCTTGCTCTCTCATCAGCTCGCGCGAGCGTTGAATAACCTTGGAGCGCAACAAAATATTTTTATGGATTCGGTCTTTGCGCAAATCCAAAAAGCGGTATTTAAGACGCAATTCCTCGGGCTCACCGCCATCAGAAGCTACCTGCACCGGCAACACATCAGCCTCAGAATAAATTTCCAGCGTCTTTACTTTGATTTCGATATCACCGGTCGGAATATTTTTATTAATGCTCTCACGTTGAACCACCTCACCGGTAATTCCGATAACCGATTCGACACGCACGGCCTCAATCTTGGCAAACAAATCAGAGTCGCTGTCAAACACGCACTGTGTAATCCCGTAATGGTCTCGCAAATCGACAAAACACAAGCTTCCCAAATTGCGTTTACGATGAATCCAGCCGGCCAGCTTGACTTCTTTACCGATGTCTGAAGCTCTGAGCTCGCCGCAAGTATGTGTACGATAGCTACTCATTTTTTGTCCTCATAAATTATTATTAATAGCCTTATAGTTTTAGTTCTGATTTTTCTGAAAAGCAAGCACATTTTCTTAGTCTTTGCTGATTTTAGGCACAAAAAAGGGCACCCTAAGGCACCCTTGTCGATTTTGCCGCTATTTTATTTGTCATAAAAATCCGGCAACGTCGCATTTTCAAGTCGATTAAAAGACTTGAGAACTTCCTTTTTCCAAGCCACCGCTTCGCTTTGGTTGTAAGGACAATTACTACCCACGACGCATACTCCGCGCGGTGTTTCAAACAGCATCGCCGAAACAAAGTCAGACTGATTGCGCATCAACCCTGCCCAAGTCTGCGCCCCTTTGTGTAGGTTATCAACGCCGTCTTGGTCATAATCAAACCACAAACGGAACACCTGCAGCGGAAGCTCCTCATTAAGCTTGATGGTATAAGCACCACGGCGCAACCCGTTTTTCATATGCCAAGCCGCTCTACGACAGCTTTCTTCGTCGTCAAAAAACAAAGCAAAGCCTTTTTCAATCACCGCACTTTTAGTACCGCAACGCTGCATTACCACCCGTGCCTCTCGCCATTCTGCGACTTCAACACCGGCATCAATTACTTCTTGCGCGATGGCTTCCTTTAATATTTCTAACGATGCCTCTTTTTTCAACTGTGGGTTAAATGCCCCCACAAAAATAATATTGTGTCTCATAACTATATAAATTAAAATAATACATAAACAGCTGTACCCTAACAGATATTTTGGACAAAATCAAGCGTTTTTTACAATTTTTTTCGATTGCCAAGTTTTATTGTTCCTGCTACACTGAACCTCAATTAAAAAGAACATAAATTGAAAACGGATAAATTATAAATCTTATGCTGATAATACAAGACACCACCAGCCTCCAACAATTTTGCCAAACCTTGGCGCAATATGACTTCATCACCGTTGATTTGGAGTTCCAGCGTGAAAAAACTTATTACCCGCAGCTAGGGCTGATTCAAGTCGCCTGCTCAGGGGCTGAAGGGGTTATTGATCCTTTGGCACAAGATTTGGATTTATCCGCTTTTATTGAGGTTTTGCGCGCCCCTAATATTACCAAAGTTTTTCACTCTTGCCGCCAAGACATCGAGATTTTATACCAGCTCTGTGGTTTTATCCCCACTCCGTTGTTTGACACCCAGATTGCCGCACAAGTCTGCGGCTTTGGGGCATCTGCAAGTTATGAGGCTTTGGTTCGCCAAATTTTGGGGATTGAGCTTGACAAAAGCTGCCGGCTGACCAACTGGTGCATTCGCCCGCTTAATGAAAAACAATTGGCCTATGCCATTTCTGATGTCACACATTTAATCAAGATTTATGAGTTTTTGCGTCAATATATGCAGGAGCATCATCGCGAAGATTGGATTGATGATGAGATGGCTCCCCTGCTCTCACCCAAAACTTACACTACTGATCCCTATGACGCTTGGGAGCGTATTCGCCCGCACAGTCACAATGCCAAATACCTCACGATTTTGCGTGAACTTGCCGCCTGGAGGGAGCAACGCGCCCAAAGCAAAGACCTTCCGCGCCAAACCATTATCAAAGATGAATGCTTGCTCAATATTGCCGCCTCCTGCCCGCATAGTCTGGAAGAGTTAGCCTCGATTCGCAACATGAGGCAAGATATCTTAAAAGGCAAACTTGCCGCCGAGATTCTGGAGATTGTTTCCACGGCAGAAAAACTCCCGCACAAAAACAATATCAAGATAAAAAAAGAAATAAATTTCAAATATTCCAAAGACCTTTACGAGCTACTTAAACTTCTGCTTGCTATCCGCAGTGAGCAAAACTCCGTCGTCTCAAAGATTATAGCCAATGATGACGAGCTCCGCCTTTTTGCCGGCAAGCAAGATAAAAACCTTCGTTTTTTGCAAGGCTGGAGGCAAGATCTTTTCGGCACACAGGCTCTGGCGTTACGCGACGGCAAATTAAGCTTTAGCTACAACCCGCAAACCCAAACCCTCCAAACTAAGATATCCGAAGCATAATCTCCCGCTTTTTATGCAAAACCATCTGCAACACTACTGATAATCCGGCTGATTATCAGTAGTGTTTTATACACTTTTTATAACATAAGCATATCATAAACTTCTAATTTAGCCCTCCGCATTTCACCGCCCTAAAAAACCTATTGCACACAAATTCTTTTTATGTTATGATAAGATTCGTGAAGATGAGATTATACTAAAAGTAGGTGTTATTATGTGGAATAGGCAACAGGTACTAAGAGTATCTTTATCACTTGCGGCTTTATGCTTGGCGAGTGGTTTTCCGGTTTTGAGTATGGCGGATTCGCCCCAACCGGTTTCAGGTTTGAATCATCAATATCAGCACTTTTCTTTTGGCGGTTTGGCGGGATTAACATCTGCCTACACACACACTAACAATGGCATATTTAATGCTACACACACTCTCGCCGAACCGTCCCCTCTATTAGCTGAATTTTCATCTCTACGCACATCCCCTCTCTTGATAGAAAGGGTTAGGGTGAGTAGCAAAAACTCAACGAC
>CALXRR010000068.1 GCA_944390905.1 uncultured Alphaproteobacteria bacterium
TCAATAAGTAAACATGCCGTTTCATGATAATATCTCCTCGCAAACCTCTTTCCTACGAATCTTATATTATCACAAAATTTTATCTCTGTAAATAGAGATTTTGGGTGGAGTGGGATAATTTGTATGATTGGAAAATTTCAAGATTGTTTAAGATTCGTCTTGGTTCTTCGTATTCCTTCGCGTTTTGTCAGTGTTTTTTTTCGTTTGGTTTGGGTTTTAGTTTGTTGAGTTAATATTTATTTGTGTTTCTTATGGTTTTGTTGAGAAAAGTTGTGGTTTTTTGCCGATTTTGATGCGAATTGTTGCTTATTTAATTGAATCTTTAATATTTTGTGTTAATCTTAGCCCAGATTTTTAGGTAACGGAGCTGATTGCTCTGCAAAAAAATGAGGGAAAATTATGGATACTCAGACTTTAACAGATGTAACGGTAAATGCTGCTAACCAAATGTCTATGTGGGATTTGGTTTGGGCGTCAGATATGGTGACCAAAGTCGTAATGATTGGGTTGATTGCGACTTCAATTTGGTCTTGGGCGATTATTATTGAAAAAATCGGCACCCTACGTCAGGTTAAAAAACTATCTAAAGGATTTGAAGAAAAGTTTTGGTCCGGTGGATCTTTAGACCGCTTGTATGAGGGAATCGGTAATCGTCCGCGTGACCCTATGTCAGCGATGTTTGTATCTGCTATGAAAGAGTGGAAACGCACAAATATTCTAAAATCTAAAACTGACCGTGGTTTGCGTGGTGTATCCTTGCAACAACGTATTGAAAAAGCTATGGAAGTCTCTATGGATAAAGAGCTCGAAGCTTTGGATACGCGTATGGGATTTTTGGCTTCAACCGGCGCCGTGGCGCCGTTGGTCGGATTGTTTGGTACGGTTTGGGGAATTATTAACAGTTTTAATGCTATTGCCGTGTCTCAAAACAACTCTTTGGTAGCTATTGCCCCCGGTATAGCAGAGGCTTTGTTTACGACGGCTTTCGGTTTGATTGCAGCGATTCCGGCTGTGGTCGCTTATAATAAAATTTCTTCAGATATTGACCGATATGCCGGTGGGTTGGAAAACTTTATGGCTGAGTTTTCAACCATTTTGTCTCGTGAAATTGATGATACCGCTATTAAGGCTGAAATGGCAGGAGAATAATCATGTCTTTTATTCCGCAACGAACCAGACGACGCTACCAAAAAGTCAGCCGCAGAAATGCTGATATTAATATGACCAACTTGATGGATGTGATGATGGTCTTGTTGGTGGTGTTTATGGTGGCGGCTCCGTTGATGACAACCGGTATCGCCGTGAACTTGCCTAAGGTCGGCGGAAAATCTATTGAGGGAAAAGATACTTCTATTAATGTTAGTGTTGACCGCGAAGGTTATTATTACATTGGTGAAACTGAAATCCCTCAAGATAAAATTATTGACAAACTCTTGGCTATTCGCGGGGAAAATGCTGATGTGACGGTAACCATATCCGGCGATCAAAATGCTAATTATGGGCGTGTTATCGGTTTGATGGCTATGCTCAAAGAGGCCGGCTTTGAAAAAGTGGGGTTGCAGACCGAAAATAAACCCCTGAACAAGAAAAAGAAAAAATCGTAACTTGGGATGTTGTGTCGCTGATGAAAGAATCTTTGTATAAATCTCTGGCGCTGCATTTGGTGGTCTTAATCATCTTTTTGGTGGATTTGCCTAAGTTTTGGCATAATGATGACCCCTTTAAGCAGGTGCCGATTATTGTTGATTTGAACAAAGTCAAAATCAGCGAGATGACGAATCTGCCGCCGAAAGCAAAAGTCGGTAAAGAGGATAAAAAAGCCAGCCATGTAAAGCGCAAGGTGGAAAACTATACTCAGCCAAAGCAGGAAGAAAAGCCTAAAGAAAAGACTAAAGATGTGAAAAAATCTGAGGCTAAACCCGAGCCGGTAAAAGAAGAGGTTGAAAAGCCAAAGGCTGATTATATGGTTGCGCCGCAGCCCAAAAAACCGGCAGCTCCGAAGCCCAAACCCAAGCCTAAAGAAAAGTTTGTGCCGGTGCAGAAAAAGAAGCCTGCTCCTAAGCCAGAACGCAAGAGCAAAACCGATAAAGCTCCGGAGTTGGCGAATCCGTTGAAAAGTTTGCTTGCTTCAGTAGATGACTTGGAAAAAACTTTGGGCGAAAAAAACGAAACTGCCGAAATCAAAGAAGGCAGCGAAGTTAATAATATGGGCGTTGAAGGCGGTACCGGAGGGTCATATTTCAGTGAGCTTAGTATATCTGAATTAGATGCTATTGCCGGACGCTTGCGTGCGTGTTGGAATCTGGACCCCGGGGCTAAGGGGGCGCAGAATATGATTGTGGAAATCAGGGCTTATTTGCGCAAAGACGGATCGGTGGAGGAAGTTGAAATATTAGACCAGAATCGATATAATTCGGATACGCATTTCCGCTCGGTGGCTGATAGTGCAAGACGCGCGGTGTATATTTGTCAGCCATATAGTATTTTTGCGGAGAAATATGCTGATAATTATGATATGTGGAAGACGCTGTTCTTGCGGTTTAATCCTTTAGATGCTTCTATTCAATAGTTTTTAGGGCATGATTATTAAAGATTGTGCCCTTTTTTTATAAAAATAAAACTTTAAGTTATAAAATAAATAGTGTTTTTCTAAAATAATATCTTGATAATTGTGTTTGGTTATGATATTTGCTAGAAATAACGGTATAAATAATACTGTTATTAGCATTTTCGGAGTTAATAGATTGTCTATAGTCTTTAGGTTATATCTGCCAGTTGTTTTGACAGCTGTAAGAGTGCCAAAGGGATGTTAGCTCTTTTATCAGCTGTTTTATGGCTGGAAAAAGGATTTATTTACCGAAGGTGTTTTTTCTTATTGCAAAGCTTGCCGGAGGGAGAGAAGCAATTCTGTTTCTCCGGCAGGTTTTTTTATTGTCGGAGTGTAAGTGACAAGATGAGATAAATAAATTTTATTTGCTGTTGCGAGCTTTGATTAATAGGTCAATAGTGTTTTGTGCAAGTATGATAAAATCAGTATCAAAGTCTTGGAGTTTACGGCTGATTTCTTCAATCTTTTTGCGAGAGACTTTGTTTTTGGCCGAGGTGTGACTAAAATTGAAAAGTTCGCCTATTTCTACGTCAAGTTTTGAGGCTATTTTACGCAGAGTTTCTATCTTAGGAGAAATTTTTCCCAGTTCAATTCCTGATATAGTGTTCATTGACATATCCATATCATAGGCAAGTTCAAGCTGACTTATGCCTTTGATTTTTCGTAGTTCTCGGATACGCTCTCCGAGTTTTATGGCAAACTCGTTTTCCTTCATAAGGGTTATATTCCTATTTTATTAGGAATTATTATATACTAAAAACTAGTAATTTTTTGTCTTGACAAAACAAAATTACTATTTTATTATGAATTTAATGACCGGAAGTATAATTAATTCCTATTTAATTATGTATCCGGTTAGGAGGAAAGGGATCACTCACAACAAATCTACACACACATATATAATATCACCTACAAATGGTCCCTTTCTATTTTTATGTGAAAGGCAGGTATGAAGATGAAGTATTCAGCGCGATTTTATGTTTCAACCGTATTTGCTTTGTTGGGTTCTACACACATGGTACAGGCTGATGTTGTGAATACCTTTTCACCTTCTTATAATATAACATTTCAGCAAGATAATTTAAATACGGACAATAGTCTTAGGAATGAAGTTTTATTTTTTGGCTATGCTAAAAGTGATATAGATTTTAGTTTAGGAGTTGAGTCTGCAGAGCAGAGAGAATTGGCTGAAAAATATGCCAAGGTCTGTTTTATTACTGATGTGGCAGAATGTTCTGGTGCAGGTGCCGGAACAGATGATCCTTCGTCATCTTCGGGAGGGCCGGGGCCAGTGGATCCTGACGGTGATGAAATGTGCCGTTTGGAGGGGTATGTAAATACGGTTTGTGATGCTACTCAAGATGAAGGATTGTCTTGTCCGCATAGCAGTGGTTGGCATACGGGATGTAAGTGCAAACCAGAATATAGCAAGGCTTGTAATGGGACAGATGAGCAAGGTAAGGGAGCGGCTTGTAACGGAAAATATAAAGAATGTTGTAAAAAGTGTAGCGGATATGATTATACAGCCAGCAATATTCCAACCGGATATGTGAAAAACGGCAGCTGTGAGAGCTGTACCGGTACTAAGTATAAGATTAGGTGTAATACAAATTCAAGTAATACGGGGACTTATGTTGACTGTGGCTCTGCAAGCGGTAGTGGGTCAAGCTGTAAAGATGATACCGGAACTTATTACACCAAATGTACCTGCCCGACCATGTATGAATGGAACGCGAGTAGCAAAAAATGTGTGTGCTCGACAGGGTTTAAGTATTCTTGTACGGGCAGCAATATTAAAGGAGGCGAGGGTAACAGCTGTGATAATAAGTATCAAAAATGCGTTTGTCAGACCGGATTTACATGGGATGCGGCAAGCGGAATGTGTGTCTGCAATGGTACCGACTGGTGCACGCTTAACCAAGATTGTGCGGCGTTAGGGTATAAAAAGCAGACTTGTACCAGCGGAACAACTCTGCGTTGTCCGTTTGATATAACTTATGTGGTTTGTGGCTAAATAGGGAGTTAGGCACAAGCTAAGCAACGCGACTAATTGAAACACAGTGCAAGCAACCGCAAAGTTAGGGATGGGCGAGCAGGCACAGTTTGAGGGAGAAAAGAGATGAAGATAAATTTGTATTTAAGTACGGCGGTAGCCGGTCTGATGATGTTTGGGGGCGAGGCTTATGGGCAATGTGTGTCATCACAGGACTGTGCGAGTTTGGGTTATACCAAGAGTAGCTGTCCGGACGGTAACGGGGTCAAATGCCCGTTTGGCAATGCGTGGTTCTGTGTGGACCAATGTGGTATAGGTTTTAAGTATACATGTACGGGTACGGGATATGGGACCCAGCCGGCAAGTGCGGCGTGTAACGGCAAGTATATGTCATGCGTGTGTGCAGACAAATATACTTGGAGTGGCACGGCTTGTACTAAGTGTGCTAGTAAATATACGGAAAAGTGTAATGGGAGTAATGAGACCGGCGGAGCTGATACCGGCTGTGGCGGTTATTATGCAAAATGCAGTTGTGCCACTGGGTATGAATGGGATACAACGAGCAAAAGCTGTAAGATGAAGCAAG
>CALXRR010000069.1 GCA_944390905.1 uncultured Alphaproteobacteria bacterium
CTAGCGGCGACGGATTTGGAGCCACGAGGAAGTGGGTCCGACAATCAGCGAAAGGCGGGCGGAAGCACGCCGGTAAGCTAAAAGCTTATGAGCGCCAGGGCGGCGACTAAAAGGAGCCAATCCCATTGCCCAATATTCATTTGTAGCTTAAACCTACTCTACCTAAGCATCGCGCCTTCCCTGCCCCTATCTGCCAACAGCTAACCTAGGGGGTCAAGCTGCCTCAGCTTCCGGCCACGGGGCTCCCCACCTACCCCTATCTGCCAGTTGATACTTTTCTCTCACCCCTCCTGTCCTCCCCTATGCAACAGGGGAGGAACTTTTCCTCTATCCCTCAACAGCTAACCCAAAGGCTCGCCGTATCACGACGAGCCTTTTCAACATAGCATCCACGAGTTTGATATTTAGGTGTGCTGCGCAGGGATTTTTGAGCGACGTGTACAACCACACAAACAATCCGCATACTCTATCTAAGCATCGCGCCTTCTGTAGCACAGCGCAGGCTACCGCAAACCTAGGGGGTCAAGCTGGCACAGCTTGCAAACTCCCGTAAAAAAAAACAAAGGTCTGCCATTTCTGACAGACCTTCTTCTGCTTTTGATACAAGACTTAGAAGCCCATACCACCCATTCCGGCAGCGCCTCCGGCCATTCCGCCGGCACCACCGCAACCACAAGAGCATTCCTTCTGCGGCAACTCGGTAACCATAGCCTCGGTTGTAATCAACAAGCCACCGACTGAAGCTGCATCTTGCAAAGCCGTACGAACCACTTTGGTCGGGTCAATAATACCGGCTTTAACCATATCGGTATATTCATCATTCTGGGCATTATAACCATAGTTAGTGTCATTCTGCTCCAGCAATTTTCCGGCCACAACCGCACCGTCAACACCGGCATTATCGGCAATCTGACGCAACGGGGTCTGGATAGCGCGACGAATAATATCAATACCGACTTTTTGGTCATTATTAGCAGGTTGCAAGTTTTCCAAAGCCTTGATAGAATACAACAAAGCTACACCGCCACCGGCAACAACACCTTCTTTGACTGCGGCACGAGTAGCATTCAAAGCATCATCAATGCGGTCTTTCTTTTCTTTAACTTCAACTTCTGAAGCACCGCCAACGCGCAATACTGCAACACCGCCAGACAACTTAGCCAGTCTCTCTTGAAGTTTTTCACGGTCATAATCAGAAGAAGTATCTTCAATCTGCTTACGAATTTCAGCTGCACGGTCGGCAATCATCTGCTTGTCGCCGACACCATCAATAATCGTGGTATCATCTTTGCTGATTTCAACCCGTTTAGCTGAGCCCAGATAATCCAAAGTAATATTTTCAAGCTTCATGCCCAGTTCTTCAGAAATAACCTGACCACCGGTCAAAATAGCAATATCCTGCAACATAGCTTTGCGTCTGTCACCAAAGCCCGGAGCCTTAACCGCACAAACTTTCAAACCGCCGCGCAGTCTGTTGACAACCAAGGTAGCCAAAGCCTCACCTTCAATATCTTCAGCCACGATTAACAAAGCTCTGCCGCTTTGAACCACAGCTTCCAAAACCGGAATCAGCGGCTGCAAATTAGAGATTTTCTGGTCATAGAGCAAGATGTACGGATTATCAAACTCGCAAACCATCTTTTCAGCATTAGTAATAAAGTACGGAGACAAATATCCACGGTCAAACTGCATACCTTCAACCACATCCAACTCGGTCTCCAAACCTTTAGCATCTTCAACCGTAATCACGCCTTCATTGCCAACTTTTTCCATCGCGCGAGCCAAATACTCACCGATAGAGCGATCACCATTGGCAGATATTGTACCAACCTGAGCAATCTCCTCAGAAGTTTTAATGTCTTTTGAACGAGATTTAACATCAGCAACTACGGCCTCAACCGCCATATCAATGCCGCGTTTCAAGTCCATCGGGTTCATACCTGCGGCAACGGCTTTGAAACCTTCACGAATAATTGCCTCAGCCAATACGGTAGAAGTTGTAGTACCGTCACCGGCTTTATCAGCGGTTTTCTGAGCCACTTCTTTAACCAGCTGCGCGCCCATATTTTCAAACTTATCCGCGAGCTCAATTTCTTTAGCAACCGAAACACCGTCCTTAGTAATTTTCGGCGCACCATAAGACTTATCCAACACCACATTGCGCCCCTTAGGACCAAGGGTTACTTTAACGGCTCTGGCCAAAGTCTCTACACCTTTGAGCATTTTTGCTCTGGCATCAGTTCCAAACTTAATATCTTTTGCAGACATATTATTTTCCTCTATTTATTATAAAAACACACAAACCAAGCTTTAAGCCGGATTAATCATTAATCACGGCCAAGATATCAGACTCTTTCACAATCAGTCTGTCTTCGCCATTGACTTTAACTTCAGTCCCCGACCATTTGGCAAACAAAACCTTATCGCCTTCTTTAACGCTCATCGGAATAATTTTTCCGTCTTCAGCGCGAAAACCGTTTCCGACAGCTTCCACAATTCCCTCACTGGGTTTTTCTTTAGCCGTATCAGGGATAATAATTCCGCCTGCGGTTTTATTATTTGCCTCAATGCGTTTAATCAACACACGGTCATGCAAAGGTTTAATATTCATCACTCTAAACTCCCAAGTTATCAAGTTGTTTTATTTTTCTATCAGGATACTTAGGGATTAAAATTACATAAATCAAGAACCGCAACTAAAAAAATCATAAAAAAACACATTTATTTTGACATTTTAAATCAAATGCGTTATTTTTCCGACAGTTTACATATTATTAACACTATAATTTTTTAAGTAAAATGGAAACATTAACATTAAAGCATGCCATTTTTTCAGCGTTAGGTCGAATCAGTGTCCCGACAGAGGTCATTAACAAACTTTACCAACAGCATAACGAACACCAAGTTTGCAGCGTGGATTGGAAAAACTTTTTGCTCAATCGCAACAACACGCAGTGGCGGTTTGTAAAACAAAACATCGCTGATACCACTTGGCCCAACAGCGGCAACTTCAACCTCCGCCAGCTACGGTCAGAACTTTTGACTGATTATGCCAAGGATGATGCGACCGGCTTTTATGGACTGCTGGCTCAACACCTGCGATCCCCGCATGACCAAGCCGCACTTCATCAACAAGAACAACGTCTGACTGAAGAGTTAAAGCACCGGCACACCGAGCATCCAAGCTACCGCCGCTACTTGACAGCAATTCTGCTTTCGGCAGATGAATATTCATCTCCCTACGCGGCATCGTTGTTGGAGCAAACATATCTATTTAATGACCACGACCACTAATGGCATTTGGCTCAAATCAAAATCCCGCTCGGCAAATTGCTGAACGGGATTTTTTATTTCAGAGCTTAATTTTTGGCACAATACCGGTTGACTTCCGCACCACTTCGACAATGGCACTGATAACAAAACTCAATACCAGCAAAAAAGACATCAACACAAATACCACAAAGAAAATCCACGCATGCGGAAATTCCGCCATCACCGGTCTGGCAATGGTTGAAGCCCAGCCATCCAGAGTAAATACCTGCAACAGCGCAAATAATGATGATCCCAAGGAGTCAAACTCCACAAACACCCCGCCGAACAAGCTTACCGCCATAATCGCAAAGACATAAAAGAATATAGCCAACACCGCCAGCATTGCGGCAAAACTCGGCATCAATCCCAGAAAGATACCAAAAACCTGCTTTAAGCGTGCGCAACGGTTGACATATCGCAACAGCAAAAACAATCTGAAAGTCCGCAGGGCAATAAAATAGCTTGTTACCGGCAAGGCTGATAACAGAATAACCACAAAGTCAAACACATTCCACCCAACGCGAAAGAACCCCCGCCCATAGGCATAAATCTTCATCAAAATTTCCGCAATAAAGATAGCCAGACACAACCTATCAAGCAAGAACAAAATTCCGTCATAGACGGCCATTTCAGGCACGGCCAACAGCCCCATCACCACGGCATTAAACAAAATCAATGACATAATCATCAAGTCAAAGCTGTGGCTTTCCACCAGTCTTTTAAGCTTGCGCTTATCCTGCTTTGATGTTTTTTTAATTTTTTCCAGCAACTTCATTACCGGCACTCCTTATGCTAAATCAAAGTCCAAATTAAAGCCGCAGTAGCAATCGCCGGGCCAAAAGCGCCTTCTCTGCGCCGTCTTACAAAAGCATATACGGCAAACAAGGCACTCGCCGTCAAGATTACATACAAGACCTTATCTGGTCCCATCCAAGCTCCGACCGCTGCCAAATATTTGATATCACCACCGCCGAAGACTTCCTTTTTGCGCCATACCAAGAACAAGCTCGCCACCACCGGCAAAAAATATCCGATAACCGCACCGATAAAGCTTTCTCCGGGGCCGACCCAAAGACTGACCATTACGGCATAGCCAAAGCCCAAAATAATCAGCGGAACCGTAATCAAATCCGGCAGCATCATCCATCGATAATCTATTTCAAGCAAGAGGATCGCCGCCCATACAAAGATTAAATACCATCCGATATTTTCCGCCCCATATTTATAGAACACCGCCCAAGACAACACCGCTCCGATTAAAGCAAACAAAACACTACGGCGGCGATAAGCGGCACGCAAATCCAAATAGCGTGGATTTTTTTGGATTCGTTCAGCTTTGACCCTGCGCTGAGGTTTAATAATCTGCACCAGAGCATAAGCCATGGTTGCGGGCATAAACTTGCCGAAACGCCGCGCCACATAAGGCACTAAAGCGCCGAAAACCAAACCATACAGGGCATAAATCATAGCTGTTCTCCTTCACCTAAACTTTGGAGTATTCTAGCATGCAACATTTAAATAAAGCATTAAAATCCACATTGAATCTTTTTGGGAGTTAATTTTATTGTATTTTAGCTTCTAAAACTTGGGGTAGTATGTTTTCGCCCCACTTCTCTTTGACATTGCCTCCTCAGAGCCGCTAGACAAAATTAGCCAGACAACGCTAAATACCGCCATTTCCACTTGAAAATCGATATTTCACCATTACATCAAAAAGCGCTTGCAACCTTGGCGCCAAAGTGGTATTCTGAATCTGCAGTTGGATGAACCGG
>CALXRR010000070.1 GCA_944390905.1 uncultured Alphaproteobacteria bacterium
ATAAAATAAATTTGTGTGCAATAGGTTTTTTGGGGAGGTGAAATGCGGAGGGCTAAATTAGAAGTTTATGATATGCTGATGTGAAAACTAAAATCGGTGGGGTTTAATTTTTTGTTTACTTTATTTTTGTATGATGTATATGTTTATGGGGATTTTTACCACACAAGTGAGGTTTTATGAATAGTCAAATCGCTCAAAATCTTGATTGGTCGCGTCATAAAAATAATACAGTTCGACGCGGCGGTACGGCTATGTTGGCTGCAACAGTCATTAAAGGCGGCGAAATGGTGGTTAATCCATATCGGCAGCGCTTTATTTGGCCTAAAGGGCTGGAAGAAAACGGCTCTAAGTTTTTGACTAGAAGAGTGTGGGGACAATATAAATAATGTTCAGAAATTTGGCGGCTCTGATTGCAAGCGGTGTGTTGCTCAATCCGGTGGTGCTGTTTGGTGTGGTGCTGGGTTTGATTATCGGAGTTAAGTTGGATTTTGAACAGATTGTCGCCTTGTATAAAAATTGGCATTTCTATGGGTTGGGGTTGATGGCGGCCGTGCTATATAATTTTGCACTTGCAACCCAATATAAAGATGACGGCGATACTTTGGATTATGCCGGAATGATTAAAAACTCAATCAAGTCTTTTATGATGTTTGTATTGGCTGTCGCGATGGCGGTGCTGTTTGTGGCATTCTTTTGGATATAAAAAAAGGCGGGGTGACCGCCTTTCTTATAAAGAGATATCAATATTTTGACCAAGCGTGTCTGAAACCGGAACACTGCTTGATGGATCCAGAAGAATTTCAATGGCCTGTTGTTGCATCTCAACCTGATTTTTTATCAGGGACATCTGCATATTTTGTACGGCCAAAGCGTAAGAGCTTAATGCACCTAGTTCCGACATTTTGTTTCTCCTTTTCTGAAAGGAAGAAATTCCTCTCAAACTCCTTATAGTATAGCATAAAATTTTTAAGATTTCACTAAAAATATTTGGTATAAGCTGGATTAATATTAAAAAAGGCAAAAAGTCTGCGGATATGTTAAAATTGTGGTGCAAAAAAATTGCAAAAGGGATATATGGTAGATAAGGCTTAATTTGTAATAAGGCAGAACAGTGGCGGATATTTTGGCGGGATTGGAAATCCTAAAAAAGCATATTGCGATTGCTCCGGAAAAACCGGGGGTGTATCGGATGATTGGCGAAGGCGAAAAGGTGCTTTATGTCGGCAAGGCAAAAAACATCAAAAAACGAATCGTCGCGTATTCGCATATTCATAAACTGCCGGCCAGACTGCAGCGAATGGTCTCCGAAATAAAACGGATGGAGTTCATTATCGTGGAAAACGAAGCAAAAGCTTTGTTGATGGAAAATGAACTGATTAAAAAGCTGGAGCCAAAGTATAATATTTTACTGAAAGATGATAAAACTTTTCCGCATTTGGTGATTGATGTGGAAGCGGAGTTTCCGGCTTTGCGCAAGTATCGCGGCGCCCGCAATGACAAAAGCAAATATTTTGGCCCGTTTGCCAGTATTGGGGCGGTTAACAGTGTGTTGGATATGGTGCAGAAGGCTTTTTTGCTCCGTTCTTGCCGCGATAATGTGTTCAAAAATCGGGAGCGGCCGTGTTTACTTTACCAAATCAAGCGGTGCTCGGCGCCGTGTGCGGGGAAGATTTCAGCTCAAGAGTATCGCAAGTTGGTGAACGAGGCGATAGACTTCTTGGAAGGCAAAAATACCAAAATTCAGGATGAGCTCTCAGTCTTGATGCAGCAAGCCAGTGATAATATGGAGTTTGAGCTGGCAATGGTGTATCGCGACAGAATCCGCGCCTTAACCAATGTGCAGACCGGAACAACGGTGGAATATGCCGATATCAAATCGTGTGATGTGGTGGCTTTGGTCCGCAAAAATGATTTGGTATGTATTCAGGTGTTTTTTATCAGAGGCGGGCAAAACTGCGGCAATGTGCCTTATTTTCCTAAGCAGGTTGATGGGGCTGAAGATGTGGAAATCTTGGAGGCTTTCTTAAGCTCGTTTTATAATAATCATATTCCGCCGAAAGAGATTGTCCTCTCTGAGCCGATTAATAATCCTGAGTTTTTGGAAGAGGCGCTGCAAACCAAAATCAGAACCTATCAAAAAGGCAATAAGCATAAGCTGGTGATGCGGGCTTTGGAAAATGCAGCGGCATCTATTGACCGCAAGGTGGCGATGGAGGCTTCGGTTAAGTCTAATCTGGAAGAAATGGCGCGAGTATTCGGGTTGCCCAAAGTGCCTAAGCGAATTGAGGTATATGATAACTCCCACATTCAGGGAAGCTATGCCATTGGGGCGATGATTGTGGCAACTCCCGAAGGCTTTGATAAAAAACAGTATCGCACCTTTAACATCAAAAATCCGGACATTACCAATGATGACTTTGCGATGATGAAAGAAGTGCTTACCCGACGGTTAGATAAAATAACACCGGAGAATCGGCCGGATGTGATTTTGCTTGATGGCGGTTTGGGGCAGTTGCATGCGGTGCATGAGGCGCTAAAAGACTATGACCTCAGCGGGATAAGTATCATTGCGATATCTAAGGGGCCGGATAGAAACGCCGGAAAAGAGTTTTATCACCAATTGGGTAAAGAGAGTTTTGCTTTGCCGTTCCAATCCCCGATAGCGTTTTATATGCAGAATATTCGTGATGAGGCGCACCGCTTTGCGATTGGAACCCATCGCAAAAAGCGCGGTAAGTCGGTGTATAAATCACGCTTGGATGAGATTGAGGGAATCGGAGCCGTACGCAAACGCGATTTGCTCAATTATTTTGGCTCGGTGGAGGAGATTTCGCAGGCGTCAATCAAAGATTTGCAAAAGGTGCCGGGGATTAGTGCCAAAACCGCGCAAATCGTCTATGACTATTTTCATTAAAAAACAGCGGAAAAAGTGCTAAAATCCTTTGCGTGATAAAAAATCAGGCGTATTATCCTGATAGGTGAAAGTTCTAATATGCTTTTGAAAAGGATAAAAACGTGTATAATCTGCCTAATATGTTGACGATTTCTCGAATCGTGGTGATTCCGGTTATCTTTCTTGCTATTTATATTCAGTCGATTACTTGGTCGGTCTTGACTGCGGTGCTCTTTATTATTGCTGCAATTACCGATTATTTTGACGGATATTTGGCGCGGAGCAGAAATGAGACATCTGCCCTGGGAAGACTCCTTGATCCAATTGCCGACAAACTGTTGGTGGTTTCGGCCTTGTTGATTATTGTGGCTAACGGTATGGTCAACAAAATCAGCTATGTTCCGGTGGTGATTATTTTGTGCCGCGAGGTATTGGTGTCAGGATTGCGCGAGTTCTTGGCTGAGGTCAAGGTTGGAATGCCGGTGACGCGTTTGGCTAAGTGGAAAACCGCTTTCCAGATGACGGCTTTATCTCTTATCTTGCTTGGTAGAGTAAGCACTGCTTTTGCCATATCCGGTGAGGTGTTGCTCTGGGTGGCTGGTGTGCTGACATTCATTACCGGTTATCAGTATTTTGAAAAAGGCTTGGCTTATGTCAGAGGAATCGAAAACCCTAAGACAATTAAAGAAGAAGTTCGCGAGGCTACACAAAAGGCTTTTTCTGCCGTGGCTAAGGTTAAACAGGCTGTAAAAGCTAAAACCGTGAAAAATGAGCCTGCTGCCCAAACTGCTCCGGTTAAGCCAAACCACTCCAAGCAGGCTGCCCACAAAAAGCCGCTGAAGTCTCATGCTAACAAAAAGGTAGCTCCTAAGTAATGGATAAAGACCAAGCTCATATTTTGGTGGTTGATGATGACACCAGGCTCCGCTCTTTGTTGCAGAGGTTTTTGCGAGAGAGCGGTTTCTTGGTGTCGGCGGCTAAAAATGCCGAAGAGGCTAGAGAAAGGTTGAAGTCTTATGTGTTCAACCTGTTGATTGTTGATATTATGATGCCCGGTGAGACCGGATTGGAGTTCTTGGCAAAGCTCAGAGAAGATAATGATGTGCCGGTCATATTATTGACGGCTATGGGTGAAACAGCCGACAGAATCGCCGGTTTAGAGACCGGTGCCGATGATTATTTGCCCAAGCCGTTTGAGCCTAAAGAGTTAGTACTCAGAATTAAGAGCATTTTGAAACGTGCCCCGAAAAAGACTTTAGCTAAGCAGGAGCGTTTGGATTTGGGCTTGTGTGTGTATGATATTGCCAGCAAAGAGCTGTTGACCAAGCAAGGGCAGGTGATTCACATTACTCCGGTGGAGCAGGCGTTGCTCTCTATTTTGGGGCAGAAGTTTGGGCAGGTGTTTTCTCGTGAAAAATTAGCCGAGATGTTGGGAGCAGGGCAGAGCCCGCGCTCGATTGATGTGCAGATTACGCGTTTGAGGAAGAAAATTGAGAAAGATTCCAAAAACCCTCGCTATTTGCAGACGGTACGTGGTAAGGGGTATATGTTGTTGCCTTCATAGTGTTATTGGGGAGTTTGGAAGCGGGTGTCATGCTTGCGATTTTTTCGCTCGTGTACCTGTTTTTGTACATGTCGCTCAAAAATCCCTGCGCAGGGAGTTTGCAAAACCCTTATCATACTTGCA
>CALXRR010000071.1 GCA_944390905.1 uncultured Alphaproteobacteria bacterium
AGTTGTTTTCCGTTACACCGGCTCTTACCAACGCGCCGTTTACGGTTGAATAACCAACACCGACATTGAAATAACCCGTTGACTTTTCTTCAACATTGACATTCAAATCTGCCTTATTGGCATCCTTGGGAACGGTCTGAATATCTACCTTGCTGAAGTAATCCAAATTCTCAACATTACGTCTGGAATCCTTTATCTTGGATGTGTTAAACGCATCGCCTTCTTCTATGCGGAACTCACGACGGATAACCTCATCATGCGTGCGGGTGTTGCCGCTGATATTGATGCGGTCTACAAATATGCGCTGCCCTTCATTGATGTGAAAGATGATGTCTATATCTCCGGTCTCGGTGTTTTTTACCAATTCGGGGTTAACATCTACAAAGGCAAAACCTTTCTTGCCCAGCTCATCGGTCAGAGCAGTGACGCTTTTTTCTACCAAATCGTTATTATACCAATCCCCGCTTTCTATCTCCAAATATTCCTTGAAATCATCCGGATTTACATCTTTAATCTCTGAGGTGATGCTTATGTCTTTTACCTTGTAGCGTTTGCCCTCGTCCAGAACATACGTCAGCACAAAAGATTTGCTATCCGGGCTTAATTCCGCAACTGCAGAAACAACTCTGAAGTCTGCATAACCACGCTTAAAATAAAAACGGCGCAGCAACTCCTTATCATAGTTAGTCTTCTCGGCATCATAGTTTTCAGAGGATGAGAATATTCGGTACCAGCGGCTTTCTTTGCTCATAATTACTTCTTGCAAGTCATCGTGATCATAGTGCTGATTCCCGATAAAGTTTACCTTATCTATTACCGCTAAAGGCCCTTCATCTATCTTGAATATCAAATCAACCCGGTTTTGATCCCGCTTTATTATTTGCGGCTCAACAACCGCCGCATAACGCCCCGTGCGTTTATAGACCTCTAAAATCCTCTGCACATCTTCTTGAACCTTGGCTCTGGAATATGTGGACCTTGGAGTTAATTTCACCTCGGCGGTCAACATCTCATCATCAACCTTGTCATTGCCGTCAAACAAGACTTTATTGATAACCGGGTTTTCTTCAACCTTTATCACCAGCACTCCGTCCGGACTAACATTCAAGGAAACATCGTTAAACAACCCGGTTGCGTAAAGCTGCTTTAGAGAGGCATCCAGTTTTGCATCATCGGTTAGGGCGTTTTTCTTTACCTCAACATATGACAAAACCGTCTCCGGCTCCACTCGTTCCAACCCCTCTATCTCCACATCTCTCACGTAGACTGTGGCCGCTTGGGCAGAAACGCCGCTCAAAAGGCAAAATGCAAAAGTCCCAAGTTTTAATAACTTCATCATCTGTTCCTTTATGAAAACCAACGGTTAAACAAGTGGTTAAAATCATTGTAGGTGGCAAATATCATTAGAGATATCAGCACCAAAAAGCCAAAACGAAAGACATATTCTTTGGCTTTTTCGTTAATCTCTCGTCCGGCAACAATCTCTATCAAATAAATAACAACGTGACCTCCGTCCAGAAGAGGTATCGGAAATAGGTTTATCAGGCCTAAATTTATCGACAACAAGGCCATAAATGCTATAAAATCTATAATTCCGTTTTCTTTGGTGATATCTCCCGACATCTCCGCTATGCGCAATATGCCGCCAACCTCATCGGTATCCCTTTTGCCGCTTATCATCTGTCCGACACCGCGCAGTGTTGCTTCCGTAATGCGCCAAGTTTCGGCTGTTGCATCCGACAAAGCCTCCCACAAAGATATATCTTCAGGCTCAACTTCTATCACACTCACCGAACGAATACCCAACATGGGCCGTTGCTCCGCAGGTTGGTTAAGTTCAACCTCTAGTGGCACAACTTTGAGCGGAAAGCTCAGATGTATGACTTCTCCCTCTCTTTCTACTTCTAGGCTGACATCTCCTTCCGTGTGCATGTCTACTTCCTGGCGAAGCTCCGTGAAGTTTTTGACCTCCTTGCCATTAACCTTTAAAATTTTATCGCCTTTTAGGACACCTCCGCTTTCGGCTGCGCCGCCTTTGATGACCTCGCCGACCACTGCCGGAAATTCCATTTTGCCCAAGAAGAAAAATATGGAAGCAAAAACCAATATTGCAAACAAATAATTTGCCCCCGGACCGGCCAAAACAATTGCCAACTTCTTAAACGGATTCTGATAGCCAAAGGCGTATTTTTTATCTTCTTCGCTTAACCCCGTACTGCTATCTCCGGCACTGGCGACATCGTCATCGCCTAAAAATTTACAATAACCACCCAACGGAATGGCAGAAAGCCTCCATTCAGTGCCATGCTTATCTGTGCGACCCCATAGCTTTTTGCCGAATCCGATTGAAAACTCAGATACCTTCACACCACAAAGCCTGGCCACCAAAAAGTGCCCAAGCTCGTGAACAAAAACCAATATTCCCAATAAAACTATGAAGGGAACGACGTAGTAAGCCGTGTTTATCAGCCAATCCATCTTTAACAAGCCTCTTTTCTACAAAATATATAAAATATAACGAAATGCGATATAAACCAGCGGTGCCGTAAATATCATGCCGTCTATGCGGTCAAAAATACCGCCGTGGCCGGGAATTAAATCGCTTGAATCTTTGAGGTTCAGAGAGCGCTTGATTTTTGATTCTACCAAATCACCAATCTGAGCTACAACCGCCAAGATAACAGCCAAACCTCCGTAGTACAAAAGATGCGCACCGGCACCGGCATACCAACAGAACAAATTTCCGATGCAAACAGCAAACAAAATTCCACCAAACAAACCGGACCATGTTTTGTTGGGGCTGATTTTGGGTGCTAATTTCGGCCCTTTTACAGTGCAGCCGACCACCATGCCGCCGATATCTACCGACCAAACAACCAGCATAAACCAAAACGTGACGCCAAAGCCAACCAATTCATAGAGCCACATAACGGAACCAATCCCGATGGAGGTATAAGCAACACCCAAGACCAACAGATTGCGTCTGGCCTCGCCTTTGGCTTTTATCCATGCCAGCACAAGGCCTGCTGCCAGACAGCAGAAATACGGCCAATCCGGTCCCATAAAAATGGCAATAGAGGTTACAAATGTATAAAGAACCGCATAAAAAGCTCCTCTTACAGAGGGAACCATCCGCGCCCACTCCCAAGAAAGGAGCGCTCCGACCAATAAAGCCAAAATCTGAATAAACGGATATCCGGCGTATAGACACCAGATGACCAGAGGGGCCATAATCAGCGCACTGACAGTCCGTTTGATAAAAGAACGAAGTTTAGACTTTTCCATATCTTCTCTCCCGATGGTTGAAGTCCTCAATAATTTTTTCTAGTTCTTGTTTATTAAAATCCGGCCAAAGAGTCGGTGTAAAAAATAATTCCGAATAGGCTATCTGCCACAAAAGGTAGTTGCTTATTCTCTGCTCCCCGCTGGTACGAATAACCAAATCAGGGTCTGGGATATCTTTGGTATAGAGCATATCCGAAAACATTTTAATATCAATATCTTCAATCCGGATATCCCCTTTTTGTGCCAAAGAAGCTATTTTTTGCGCCGCAGAAACAATTTCTTGTCTGGAGCCATAGCTTAGGGCAATGCACAATGTCATCTTGTCATTTTTGGCTGTATCATGTTCAATTTTAGCCATTTGGCTGACAATATCCGCCGCCAACATGTGCCGCTCGCCGATGAAAATTATTCTGACGCCTTTTTCTTGAATCTCTTTTAATTCAGATTTCAGGTATTGGCGGAGCAGGTTCATCAGCCCATCAACTTCTTCCGCATCTCTTTGCCAGTTCTCAGTTGAAAAGGCATAAAGCGTCAGATATTTGATACCCAACTCCCCAGCAGCCCTGACAACTTCTTGCAAAGTTTCTGCGCCTTTTTTGTGTCCGGCCGAGCGCGGCAGTCCTCTCTTTTGCGCCCAGCGGCCGTTGCCGTCCATAATAATGGCTATATGCT
>CALXRR010000072.1 GCA_944390905.1 uncultured Alphaproteobacteria bacterium
GCGCCCTCCTCGCCATAAAAAAAGAGGCTGCTCTAAAGCAACCTCTTTTTTCTTAACTGGCGGGAGCGACGGGGCTCCTCTTGCTTGCTAAGCTCTCTTGCGTTCGCTAACCGCGCTTCGGTCACTCGTTTTCTAAAGTTTCAGAAACAGGCTCACGCCTATTTCCAAAACTTAAAAAAACTTCGCCTTCGGCGATTAAAAATACCGGAGCAACGGTATTTTTAATCTTGAAGCCCGCGACCGGGGTCTTGGTTCGAGCGCGCCCTCCTCGCCATAAAAAAAGAGGCTGCTCTAAAGCAACCTCTTTTTTCTTAACTGGCGGGAGCGACGGGGCTCGAACCCGCGACCCCATGCGTGACAGGCATGTATTCTAACCAGCTGAACTACGCCCCCACTGTCTTACTGACGAGTACCCTTATACATAACTATTTTTTTATTTGCAAGCTTTTTTTTATATTTTTTTATAAAATTATATTTTTCTTAATAAAATTAAGCTATTAGATTCATTATTCCTTGTATATCTTTATGCTGCATACCATCCTTGGTTATGCACATCTGTCGTATTATTTTGTTTCTTTTTCAGAGGATTGATTATATAGTCTCTTCCAGCGTGTGTAATTTTTTTGAGTCTTGAGGATATGAAGCTATTGCATAATATTGATTTTTATAAATTAATGGCTAATGCTAAAAAATATTGCAACATCTTGTTTAATGCCATTACTCCTTATACTTCGCGAGTCGGACGTGTGTACCGGAACTTTAGTGTCTTTGTGCGCTCCAAATTCAGTTATAAATATCGCAATAAAGTTATGCCGGTCGGATATTCTTTGCTCATCGTCGTCGCTTTTGTTATCTCTCTGACCAAAAATAATGATGTTAGCGCTTCCGTTGCTCCCAAAAACAAAATCGATTACATTATCCTCGAAAACTCTATTAACAATAATCTTTCTACCGACGCTCTTTATCCTCAAAGCTCTATTGATAATATTCGTTCACTATTTGAAATGGTGAATTATCAAGAAACTACCAAGACTATTGAACACGAAATCAAAATCTCTAAGGGTGATACTTTTATCAACCTGTTAACTAATCTCGGAATGTCTTATAAAGAGGCTCATGGCTTATATTTGACCCTCAAAAAAGTTTATAAGCCCGAAAGCTTGAGAGTCGGACAAGTAATCTATATTACCACAACCGTCGACACTGCTAAAGATAAGCTCATCTCTTTGGACAATATTACCATTACTCCTAAAATCGGACAGCGCATTATCGTCGAAAAAAATGAAAACAACGAATATGTGGCCTCGCTCATTAAAGATGACCTGATTGAAGAGGTTAATACCGTTGCCGGTGAAATTAACGGCAATTTGTCCTCAGCTATGAATAAAGCCGGAGTCCCTAACAAAATTGTAGCTAACTTCATCAACATCTTTTCTTATTCCGTTGATTTTAAACGCGATATTAAAAAAGGTGATAAATTTGAGATAATTTATGAAAACTACCTTACTCCCGAAGGAAAGTCTGTTAAAAGCGGAAATATCCTTTATGCCTCGTTAGAGCTCAGAAAGCACAAAATCGCGCTCTATCGCTATAAAGACAAAAATGGAAATGTCGACTACTTTGATGAAAAAGGTTATGCTATGAAAAAAACCCTTCATCGCAAGCCGTTGGCTTTCCAATCAGCGCGAATCTCATCTCCTTTCGGCAAGAGACGCCACCCCATCAAAAAGAAAGTCATTGTACACTGGGGTGTGGATTATGCCGCACCTAAAGGCACCGCTATTTATGCCGCGGGCGACGGTGTTATCCAAATGGCTAAGTGGAACGGCGGATACGGTAAGTATGTTAAAATTCGCCACAACTCCGAATATTCTACTGCTTATGGACACATGAGCCGCATTGCCAAAGGTATTGTCCCTGGCAAAAGGGTTAAGCAAGGGCAAGTAATCGGATATGTCGGAAGCACCGGTTTGTCAACCGGACCTCATCTCCATTATGAGGTTGTGAAAAACGGACGGCGTGTTAATCCGCTGAAGATTAAAGCTGCCGCCGGTGAGAATCTGACCGGAAAAGAGCTAAAGAAATTTAAGTCTCAAGTGGCTGAAATCAAAAAAACTTACAGCACTATGTTTGCACAAAACAACCCACCTAAAGTCGCCAGCAAATAAAAAGCGCGACCACGATGCTCGTGCAAGCTGTGCCAGCTTGCCCCCCTAAGTTAGCGGTAGATAGATAGGGGCAGAGGAACGAACTGCGTTCGCACCGTGCCCCATTTTTGATAAAAAACTAATAAGAAGATATAACTGGGCGAACATAGAGTTTGATATTGTAGCTATAGGAGGTGCTCGCGCCACCGCTGGACATATTCACGGAGTAGTTGTTGCCTCCGCCAGGGTAGCTAGACGACCAATAACTGCCTTCTGTTAATTTTGTCCCACCGCTGGTCGAAAGTAAGCTGTTCACTACTGATTTATTGTTATAAATTGATTGCAATTGTTTTTTAGTTGGCAAGTCACCTTCTAGATTATTGCAGAACGAGTAACGTTGGCATGAAGCATTCGCGCTAGACAAATCATTTTTTTCTAAATCATTCATTGCTACATAGAAGCTCATCTTCGGAGCCTTGACCGCTACGACCTTACCGTTACAGTAGAACAAATCTCCTACTGCACCATCAGTAATTTTATTACAACTTCCATCTTTCCATTCATAGCCGTTGGCGCAGGTGCATTCGGAGTATTTTCCATTGCAAACTTTGCCGACTCCGCTGGTTTGGTTGGTGCCGGTGCAGGCTTGAGTGAAGCCGAGTTCGGTGCAGAGTTGGTCTTTGATTTCCGAATCGGATTTGAAGCAAGCCCATTTGTTGCCAAACGGGCATTTGACACCACTACCGCCGGAGCAGGAAGTTTCCGTATAGCCCAAAGTAGCGCAATCTTGAGTGGCGACGCATTGAGCGTTAATAGTTTGGGGGATTAAGGACAGACTTGTCCCTATTAACAAAAAGCGTATTTTCATAACAAAGCTCCATTGTTTTTATAGTTAAAACAAATGCCGCTTAGTTATGAAACCAAGACGGCATGGAGCTGAAAAACTGTCAAACTATCAGTCGCTGTTATTCAATATATTACCAGCACTCCACACCAAGGTGGATATTTTAGTTTGAGGTGTTTTTCAGACACCACAGCCGGTTCATCCAACTGCAGATTTAGAATACCACTTTGGAGCAAAGGTTGCAAGCGCTTTTTGATGTAATGGTGAAATATCGATTTTCAAGAGGAGATGGCAGTATCGGGGCGTGTTTGGCTAATTTTGTCTAACAGCTTTTTTTTGGGGAGAAGATTGAAGGAATAAGTAAGGAATGAGAGAGGTTAGAGAAAAATAAATTAGTATGGAGATGTGTGGAGAAAGGGCTCCGGCTCTCGCCGGAGGCACAGGCGTCCCGCCTGTGATGGATGATTAGTCAGGACAAATCTGCGCAATACGGCTAATTTTGTCTAGTTGATTTTTGGGAAAGGCAAGTTATGGGAGATGATTAGTGATTGTAAGGGACAAGTGAGAAGAACAGTAAATAATACTTGGATTGTATCGGTTGATACTTTAGGCTCCGGCGAGAGCCGGAGGCACAGGCTGTTCCAGCCTGTGGTGGATGGTTGATTGGGATAAAATTGTGTGTTGCGGCTAATTTTGTCTAACAGATTAAGGGAGGGTTTATCAGGCGGAGGCGGAAGATGAAGGGATGGAGCGGGTATGGGATGGAAAGGAAGGGTAGAGGAAGAAAAGGCGGAGCGGAGCTGGAAGT
>CALXRR010000073.1 GCA_944390905.1 uncultured Alphaproteobacteria bacterium
ACTTTTAGTATAATCTTATCTTCACGAATCTTATCATAACATAAAATAAATTTGTGTGCAATAGGTTTTTTGGGGAGGTGAAATGCGGAGGGCTAAATTAGAAGTTTATGATATGCTTATGTTATAAAAAATCCCTGCCAATGATATGGCAGGGATAGGTCTCAGAAGTTAAAGCGTTTATTCTGCGGCGATTTTCTCCTCATTATTATCGTTGGCTTCGATATCATCTAAGCACAAGCCATAAATGCAGCAGTCATCATGGCGATCATAGTATTGTTTGAGTGTGGCCTCAAGTGTGAAACCGCACGAATCGTAAAAACGACGCGTCGATTGATATTGCGGGCGGCCTTCGGTCTTGATATAGAGTTTGCGGGCTCCTTGCTTTTTGAGCCGGCGAATTAACTCCTGAATCAGCATGTGACCGATGCCTTGACCGCGATAGTCATTGTGGGTGGCCAGCCAAAACAGCTCATAAGTCCCATTAGAATCAGCTATCTCACCGTAACAAGCATATGCGCAAGTTACGCCGTTTTGCTCTGCAAACAAAAAGTTGGTATCATGAGGATAGTCTTCATCTTCAGGGTGTTGAAGCTGGTATAAGGCATCATCAGCCAGACAAACCGTGATGTCAACGTCGTCTTCATCAAATAAACCGCTGGATGCTGATATTTCGCGGACACGAGATAAGTCTTGTGAGGTAATGTTGGTTCTAAAGGTAAGCATGTTACACCTCCTTCAGAACGGTTGCGCCCTCATCTGTGCATATTTTATTAACCCATGCCTTCGGGTGAGTGGAATGAAATAAATATTGAATTTTGTTCTGCCTTCGAGCCGAGGCTTTGTCTCCGTCGGCCTTAAGGGCTTTGGATATTCGTTTTCGCATAATATAATCCTAATATTGGTTATCTACATTTATTATTTTCTCATATTTTTGTTTTAAGGGCAACAGAAAAAATTTTTTTATTTCTGCTAAAAATGCTTGACATGTAACCTTATCTTCCTTATAATGTTGCCATAAATTGATTATTGCTTCATCGTCTAATGGTAGGACAGCGGACTCTGACTCCGTTAATCGTGGTTCGAATCCATGTGAAGCAGCCAATCCTTTACAGCCGCCTTGATCAGGCGGCCTTTTTTGTTGCTCCCCGTCTGGGGGAAAGTGTGAAAATATACTTGCGAATAAAAGGAGACTTTCCTATATTTATAGGTGTTTGCTCGGATGTAATCTGAGTGCTTTATTTATATAGTAATGTGCGTAAAGGTCTTTTATGTTCGGATTTATTAAAAAGAAATTACGGAAGTTCAATTGGTTCCAAAATTATTCTCGTATGATGGAATATGTTAAGCCTTATTGGTTCAGAGCTTTGGTGGCTTTGTTGATTACTATTCCTATCGGTGCCATGGATGCCGTTATTGCTTGGGCGCTGAAACCTTATATGGATGTGGTCTTGGTTCAAAAAAGTATGACCGCGACTTCTTATATTCCGCTGTTGATTATTGTCTTTAGCTGCTTGCAGAGCGGGATGAATTATCTGGCAACTTATATGAATACTTGGGTCGGCCGAAAAATCGCTAATGATATGAAAATTAAGCTCTTTGATAAGCTGATGACCTTTGATGCCGCTTTTTACGATAAAACCAATTCCGGTGAAGTGATGATGCGCTTCAACGGTGATGTTGATTTGGCTTGTAATGGATTGCTTTCAAACTTGAAGCTCTTTACTACTCGTGTGTTCTCGTCTTTGTCTTTGGTTGCGGTGCTGTTTTATAACTCTTGGCAGTTGGCGATTATTGCCGTTGTCGTGCTCTTTGGCGCTTTGTATCCGCTGACTACCGTCAGACGTAAAATTCATGGACTTATGGATAAAACCATTTTCTCCGGTGCTGCGGTGATGATGCATTATAATGAGACTTATAACGGAAACCGAATCATCGCTTCTTATAACTTGCAAAAATATCAAAATCGTCGCTTTAAGGATACTTTGCAGACAGTGTTCAAGCTCGGTATTAAAATGGTGCAGCGTACCGGTATGATGTCGCCGTTGATGCATTTTATTGTATCTTTGGGAATCGCTGCCGTGATTTGGTATGGTAGCTATTTGATTGTGAACCAGCAGATTACTCCGGGTAATTTCGTCTCATTTATTGCAGCTTTGATTATGCTATATACTCCGATTAAGTCTATCGGCAATAACTATAACAATGTGCAGATGGCTTTGCTCGCAATGGAGCGTGTCTTTAGTTTGCTTGACACTAAACCTGCTATCGTCAGCCAGCCTAAAGCCAAAAAAATGGACGGCCTGCGTAAAGGGATTACTTATAAAAATGTATCATTTGAATATGTTCCGGGGCATCCGGTGCTGAAAAAAGTTAATCTCGAGATTAAAAAAGGGCAGACCGTGGCTTTTGTCGGCAACTCCGGCGGCGGTAAAACAACTTTGGTTAATATGCTCCCGCGTTTTTATGACTTACAACCGGGGAACGGAGAGATTTTAATTGATGGTGTGAATATTAAAGAGCTGGATTTGCACTCTTTGCGTGACAATATTTCTGAGGTATTTCAAGATAACTTTTTGTTTAGCGGAACTATTCGCGACAATATTATGCTCGGAAATGAAGATGCTTCTGCAGAGCAGGTGGCTAAGGCTGTGACCATGGCTTGTTTGGATGAGTTTATCTCAACTTTGGACAATGGTTTGGATACTGAAATTGGTGAGAGGGGAGTTTTGCTCTCCGGTGGTCAGAAGCAGCGTATTGCTATTGCCCGAGCTTTTCTGAAAAATGCTCCGATTGTGATTTTGGATGAGGCGACTTCAGCTTTGGATAATAAGTCTGAGGCGGTGGTGCAGCAGGCAATTGATAATCTGATGAAAGACCGCACGGTGCTGATTATTGCCCATAGGTTGTCAACGGTCAGAAATGCCGATAAGATTATTGTTGTCAACTATGGAGAGCTGGTTGAAGAGGGTTCTCATGAGGAGCTGATTAAAAAGCCAGATGGGATTTATGCGGCATTGTATAAAACCCAGCTTAAGTAGTGTCTTACAACTTAAGTAGGGCAAGCTGCGTAGGGGGAGAGTTTGCTCTTCAGGTGTCATGCTTGGAAGCTGAGGCAGCTTCACCCCCTAGGTTTGCGGTAGCCTGCGCTGTGCTACAGAAGGCGCGATGCTTAGATAGAGTATGCGGATTGTTGGTGTGGTTGTACACGTCGCTCAAAAATCCCTGCGCAGCACACCTAAATATCAAACTCTTAGAATCCATATTTGAAAGGCTCGTCATCGTGACGAGCCTTTGCAAGCTGTGCCAGCTTGACCCCCTAGGTTAGCGGTAGCAAAATTGGGGCAGAGGAACGAACTGCGTTCGCACCCTGCCCGTTGAGGGTTCTGGGAACTGGATCCCCGGGTCAAGCCCGAGGATGACAGTGCCGGTAGTGGGATAAAAACCTAGAAAGCGAGTACCGGGCGAACAACGTAGCCGTAGTCGTAGTCCTTACGGTAGTAGAGCAAGCCGCCCGAACCAGCGCCAAGATCCGTACAGAAGATCCACGCGTGGCCGTAACTATACTCAGACGACGACCAAATGTGTTCATTATCACCCTCTAATTTAGTACCTCCTGCTTTACTAATAGCAGTATTAATAGTGGACAAATTATTGTACAAACTATTAATTACGCCA
>CALXRR010000074.1 GCA_944390905.1 uncultured Alphaproteobacteria bacterium
GTACACGTCGCTCAAAAATCCCTGCGCAGCACACCTAAATATCAAACTCTTGGATTCTATGTTTTAAAAGGCTCGTCATCGTGACGAGCCTTTGGAAGCTGAGGCAGCCACGATGCTCGTGGAGGCGGGGAGCCCCCGCGGGCATTAGTTAGCTGTTGATGGATAGGGGCAAAGGAGGCGCGGTGCTTAGATGGTGTCGGTGTTGGGTTCTTGGCACTGGATCCCCGGGTCAAGCCCGAGGATGACAGTGCCGGTAGAGGGATAAAAAACTAAAAAGCGAGCACCGGGCGGACGGAGCGGTAGCTACCGCTATCGTACTTATAGTAGCCGTCGTACATAGTGAGCGAACCATTCCGATAGGCGGCGAAGGTCCATGCGAAGTAACTGGAGTACTCAGACGACGACCAAACGCGCTCATATTCATTGGATACATTTCCTAGAATTGTTGCTGCGCTGGTACCTGCATAAGCTTGGATTTTGTATACGGCTGCATTGAATTTAGTGAAGTTAGCTGAATTGTTTAATGCTGTATTTAATAAGCCGCCTGAAGGTAGGCACCAAGATTTACCGCTTGGAGTTCCGCTAGGACTATAATTCTTAGCCGCCCATGCTGCCGGATATGTTGAACTGCTGCCGTATGCAGTAATAATGTCGGTATTGGTACAGCTGGCTTGTATATCGGTTAAGTTTGATTCTGATGTTATGTTAGTAAGTCCCGGAATATCAGTTCCGTATCCATCCCACGCAATACCGGTAGTTACCGGCTTATGCGTCATTACCCAACCGCTTTCGCTGGCCGATTTTTCATAGATTACAATGCCAAGCAAAGTTTTGCTTGAGATATAATCATTTGAACATGTTCCGTCCGCATAATAGAAAGAACCGATGGTACAGTTGGCGGTGGCGTCTTCACATTTTTGAGACGAATCGTTCCAAGCATAACCAAAAGCACAGATACATTCGGAGTATTTGCCGTTGCAAGCTTTGCCGACGGCGCCGGAATATCCGGTGCCGGTGCAAGTTTGGGTGAAGCCGAGTTCGGTGCAAAGTTGGTCTTTGATTTCCGACTCGGATTTGAAGCATGCCCATTTATTGCCAAATGGGCATTTGACACCGCTCCCGCCGGAGCAAGAGGTTTCAGTATACCCCAAAGTGGCGCAATCTTGTGTCGCGACACATTGAGCGTTAATAGTTTGGGGAATTAAGGACAGAGATGTCCCGATAAGTAAAAATAATTTAGTATTAGTCATTACACAACACCCTTTGTTTTAATCGTTATAAAAACAACGTCCACTCTTTGAAAACAAAGGGCGGACGGGTGTTAGTAACCGTAACTGTATAATACGGCCCGGCATTTTCAAGCTAGGCTCTTATAGTACCGGCACCCGCCCAAATAGGCATATAAGTACCGGTAATCATTATTTTAAGTCGTTATACCCAAACGACTATACAGTAAAGGGTTACTACGCCCTGACGGACAAACTTTGCCCGCTAATTAAAATTTTAACATAACAAAGGTTAAAAATCAATATACATTCTGATGATTGCTCCGGCAGAGCCGGAGGCACAAGCTGTGCCAGCTTGTGGTGGATGATTGTTTAGATATCAGTTGAATGGAAGAGAGGAAAAGAACATAAAAAAATAAAGGTTAAATATCAGCGCTTGCGCGTCGGGGCTGCCCTCTCCCGACGGCACAGCCGTCGATCTCTCCCTGCACGGGAGAGGGAATTGGTGGGGTGAGTGGGAGAGGAATATATTGCACGGGAGAGGAAATTAGGTGATTATGAAACGCTCTGAAATAAAATTGTAATTATTTGTTAGTTTATTTTACTGGAATTTATTTTTGTTTGGTTCTATGCTCTTTAGCAGTTGTTACTGAGGAGAATCTATAATGCATGTAAAATTTCCTAAGGCGGTGGATAAAACACTGCGTTTCTTGAAGTTAAAGTTTTTGCCGCAGACATTGTTCTTTCGGACTATGCTGCTAATCTTTATTCCGCTTATTGTGGTGCAGGTCGTTTCTATCGTGGCTTTCTTTAACGGAAACTGGACCCGTATGGGAAAACGTTTGTCTGAAAACCTGACTTCTGATATGCAAGTCGTGATTGATTATGCTGACGGTAATACCAAAAGGCTTGATACAATCTCTAAGTTGGCTATGAAAAACTGGGATATGAGTGTGACTTTTTATTCTAATCAAGACAAACATCAGGTCTTGAATAAAGCCAGCAAAAATAACCGCTTGATTACAGGATTTTTGGAAGACTCTCTGAAACAAAAATTCCCCGAGAGTGAAACAAATGTATTTTTGAGCTCGGATAAAGATTATGTTTGGGTGTTTGTGGATACTTCTAAGGGATTGTATCGCTTTATTACTTCTTCTAAAAATATCTTTACGACAGCGGTGTTTGGCTTTGTGGCGTGGATGGTCGGTACTTCTTTGCTCTTGTTCTTGGTGGCGGTACTCTTCCTCAGAATCCAGGTGCGCTCAATCGCTGATTTAGCCAAGTTTTCTGAAGATTTTGGTAAAGGTATTGATAATAAAGATTTCAAACCTTATGGTTCTTCGGAAGTGCGCAAGGCTGGATTGGCTTTTATTAAAATGAAAGAGCGAATCCAACGCCAAATCAGTGAGCGGACGCAGATGCTGGCCGGAGTGTCTCATGACCTTAGAACTCCGTTGACCCGCATGAGACTCCAGGCTGAAATGATGCCAGACGGTCAGGACAAAACTGACTTGATGCAAGATATTGCCGAGATGGAAAAAATGCTCGATGGATATTTGGATTTTGTCAGCGGAGAAGCGGGTGAGAAGTCTACATTCGTGGATATGAACGAGCTGATTTTAAGCATACTTAATAAATTCCGTAACAAAAATGCACTTATTCGTTATGCCACAAATGACCAAGTGAGTGCAATCCAAGGTCGGGAGCAGGCTTTGAAACGCGCTTTGACCAATGTGATTTCAAATGCTTTTGATTTTGCTAACACGGTGGCGGTCAAGCTTGAAAGCAACAACCATCGTTTGGAGGTGACTGTTGATGATGATGGGCCGGGGATTCCGGCTGATAAGCGCGAGGATGTTTTCAAGGCGTTTTATCGAATCGAAGGATCACGCAACAAAGAAACCGGCGGCGTCGGATTGGGATTGTCGATTGCTAAAGATGTAATCTCATCTCATGGTGGTAAAATCGAATTGGCTGATAGTGATATGGGAGGCTTGAGGGTACTCATTTCTATTCCCTTATAGTACGGCTATTCGGAAGTATTTTTTCGCTTAGGATAAAAAAACGCCTGATTTTAATTGAGAATCAGGCGTTTTATTAAAAGCATTTTAAGATTATTGAGTTATCATAGGCGTAATATTGTGTTCGGGGATAGTAAAATGCTTGAAGATACTGATGTGAAAAATAATGATGCCGAGTTGGATTATACTGACATGATGGGCTCTGAAAATCCTCCGGAAATATCAGGTTTTGAGCCGGATAAGGTGGAGCTGAGCGTGCCGGTAAAGGTACAGCCGGACGTGGAGCCAGAGCCGGAACCGGAGGCTTTACCCGAACCAGAATCGGAGGTCGAGGCTGTGCCGGTGTATCAAGAGCCTTTTGTTGATGAGGACGGGGTGGAGCATATGGCGCCGCCGGTGTATGATAAGTCGGCTTTGCCTGAAGAAAAGCCATTGTATAATCAACAGCCGAACAAAGATGAATTTTTGGATGATGCAAGTTTTGAGGTGGCTCAAACTGCTGATACAGAATCTGTGGTTGTGTCTGCAGAAGAGACCAAAGTGGCTGAAGATAAGGTCTCTGTTGATGAGCCGGTGGTCGAGCAGTCTCCCCAGAGTGAGGGGCATGTGATTGCGCCATTGCCTGATTGGGGTAAAAATGAAACCGCATCAATTGATGATTTTTTGAGTGAAAATGATGACAGTGCCGCTGCTCTTGAAATGGAAGATGCGGCTGATGTGGCTGTGGTCGAGGCAACTCCGCAAGCTGCAGAAGCTGAGGAGCAAGTTGTGGATACAACAGTTGATGACAATGATACTGATGATGAGGTTCCTGACTTTGTGCGGAGTTGGAATAATGGAAATGCCGAACAGCAGACGCTTGATGATACGGTTAATCAGGCCTTGGATGGGGATGATGATTTGGAGTTTGATGACTCATTAGATGAAACTGATGATGTTTTGTTTGATGATGAAGATGAGAATGTGGATGACAGGCAGCGGAATTTGTCTCCTGAAGATATTATAGTTGATGATAATAAGCCTGCCAGACAAGGTGCTATTCCGAAGTTTGAGCTTTCACCCGAAGAGCAGGAAGAAGCTGAAATTGAAGATATGAAAGCCCAAGACAAGGTTGTAGCGGTTGAGGTTCTGCCTGATGGAGAGACTATCGTAGATGGTGAGCCTCATACTGAAGATTCTATAATTGCAGATGAGCCGGTTGAGCCTAAAGATGATGAACCGCTTGTCATAACCGAAGAAAAGGTTGAACCTGTTGCGCCTTTAAATACTGAGGTTGAAGAAGTTGTTGCCGAAGATGATGATGGCGGCTATCAGAATAATGATGATTTATATGCGCGTGAGTACAGCGGATATTTGAGTGATGAGTATTTTGTAGTTGACAGCCAATCTTTGCAAGGCGAGTTTGTCGGAGATGATAAGTGTAATGCAATTCAGATAAATGCCAGTCAATCATCTTATGGTTGGGGTGTGCATTTTGACAACGGTTGGTTTATGGGCATTAGAGATGTGAGGGAATATCAGTTGCGTCACGGATGTTTGCCCTCGGCTAATGGTGAAGTAATGTTTGGCGCCAAAAAAATGGCATTTAAAAATGTGGCGCGGATTGTACTGTATGAAGTACCGCGTTATTTTACTTATCATATCGGTTAAGGCGGTTGGAAGCCACGGTGCCCGTGCAAGCTGTGCCAGCTTGACCCCCTAAACCAGCTGTTGATGGATAGTGGCAGAGGACGAACTGCGTTCGCTCCGTGCCGGTGGAAGCGGGTGCCGCTTCACCCACTAGGTTAGCGGTGGCGAGATTGGGGCAAGGAATGCGCGACCACGGTGCCCGTGGAGCCCTAAGTTTGCTGTTGGCAGATAGGGGCAGAGAAACGAATTGCGTTCGCGTCGTGCCGGTGGGGAGTTGTGCAATATTTTACCAGTTTTGAAAAATTAATATTTACATAGATGAAAAATTGTGATAGTATGAGACTCGTAGGAAAGAGGTTTGCGAGGAGATATTATCATGAAACGGCATGTTTACTTATTGATTTCCGTATCTTGTCTAAGCTTAGGTAGTGTTTTATCTGCCCAAGCCGGTATTCTCCCATCAGAAACAGATTTATCTTCACACACACATAATACACACCTTGTTTCTCAAGCCAAACTTCTTTCCTTATCCAATTTTTTATCTTCTTCCAATATCTATCCACACAAAGAACAAGAAGCATCGCGCTTGGAGTTATCGGAACAAGATACCGGAGAGCTAGGGCTCACGGCCTCCGTGTGTTTTATAACGGATGCGGGGAATTGTGGTGGTGCCGGAGGTGGGACGGATAGCAGTTCTTCCAGCGGTGCGGGACCGATTGACCCTGATACTGATAATATGTGCAAACTGGAAGGTTATGTAAACACAGTCTGCAATTCTACTCAAGATAAAGGAACTCTGTGCCCTTATAACAATAGCTGGCACACCGGTTGTACTTGTAAGCCGGAATACAACAAGGCTTGTAATGGCACCGATGAGCAAGGCAAAGGAACTGCATGTAACGGCAAATATAAAGAGTGTTGTAAAAAATGTACCGGATATAACTACACTGCCAGCAATATTCCGGCGGGTCATGTAAAGACCGCCAGTTGCTCCAGCTGTACCGGTACTAAATACAAGACCAAATGTGATACCAATTCTTCAAATACCGGAACTTATGTCAACTGCGGCTCGGCGACCGGCAGCGGGACAAGCTGTAAAGATGACAGCGGAACTTATTACACCAAATGCACCTGCCCGACCATGTATGAATGGAGCGCGTCAGCGAAAAAATGCGTCTGCTCGACGGGGTACAAATACACTTGTTCGGGGACGAGATATTCCGGCGGTGATGGTAATAGTTGTGATAACAAATATCAAAAATGCAAATGTAAAACCGGATTCACGTGGAGTGCCTCCAGCGGCATGTGCGTTTGTAACGGCACGGATTGGTGCACGCTCAACCAAGACTGCGCCAGCTTGGGTTACAAGCAACAGAGCTGTTCGGGCAAGTTCATCAAATGCCCGTTCAACACCAATTATGCCATTTGCTATTAGCGCAAACGCTAAGCGTTTGTTGGTCTACTCACCCGACGGCGCTGCCGTCACCCTCTCTAGCAAGAGAGGGAAGCTAAAGGAGAAGATATTATGAAAACATATTTATATTTAAGCACTGCGATAATCAGCGTAAGCCTTGCCACCAGCGGAGAAGCTTGGGCGCAATGTGTGAGCACACAAGACTGCGCAACCTTGGGCTATACCGAGAGCTCCTGCCCAAATGGTAATGGGGTCAAATGCCCATTTGGTAACAAGTGGTTCTGTGTAGACCAGTGCGGTATAGGGTTTAAGTATACATGTACGGGTACGGGATATGGGACCCAGCCGGCAAGTGCGGCGTGTAACGGCAAGTATACGTCATGCGTGTGTGCAGACAAATATACTTGGAGTGGCACGGCTTGTACTAAGTGTGCTAGTCAATATACGGAAAAGTGTAACGGTAGTAATGAGACCGGCGGAGAGGATACCGGCTGTGGCGGTTATTATGCAAAATGCACCTGCACCTCTGGCTATGAGTGGAAAGATGGTAGTTGCCAGAAACAAGTGCTCAACGGCGCCCAAGGCGAGCTGTATTATTGCAATGGCAAAGTTGTTGGTGTACGTGCTACAGGTATGGGCTTCTATGTCGCAATGAAAGATTTAGGACGTATGAATTGGTCTAGTGCTAATAGCCAATGCCGAAACTACTCATTCTGCAGCTATGTCAAAGGAACCTTGCCAACAAGTCAGCAATTGCTATCAATTTATCAAAATAAATCACGAGTCAACTCGTTGCTTTTGACAAATGGTGGGACGCAATTGACAGATGAGTACTATTGGTCGTCTATCGACGGCGGCCACAACCATTACTACATCGTGGATATGTCCAATGGTTACGGCGGTTGGTTCGACGACTACGACGGCTACTCCGTTCGCCCGGTGCTCACTCCTTATTAGGTTTTTATACCACTACCGGCACTGTCATCCTCGGGCTTGACCCGGGGATCCAGTGCCAAGAACTCAACACCGACACCATGTAAGCATCGCGGTTAATTAAAACACGAAACTAGTAACAACTAACTTAGGGAGTGAAGCTGGCACAGCTTCCGAACGCAGTTCGTCCTTTGCCCCAATCTCGCTACCGCTAACCTAGGGCTCCACGGGCACCGTGGCTGCCCCAGCTTGTGGCGGTGTGTTATTTATGGAGCAGGCGCCAGAACTCCGGACGCATAAATTTGCCGCTCCAAATACCGCGTTTGTGTTCCCTCGCGTCTTGTTCATCTTTAACATAAGCATCATCATAACGGTCATAAGCAACGGCGTTTCCACTGCGCACCATCTCGGCATTAAGGTTGGTTTTTCCGGCAAAACATACTGCCACAACACGCTTGTATCTATCAATTTCAATCGGTTCGCAACGCAGCTTTTGGCATTTGGTCAGGTTTTGCATATATTCCGTGGCGCGTACTCCACAGGCGTAAGCTTTGCCCTCTGCATTGTAGCAATCTTGGTGGTATTCGGGAGCGTCAATCCCTTCCAGGCGGACTTCTCGTCCGCCGACAACAATGCTGTCGCCGTCAATCACCTTTACTTGGGTGGAGCTCCAAGGTTTTAGCCCCTTGGCCTCAAGCGGTGCGGAAAAGCATATTCCACCTATTAAAATTAAATAAACCCAGCGCATAAATCCTCCTTTTATGTCAGCATAAAACTTAAAATTAAAAATGTGTTTAATAACCTGAAAAAATCCTTTGTTGTTTTGAAAAGTTTGACTTATGATAAGGACTGTTTATAAACATACAGAAACTTATGTTAAGGAAGAACAAAACCGTGATTGGCAGCTTGAGCAAAAAACTATTTTACGGCGCAATGGCCGTCACCTTGTGCGGGTGCGGGCTTCGGACTCGTAGTTTGCAGGATTTTTTGAATGATCCGTTTAATGAGCAGACTATTGTGGAAAATGCTCGTTTGCGCCATCCGAGCTCGGTTATTGTTTGTCGGTCTAAGCAATGTGCTCCGTCAAAGCTGTCTATGAGCCGCGAATATATTCACAATTCACTGCTACATTTGTTTCAAAATAACAGCCGTAAGACCGCCATGGTGTGTGAGGCTGACCCTTCAACGCATGCCTGCACCGAGAATTATATTCAGCTTCCGGCTACTATCGGTATAGTTCAGGGATATATTTATATTGACTCGGTTAAGATTACGGATGTGTCGGTCGGCAAGGGCAATACGCAGTTGAATTTGGTTCTAAATTATAACATAAGCTACAATGGGCAGACTCCGGATTGTATTCCGGCCAAAACCAGTATTTATGTTCAAAGCACCAGTAATATTTTGATGGAAGACCCTGGCTATACTTGTAAAATGAATGCCATTGGGCAAACCTCTATCAAGACAGTATTTTCAATTGACTATATTGATTTAGATTATGGTTATGTCGGCGGTTATTATTCAATAGGTTTGTCTGGGCCGACTTATGGCGGGGCTACCGGTTATATGATGTTTAGATTGCCGACTGATGCATACCCCTTAGCGCCCAACTTAAGGTATAAGGGCAACAACAATATGTCTAATGCTGCTGCCAGCATCCTTGAACAGGAGTCCCCGACCGGAACCTCTACATATAACAACACTAACGTCAGTGTCTTCCCGATTAACAAATAGCAAAGGGCGGAAAGCCAACAAAAAAGGTTCTGAAATTTTGGGTTCAGAACCTTTTTATATTTATTTAATCAGGAAATTTCCATTCTTGACAAATAGTACAAGTTCCAGAATATCGCCTACAAAATGAACGACTTTGAGAACATCCATAGCTTCCATCACCACTAACAATAGTATAAGTTTGTCCCGGACGGCCACTTCCTGATACACCAATTATAAATCCTGGACATGTTCCACAATTACATTGTATAGTCGCCTTATTCCCATTGACAGAACAACTTGCGGGACAGGTAAATCCTATTTGAGTAGTTTTAGCGCAAACCATTGATACACAAGACCCATCTTTCCATCCATATCCTGTGGAGCATTTACAAGATTTATATTTTCCATTACAGGCTGTTCCCTCTCCACCATCCATACCACTTGATTCACTACAACTATATTGATATTCTGTCGGACAAGAACAGCTATCAGATTTCCATTCATATGGAGATACACAATTACAAGACATATATTTCCCATTACAAGGTTTGCCAGAACCACCAGAATAACCTGTACCTGAACAAGAATATTTAAATCCTAAATCTTCGCAAACATAATTACATGAAGATTCTCCACAAAACCACTTGTTTCCAAATGGGCATTTAACACCTTTACCATTGGGACATGAAGTTTCGGTATAGCCCAGCGCCGTGCAGTCCTGCGTACTCACGCATTGCGCCCAAGACATAGTATTCACGATAACCATACTACTTCCAATAATGACAGTTGTTAAATATAAGTAGTTTTTCATCTTAGTATCTCCTTATTCTGAATAGTTAAATGCAAATAGTACATGTCGTGGTATGGTTGTATTGAGAACAGTTTAATGAGCTGCTATAGCTTTCACATTCAGATTTAGTGCTAAAATCTCTAACACTTCCTGTTTGGTAGCTTTCTCCGCATAACGAGTTAGATGCACTGCATTGACATGCTGCTCGATATTTTCCTGCATTTGAACCGCTGGCATATGCTACGCAAGTTTGCGCGTAGCAGCTAAAAGTTGTCGAGGCACTGGTGTTAGTACAAGATCCTCCGCTCGAAGAGCTGCTGGAAGAACTTGATGAGCTACTTGAGCTTGAAGACGACTGTTTGGTGCAACTTCCATTGCTCCAAGTATATCCGCTGGTGCAGGTGCAGGATGTATATTTTCCACCACAGGCAGTACCCGAGCCGCCGGAGTAACCGGTTCCGGAGCAGGTGTATTGATAAGTTTCGGGGCAAGAGCAAGCCCCATTAGTCCATGTATAAGGTGATTTACAAGTGCATTTAGTATATTTCCCGCCGCAAACTGTGCCAGATCCTCCTGAATATCCGGTTCCGGAGCAGGTGTATTTATAATCTGTAGAACAACAGGTATTGCCAGTCCATGTAAAACCTGTTTTACATTTGCATGCGGTGTATTTTCCGTCACAAGGTGTACCTACACCTCCGTTTTCATTAGTGCCGGTACAAGTATATTGTTGAGTTATGCGGCATACACAATAAACATAGTCAGAATCGAACATACACTTTAGAATAGAGCCATTACAGCTCTGCTGTTTATATCCTAACGCCGTGCAGTCTTGGTTGAGCGTGCACCAATCCGTGCCGTTGCAAACGCACATTCCGCTAGAGGCACTCCACGTGAATCCGGTTTTACATTTGCATTTCTGATATTTTCCATCGCAGCTATTGCCATCGCCGCCGGAATATCCGGTACCGGAGCAAGTGTATTTATATCCGGTTGAGCAGACGCATTTTTTGGCTGACGCGCTCCATTCATACATGGTCGGACAAGTGCACTTGGTGTAATAAGTTCCGCTGTCATCTTTACAGCTTGTGCCGCTGCCACTCGCAGAGCCGCAGTTAACATAAGTTCCCGTATTTGATGAATTGGTATCGCATTTAGTCTTATATTTAGTACCGTTACAGCTTTCACAGCTTCCGGTTTTGACGTGTCCTGTCGGGATATTGCTGGCGGTGTAGTTGTATCCGGTACATTTTTTACAACATTCTTTATATTTGCCGTTACACGCAGTTCCTTTGCCTTGCTCGTCGTTGCCATTACAAGCCTTGTTGTATTCCGGCTTACAAGTACAACCGGTGTGCCAACCATTATCATAAGGACAAAGAGTTCCTTTGTCTTGAGTAGAATTGCAGACCGTGTTTACATAACCTTCCAGTTTGCACATATTATCAGTATCAGG